>CAZXIG010000112.1:0-9142 GCA_964640405.1 uncultured Candidatus Kuenenia sp.
AGTTGGCTGACCGGGATCGGCGTGAACGCGCCCGGCCACGTGCCGCGGGGCGTGGCCCACGTGAGACGGATGCCTTGATCCGTCGATGGATGCGTGCGTTCCGCGTCGTAGAGGATCTCGACCGGATACCGTTTGCCGGCCTCCATGAAGACCTCGTTGTAGGAATAACGTCCCAGCTCGACACCGGCGATCTTGTACGTCGTCTTGGGCGGGTAGTTGTCGGTGGAGAAGGCATGCCAGCCGGTCTGGTAGGCCTCGATCTCGCCCGTGACCCGGGCCACGCGGCCGTTGCCGAGGATGCGGAAGCCATCCGGGCCGCCGGCGGCCGGCCCCTTGCCCCAGTGCTCGTTGGCATCGGTGAGCCGCACGAGCGCCGGGTCTTGCTTCTGCCATTCGGGCTTCCTTTGATCCCAAAACTCGAGCTGCAATCCCTTGCCAGTGCCGGGCGGAACCTCCGTGAGCATCGGCTGCTTTGCGGCCGCGGCGGCGACGAGCGTCACCTTCCCGCTCTTGCGCTCCCAGCCCTCCCAGCCGGTGACCTTGCCGATCCGCAGTTCGTTGAGGCCATGCCAGTAGAGCAGGACGTCGCCGGACTTCGGATCGTTCACGAGCGTCGTGCCGAGCGACTCGCCGCCTGCGCCATACCGCCAGACCGGGGCGGCCTTGCGGTCGATCTCGTCCATCACGCCGCCGACCCACAGGCCGTCGCGATCCCAGACGTAGCTCGTGAGCGGCCACGGGCCCTCCATGAAGTCGTTGATCACCACGCAGTCGTGCGTCGTGCCCGCGATCCGGCGGAAGCAGCCGATGTCGCCCGGAGCGATGTGCGACTGCGGTGAGCCGATCGTCTTGCCGCCGGCGATCCAGCGCTGCGAGCCGTCGGCGTTGTAGGCAGCGAGGAAGGAATCGGTGCTGCGTCCCCAATTGGTCATCCGGTCGTTGATGGCCAGATACCAGCCGCCGTTCTTGGGATCCGCGGTGATGTAGGAGGCCCACCGTGATTCGATTTTGTTGGCGCGAGACGGCAGTTCCAGCATGGGCTTGCCGGCAGGAAAGTTGCCAAGCAGCAATGCCCCCGCCGAGTTGACACCGGTGATCGGCCAATGTTGCACCGCCTTGCCGACGACGGCATACATCCCGTTGGCATCCCAATGGGGCAGGCAGTTCCACGGTCCGGGGCCGAAGTATTCCGCCTCCCCTCGCTGCGCCCGGCCGTCGCCATCGGCGTCGGTCCATAGATAGCTCTGTTTCCCTTGCTCCATCCATTCCTTGAGTGGCCCACGCAGTTGTTTTTCATAATGTCGCGCCTGCAGATGAAAGCCCGTGACCGGTGTCAGACGGTCGCTGTCGTCATCCACGCGGAAAATCTGTGAGTTTGAACTGCACTTGGCGAGATAGAGCTTCCCGTCGCGGCGGAAGGCGCGATACAGGAGTGCGTTGGCCTGGCCCTTCAGCATGCCGTCGGCCATCTGCTCCAGTTGATAGACCGCGCGGACCTTCCAGGTCTTCTTCTCGAGATCGACCGCCAGCCGCATGATCGAGCTCCACCCGCTGGGCATGAACACCGTGCCCGGATTCTCGGGGTCTACGGCCATCCATGGCGCCCAGACATGGCCGCCGTACCATTCCTTGTCGAACCGTCCGTCGGCCGTGAACCGGGCGACCCGCCGCGGCGCCGTGTTCGGCTCCGCCACGAGGAAACCGCCGTCGGGCGACGCCGCGACCGAGCCCACATCGAGAAAACTCTCCTGCGCGGCCTGGTCGTACGTGCCGTTGCGTCGGCCGCCTTCCTGCCCGAAGGTGGCGAGCCGTTTGCCGTCGCTGCCAAACCGCAGCACCTGATTCGTGGCCGCGTCGAAGACGAGCAATTCGCCGGATGTGTTCACGGCGATCCGCGTGGGCTTGCCGAGCCCGCTGACGACGGTCGCGTGGTCCGCCCCTGCCGGGTTGAGCCGCAGGATGCTCGTGCCGCAGAGAGCGTAGGTCGTGCCGTCGGGCGTGATTGCCACGGCGGAGGGCTTCTCGAGGCCGCCCACTTCGCGGATGAGTTTGCCGTCGGTCGGGTCGCACCAGCGCACGAGGCCGCGCTCGGGATAGCAGAGCACTATCTCGCGGTCGTTGGCCGACAGACCGGCAGCATGGCGGCTGGGGTCGTCCGGCTTGTCCTTGTCGGCGAGCTTGTCCGTGTCGGCCGCGGGCAGGGAGGTGGCGATCGGGGGCAGGTCCGTGCCATCGGCGGCGGCATAGGGCCAGATCTCGTTGTTGGCCGAAAGCACGAGCAGCCGGTCGCCGCTCTTCGCAAGGGCGACGGCCCCCTTCCAGGGCACCCGCTGCATCTTCGACCACAGGCGGCGGCTGCCGTCGGGCGAGATCTTCACGAGATAATTTTCGATGTTCTCGGTGCAGGCCGCGCCGATGTAGACGCCGCTTTCATCGGCGGCCACCGCGATCGGCCCGCCGTGCGTGCCGGGGGCCACCAGGCGGTAGTGCCCGAGTTCCTGCATCGGATCGGGGGCCGGGTCGGGGTAGTTGCTGGCGGCTGTGAGCAGGTATTCGGTCTTCAGCCGCCCGGGCATTGCGAGCAGCTTCCAGGAATACTCGCCCGCAGGCACCGGGTTGCCGGCTTGATCGAGGCCGTCCCAAAACTCGCGCTGCCCGCCCTTTTGCCGCGGCGCGCCGCAGAGCAGGCTGCGGACGATCTCGCCCCTGGAGTCGTAGACGTTGAGCGACACCCGCATCGGGCGGGCGAGCTCATACGGAAGCTCCGCGCCGGCGTCGAGCGGCGCCGCGGCGGCCCGGCCGCAGAGGGCGATCAGGATTGCGCAATGAGCGGCGGAAGTGGACAGGCTCATAGTGATGCAAGACTCCAAACGGGGCGAAGCGAGCGTGCTGAACAAGATCGCCGGTCCGGCGCGATTCTTACGGCGAGGCCCCACGACTTCCCAAAAACCCCGGCAGAAGCCGGCGGGACGATGCGTCGCAAGCACCAGCGGCCCATCCCCCGCCTCAAAACCTCACCGTCCAAAGCCGTGCGGGCGCAACGAGATCGACGATGATCGTCCTCGATGCGTCGGGAACCATCCTATCTTTTGGGGCGGTGTGGCGGGAGCTTCCACCACGGGCACGCTGCGTTTGGATGCGCGAATTTCGCGGTACAGCTTTTCCATGCGCTGGATCCGATCCGTCTGGGCCGGATCCTCGATCAGGTTCTTCTGCTCGGCCAGATCGTCCGCGAGGTTATAGATCGCGGCGGGATGGTCGTGCTCGATGTCGAAAACCAGCTTCCAAGGGCCTTCGCGGAGGGCGTGCGCCATGCCGTCGCTGCCGGATGTGGCCCCCTTCTTAGCGATCTCGTCCCAGACTTTGTGATGGGCGACCTGCCGCTCCCCCTCGGCCAGCGCGTCGCGGCCCGGGCTGCTCTGGATCAGCAGCGTGTGGCGCACCGGTTGATCGTCGCCACGCTGGCCGAGCAGCACGGGCGCGAGGCTGACGCTGTCGAGCATCTGGTTCGGCTCGAACGTGCCGCCGGCCAAGGCGACGAACGTGGGCACGATGTCATGCGTGCCGATGACTTGATGGCGGACCGTGTCGGCGGGCACATGGCCCTTCCACTGCACGACGAACGGCACGCGGTGGCCGCCTTCCCAGATCTGGGATTTGGAACCGTGCAATCCGCCGACCGCGTCGTGTCCCTGAGCGAGCTCCGCGGGGACGCCGCCGTTGTCACTGGTGACGACGATCAGCGTGTTCTCGATCAGTCCGCGCTTCTCCAACGCCTCGACCAACTTGCCGACGACCACGTCCACCTCGTAGGCCATGTCCGTTTTCGGAGTCATTTCGGTGACGCCCGCGACCGGCGTGCCCAACAGCGTCTCGGGCGGCGTGAAGGGAACGTGCGCTCCATCGGTGGAAAGATGGATGTAGAACGGTTGGTCCTTGGACTGATCGATGAACGCCAGCGTTTTCGCTACCAGCGTCTGGCCGACCTGTCGGCTGTCCCAGTCGGGCAAGCCGGGCCCTGAAACGGGCACGGTCCCGCCGTTGAGCGGACCGGCCTCGAGTTGTGTGACCTTCGCCGCATCGCCGGCGACGCGGTTGTTTTCGAAGAACATGTAGGGCGGCCCCTGGTGTCCGCCGAGCAGGACGTAGGAATAATCGAACCCCCACTGGGTCGGCCCCGTCTTCATCGGCTTGGTGAAGTCCGGACGCCCCTCGGGCCCCGGCTCGAATTCGCCGCCGAAGTGGAGTTTGCCGAACAACCCCGTGCGATAGCCGGCGGCCTGCAACAAGTGACCGACGGTCTTCTGGCCGGGCAGGAACTGGGGCTTCTGGTTCCAGCCCCACGTACCGCCGGGATGACGCCCGCGCCAGGTGTAATTGCCGGTGGCCACCGCGTACCGCGTCGGCGCGCACAACGCGGCCGGCGTGTGCGCGTCGGTGAACCGCATCCCCTTGCGCGCCAGCCGGTCGATGTGGGGCGTGGGGACTTTCCCCTGCGGGTTGTAGCACTGGAAATCGCCCCAGCCGATGTCGTCGGCCATGATAAAAACGATGTTCGGCCGCGGTGCCTTCGCGTCTGCCGCCAGGGCCTGACCGCAGAGAGTTCCCAGGAACACAACAAGAAGCTTCAGGATGGGTCGCATGACTGTCTTCATAAATGCGTCGGGGCCGGGGAGTCATTCATAGGTCAGCACGGCAGTGGCGCGACACGCGGAGTCGGTGGTGAAACGCACCCACTGGGCCAGGAAGCCCGTGGGAAACCGGTGCACCGCGGGGCTGCCCGCGGGAACGCTGATGCTGGCGTAAGGGAACCAGACCCCGTCGCCGGTCGGGTCGACCTCGATCGTCACGCTCACCGGCCCGCCGGCATCGTGCGAGAGTGCGAGCGTCTTCGTGTCGTAGCCCCCCATGAGATAAGGATCACTCGGCACGCCCGCCTGTACCGCGGTCTCATGCCAGGGGCCGCCACGCCCGGTGGGCCGTGGCAACTTCCAGAGTTCGTCGATATCGCCCACCCACACGGCCGGGCCGCGCGAACTCGCGCCGGTGGGGTCGCTGCTGCCGATGACTCGTGACACGGCCGCGGTGCCTGCGAAGGTCTCCGACGCTGCCTGCTGCCGCACGCCGCCCAGCACCAGCAGGCCGCGCCACGAGCAGAAGTCGGTGATCCGCTTGCCGTGGCTGCACACCGGCTGGATCTTCGCCGCGCCGCCACTGGTCACCCGCGGCAAAACGTAGAACGTGCCGGCGGCATTGAGCAGGCTTCGCTCCGTCACCACTTCCCGCAGGCCGCGCGGCCAGCCCGTGGCAAACGGTTTCTCATATGCGGCCGCGATCGCAGGATCGAGCGGCTTCGGCAGCCGAAAGACTTTCTTTCCCTCAATGAGGATCACACTGCCCGCATCAAACGACACATCCGGCGATGTCGGCGCGGTCTTGTCACGGAGCAGCACGGCCGCGGGATCGCCCGAGGCCAGCGGCTCGGGCGCCGTGCCGACGGCCACCCGCCACGTCGCGGCCTCGGTGGCGCGGCCCGCCGCATCCACATCTCGTGCGAGCACCTCGAGCGGCAGCGATCCGCTGGTGCCGGTCCGCAGTGCCGCGGCCACCCACGGCTCCCGCGAGCCCACGTCCGCCAGCGCCGCGAACACTCCCGGCTCCTCCTGCATGCCGCCGCGCGAGCCGTAGCGAAAGACCGCCGTCACTCCCGCGGCATCTCGATCCAGCGCGACCCGCACCCAGTCGCCTGCCACGTCGGCCGGCAGCACGCTGAAGGCATAGCCCCGTGGCGGCACCGTCACCGACGCGATCGGGCGCCACTGATCCCCCGCGCCGGCCGTGAGCGTGAACGTGACGGGTGAGTCGGACTCGTGGGCGAGGTGCACGACGCGGTGGCCGTAACCGCTCCCGCCCGCGAGGAGCAGCGGATCGGAGGCGACGCCCGCCTTCACGTCCTCCCGCCGCCACACGTATCCCGTGCCGGCCGGACGGCCCAGGGTCGCGAGGCCTTCCCAGGAGGTGAACCAGAGGTTCGAGTTCGACCGGCCCGTGAGATCGTTTCGCGGATTCTGCTCCTCGCTCATGAATCCGCTCTTCGCCGCGTCGTCGCAGCCGAACGCGATCACCGGCTTGCCGTCGAGCGTCCACGGGGCCACGTCGCCCGTGATCTTGAGATGCGAGCAGAGCGGCCGGATCCCGCCGGTGGACTCCGCCGAGAAGGTGCCGGGGAAGTCGTACCAGCCGCCGTGCATCGTGAGGATGAACTTCGCGGGTTTTCCATTCGCCGCGGGCACCACCTCGCGGATCCGCGGCCACTCCGTGTGCCAGCCGTGATCGCCGTCAAAACTGTTGCAGGCCTTCGGCATGCGGAACGTGTGCCAGGGTTCACGGCCGGCCGCGGCATCGCGGGCGCTCCGCACCAAAAGCAACACGCTCTTTTCATCCCAGCCGATCGCCCAGAGCGGCGCGTCGTCTCGCGGCGGGCCGTGGATGCCTCCGGGGCCCGTCACGTCGGTGAACTGCCGCCGCTTGATCAGCCGCCAGGCCTTCGCGCCCGCGGCCGGCGACCATTCGGCAAGCACGCCTGCCTCGTCCTTTGATGCCCGCGTATTCGCGATCGCGTAGGCGAAGGGCTCGAATGCCTTGAGCCCCCACTTGGCGTCGTGCTCGCCATTGTTGGCCACGACCACGACATCCTGCCCGGCATACATCCCCTTGCCATGCCAGCCGGGCGCGGCGCGGGCGACGAGGAGCTTCGGCTCATGGGTCTTCATGTCGAGTTCGTAGAGCAGCCCCTCCATGTCATAGACGAGCGCCTTGCCCTCGGGATCGCTCGGGTGGCGCGACGCGGCCGAGAGCCGGCCTTCCATCTTTGTGGGCGACACGGCATGCACACGGCGCTTGGCATCGATCACGTAGGGCCCGATGACGAGCTGGTTCGTGGGATCGTGGATGAACCGGGCCGCCGGCGTGCCGCCGACGCTTTCCGGCCTCGCCGTGAGCCGCAGATGCGCGTCGATCTCGTAGAGCTTGTCGTCGCTGCCGGTGCGGGCATGTGGTGCGTAGGTGATCACCCAGAGCCTGTCGGCCCAGGGCACGACGGCGCCGACCCCGCACTCGCCCGACGTGTTGCTCATCGCGAGATGCGGATAGCGGCCGCCGTAGGAGCGGGGCGGTCCGTCGGCATGGGTAACGGCGGCCTGCTCCCGCGCCGCAGCCAGCCGCGCGCGGAGGTCGGCGAGCCGCCCGGCCTCTGCAGGGTCGCCGGAACGGTCGTGCATTTCGCCGGGATCGGCCGCGAGGTCGAAGAGCTGCGTCCGGCCAGCCTGCGGGTATTCGATGAGCTTCCAGGCCGGGGTCACGAGCGCCCGCTGCACGTCGCGGTAGGCGAGCAGCAGCGACTCGCGAATGCCAGCCTGCTCGCCCCGCACCACGGGAACGAGGCTTCGTCCCTCATTGCCTTCCGGCGGCGCGACGTTGGCGAGGGCGCCGATCGTGGCGGTGAGGTCGAAGAGGTAGGCGAGCGCCGCGCAGCGTTTGCCGGCCGGCACGCCCGGTCCGGCGATGATGGCCGGCGACCGCATCGAGTGCTCGTAGAGATTCTGTTTGCCGAGCAGGCCGTGGCTGCCGATCGCGAGGCCGTGGTCGCTCGTAAACAGGATGAGCGTATCGGCAAGCCGGCCCTTCGCTTCGAGCGCCGCGAGAAGCCGGCCGATCCTGTCATCCATCCCCTCGACGCAGGCGTAGTAGTCGGCCAGCGACCGCGACACCGCGGCCTTCGTTCGCGGGCGTGGCAGCAACTGCTCGTCGCGGGACTGCATTTCGCCGTTGTCGAACGGGTGCTCGGGAAGATAGTTGGCCGGGGGCGGCAGATCGCGCTGCTCCCAGCGGCGGCGAAACTCATCCGGGGCCTGTCGCGGGTCGTGGGGAGACGTGAACGAGACCCAGGCAAAGAACGGCTCGTCGCCGAGTCGCTCGACGAACCGTTCCGCCGCCGTGCCGAACAGCTCCGTTGAGTGGACTTTCCGCCGTTCGTTGGCGGTCGGCTCGCCGTGATCCCGAAACGAAATCGTGGGCACGGCCCACTGGTCGTGCATGCCGCCGAGAAACACGGCGTCGCCCTCGGCGAAGCAGCGACGAACCGCCGGTTTGCCGTTGTGCCACTTGCCCGTGATGAAGGTGCGGTAACCCGCCCGCTCGAACTGCTCCGGCCAGGTGTCGCAGTCGCTGAGATTCGTGGCGACCCGAAAGAGCGACCGGCCGGAGAGCAGCATGGCCCGGCTCGGCACGCAGACGGCCTGCTCCATGCTTCCCATGCAGTAGGCCCGGTCGAAGACGGTGCCACGGGCCACGAGGGAGTCGAGCGCGGGGGTGCGAATCTCCTGATTGCCGAGGGCGTGAATCGTGTCGGTGCGCTGGTCGTCGCTCAGGATGACGAGCACGCTCGGCGGCCGCGCATGGGCGACGGACGCCCACATCACGCCCGCAAGCAAAAGGTGCCAGCCACCAAATCTGGGTAAGAGACGGCTCATGAATTTTTTTGATCACCGCGGGTAGAGGGCCGACGCCGGCACGTGCTCGATGGACTGGCTCACGCTCTCCCAGGAGAGATGCAGCCCGCCCGAGCCTGTCTTTTTGTATTCCAGTTTCACCGGCACCTGCTTGCCGGCGGTCAGCGGCAGCGGCTCCGTCTGAAACCGCGCCACTGTGGCTCTCGCATCCTTGTTGGCTTTCGCATCCTTCGTGGTGTCGATCACGAGGCGGCCGTCGATCCAGAGCCGTGCCTCCTCGGGCATCTTTTTGTCATCCTGCCCCACATAGAGGCGGAGCAGATAGTCCTCGCTGAACTTCGGCTCGATCAGGCCAGACCAGCTCGCCGTGAACTCGCCTTTCACCCCCTCCGGCCAGAGCTTCTTGTGCTCCGCGTCCCCAAACCAGATCTGCGGATCGACACCCTGGCGCATGGGAGCTGCGTCGGTGCCCACTGCCGCATAGCGGGCGGCGAGACCGGTCCCGGCGGTGGCGGCGGGCTTGGAGGCCTCCGCCACATGCAGGGTGCCCTGCTGCCGCTCAAACTTGTCCCAGCCGGTGATGCGATAGGTCGGGAGGTTGTTCCAGCCATCGGCGCAGTAGATCACGTCGC
>CAZXIG010000113.1:0-9075 GCA_964640405.1 uncultured Candidatus Kuenenia sp.
AGCGTCATGCCCGGCGCCTCGTAGACGCCGCGGCTCTTCATGCCGACGAGCCGGTTCTCCACGATGTCGGTGCGGCCGATGCCATTGCGGCCGCCGATCTCGTTGAGCGCGAGCACGATCTCGTGCGGGGCAAGCGTCTTGCCGTTCACCCGCACGGGCACACCGTGCTCAAACTCGATCTTCACCGTCTCGGCCTTGTCGGGAGCCTGCTGCGGCGAGACCGTCATGCCGAACTCCACGAGCGAGAGGCCGTCGGTCGTGAGTTCCTCGAGCAGCCCCGCCTCGTAGCTCGTGTGCAGGCAGTTCTCGTCGGAGCTGTAGGGCTTCCCCTTCGAGGCCTTCACCGGGATGTTCTTCTGCTCACAGAACTCGATCAGCTCCTGGCGGCCCGGGAACCGCTCGCGGAAGGCGGCGATCCGCCACGGGGCGAGCACCTTGATCGCCGGGTCGAGGGCCTCGGCGGCGAGCTGGAACCGGCACTGGTCGTTGCCCTTGCCGGTGGCCCCGTGGGCGTAGACCGTGGCCCCCTCGCGGTGGGCGATCTCGACGCAGATCTTGCTGATGAGCGGCCGGGCGATCGACGTGCCGAGCAGATACGTGCCCTCGTAGCGGGCCTGCCACTGCATCGTGGGGAAGGCGAAGTCGCGGCACAGCTCCTCGCGGACGTCCACGAGCAGCGCCTTGATGGCGCCGCAGTCGCGAGCCTTCTTCATGATCGCCTCGCGATCCTCGCACGGCTGTCCGAGGTCGACGTAGACCGCGATCACGTCGTATCCCTGCTCGATCAGCCACCCGAGAATCACCGACGTGTCGAGCCCGCCCGAATACGCCAGCACACACCGCTTCTTCATTCCATCTCCTTCTTCTCTTCTCTACTCATCTCAGGGCACATTTGGCCGCCACTGACCTCGCCGACTGGCATCCAGCCCTTCGCCCCACCATGCGGAAAGGCGAGGAATCGGCGAAAGCTCGAGGAGCCTTGGGCCGTCCGCGGCCCACCGCGACGAGACTTTTGCCGTTCCTCGCCGGCGCCTCGCGCGTGCGGCCGAACGCCAAACGGCCGTCACACCTCGTGCACCAAGGCCATATTGTGCCCTCCCGTTCCAAATCCGATACCCGCCACCAGCAAAATCCGGTCGCCACGCTTGAGCCGGCCCTCCCGTAGCCCCCAGGCGCTGACGTGCTCGAGCATCCGCTCGATGTCGGCCCCCTCGGCCGCGGCCAGCGGCGTGACGCCCCAGTAGAGGGCCATCTGCCGCAGCGTGGCGGGATCGTCGCTCATGCCCACGGTGGGCACCGCGCCGCGGCGCTTCGAGCGGGCGATCGCCGTGAGGCCGCTCTTGCTGGCGACGACCACGAGCTTCGCGTCGAGCTGGGCGGCGATCCGGCTGGCGCCGTCGACCACCGCCTGCGTGACCGGATGGAGGCCGTCCACGAGCACCTCCGGCGGCGGCGGAAACTCGGCCGCTGCCACGGCCTGCCCCGTTCTGTCGCGGCCGAACCGCCCGGCCACGTACTGCCAGCGGTCTTCGAGATAGAGCTCCTCGGTGGCGCTCGCGATCCGCCGCATCATCTCCACGGCCAGCCGCGGGTGTTCGCCGATCGCCGTCTCGCCGGAGAGCATGCAGGCGTCGGCGCCGTCGAGGATCGCGTTGGCCACGTCGGTGGTCTCGGCCCGGGTCGGCCGCCGCGAGTGCTGCATGCTGTCGAGCATCTGCGTGGCCACGATCACCGGCTTCTGGAACCGCTGGCAGGTGCGGATGATCTGCTTCTGCACCATCGGCATGCCGGCCACGTCGATCTCCACGCCGAGGTCGCCGCGGGCCACCATCACCACGTCGGCCGCATCGACGATCGCATCGAGGCCGTCGAGCGCCTCCCGCTTCTCGATCTTGGCGACGACCCGGGCCTTCGAGCCGCGGGTGCGGAGCAGTTCCTTGAGCAGCTTGACTTCGACGGCGCTCCGCACGAACGACAGGCTCACGAAGTCGGCCCCCGCGGCCGCCGCCCATTCGGCGTGCTGCCAGTCGGTGGTGCTCATCGCGGCCACGGAGAGCTTCACGCCGGGGAGGTTCACGCCCTGCCGGCTGCGGACGACGCCCCCCTGCACGACGCGGCAGCGGGCCTGGTCGGCGTTGCGCTCCTCGACGACGAGGCTGATCGTGCCGTCGGCGAGCATGACGGAATCGCCGACGGAGAGCTCGTCGATGAGCCGGTCGTAGGTGACCGTGAACTCGTCGGGGGCCCGGGCCTCGCTGCCGCGGACGAACCGGAACGTGGCCCCTTCGACGCACTCCACCGCGCCCCCCGGCAGCTCGCCGAGCCGGATCTTCGGGCCGGCGAGGTCGACGAGCACGCCGATCGCCCGGCCGGCGGCCTCGGCCACCCGCCGCACCCGGTCGAGCGTCTCCTGATGCTGCTCGACGGAGCCGTGGGCCATGTTGAGCCGAAACACGTCCACACCGGCATCGACGAGGCCGCGGAGCGCCGGCTCCTCGCGGCAGGCGGGACCGATGGTGGCGACGATCTTCGTGCGCACGACGGACGGAGCGGCGGACATGGCAGGTCTCCGAGGAGGGCAGGGCGGGGACGTCAGATTACAATCCGCCGGCATGGTGCGACGACAGGAGTCACAGATCCCCCGGCTTGCGCCTGGGGGCTTGGATGGGAACAGCGGCCTCGCGGCTGCGGGGTTCGCTTGCCTTTCGAAAATAAAAGCCCCCATGCGCAAGCAGGGGGATTGTCCGGCCGCAAGCGACGTGACCGACCCCGATCCCGAAGCGACGCGTGATATCCCCCGGCTTGCGCCTGGGGGCTTGGATGGGAGCAGGGACAATGTGGCGTGACAGACGGGTGATCGTGGCGGGAGGCACGGCCGGCTTCGGGCTGGTGCTCGCCCGGCATCTGGCCTCGGCGGGGGCCCGCGTGCTCGTCGTCGGCCGCTCAGGCGAGGGCGTGCGGAAGGCCCTCGAATATGGCGAGCGGCATGGCGCGAGCCTCCGCGGCGTCACGGCCGATCTCGACCGGACGGGGGAAGGGGGCCGCGTCGTCGGTGAAGGCCTGCGGATCCTCGGCGGCGTCGACGACCTCTTCTGCTGCGTGGGCCGGTCGGGCCGGGCGACGATGCTCGGCACGAGCCGCGGCGACTTGCAGCAGTATCTCGACGCCAACCTCTTCTCGGCCGTCGAACTCGTGCAGGCCGCGGCCGACGACGTGGCGAATGCCCGCGGCCACGTCGTCTTCATCGGCAGCCTCGCCGGCAAGTTCGTGCTCCCGTTCATGGGGCCGTATTCGGTCGCCAAGTCGGCCCTCGCGGCCTTTGCGGACGCAGTGCGGGTGGAACTCGCGCCGCGCGGAGCCCACGTGCTGCTCGTGTCGCCCGGCCCGATTCGCCGCGCCGCCGACGATCCGGCCGCCGACCGTGCGGCCAATCGCTACGCCGAAGAAGCGGCCCGCGCCGGCCTGCCCCCCGAGGCCACCGCGCCGGGCGGCACCACGACTCTGAAGCAGCTCGATCCCGACCGGCTGGCCGCCCGGGTGCTCGACGCCTGCGCGAAGCGACGCAGCGAACTCGTCGTGCCCGGCTCGGCCCGGCTGCTCGCGGGCCTCGTCGAGTGGTTTCCCGAGGCGGGCCGCCGGCTCCTCGCCCGCGTCACGTCGCGGCGGCGGTGACCACCGCCTCGATCTCCCTGCGGATCGCGGCGAGCCGGGCCGGATCGGTCACCTTGCGGCCGGCCCGGTCAGTCACGTGAAACGCGTCGACCACCTGGTCGAGATAGGTGCCGATCCGCGCCGCCTTCACCGACAGCTCCGCCTCGAAGATCGCCTTCGATACGGCATAGAGCAGCCCCGGCGCGTCGGTGGCAAAGACTTCCAGGATCGTGGCCTGCTTCGAGCTTGCGTTGTCGAACAGCACCCGTGGCGGCTGGGTTGCCGCGGGCTTCGTCTGCGGCGCGAACGGGTTCCAGCGGCGGGTGAACTCGGGGGCCCGATCGGCCTTGAGCGCGGCGCGAATCGCGTCCGCAATCTCGGTGAGCCGCTCGGCGGGGGGCTCGCCGGCGAAGTCGGGGTCGTGCACGATGAAGTGGTCGATCACGAGCCCGTCGTCGAGCGTGTTGATGTCGGCGGCGAGAATCTCGAGCCGCTGACTCGTCACCGCCCCGGTCACGCGATGAAACACGCCCGGGGCCACCCCCTCGCGGGTGCCGACGGTAACGCGGACGGTCGCCGTCTCGGGCTGCCAGCGGGCGAACGCGAAGATGCCGTCGGCCGGCAGCCGGGCGAGCCGCCCGAGTTCCTCGACGATCCGCTCGGCGGGCGTGTCGCGGAGATACGAGGCCGGCAGGCGACGCGACAGGGCCACCACCGGATCGTCGGCCGGACGGTCGGCGAGCAGGGCCGAAAGCGCCTTCCGCGTGCGGTCGGCGCCCGCCGACGGGCTGTCGCCGTCGAGATAGCCGAGCGTGCGGAAATACAGTTCGCCGAGGATGTCGGCCTTCCACTTCGTCCAGGTGCCGGGTCCCACCGCCGACACGTCGGCCGCCGTGAGCAGGGCGAGCAGCCGCAGCACCTCGGGCGAGCCGACGTCGCGGGCGAAGGCCACCACGATCGAGTCGTCATCCGTGTTTCGCCGGAAGGCCAGGTGGGCCATCGCGAGATGCTTGAGCACGAGGTATTCGATGATCTCGGACTCGTCGGCCGGCAACTCGAAACTCGCGGCAACGTCGCGGGCGATCCGCGCCCCCACCTCGCTGTGATCCTCGACGAACCCCTTGCCGAGGTCGTGGATCAAGAGTGCCAGCAGGAGCGGCCGCCGTCGCGTGAGCTCGTTCCAGGCGGTGCCGAGCCAGCCCTCGTCGCGGGCGAACTCGGTCGCCCGCTGCACCGAGAGAATGCAGTGCTCGTCCACCGTGTACTTGTGATAGTTGTTGAACTGCAGCAGGTGTCGCGCGTGGGCGAATTGCGGGATCAGGATCTCGAGCACCCCCGCCTCGTGGAGCCGCCGCAGGGCGTCGGCGAGTCCGTCGGCCTGCGTGAAGACCCGCAGGAACACCTCCCTGGCCGCGGCGTCGGCCTCGCGGGGCAGGGCCGGCACGCCCGCCCGCACCGCCTCCCAGGTCGCCGGATCGATCGGCATCCGGTAGAGGAGCGACAGTTCGACGAGCCGCACGATCGCCGCGAGGCTGCCCGCCACGTCGTCCTCGCAGCCGGGGGCCGCGGCGACCGTCCGCGGGCCGACGAGATAGAGGCCGTCGACGCGGTGGCCGAGCACGCCCGCCGCCATCCGGCCGACGAGGCTCGGCCGCAGACCTCGCTGCTCGACGGCTTCGAGGATCTGGGCGACCCGCCGCGTGTGGCCGAAGTAGTCGCGCATGAACCGCTCGACGCCGAGCAGCCCGCCGTAGCTCTCGATGCCGCGGGCCTGGGCGATCCGCAGCTGCTGGTCGCGGGTCAGATCGTCGGCCGCCTTGCCGGCGGCGAGATGGAGATCGTTCCGCACCCGCATCAAGAAGTCGGCGGCGGTCTTGAGCGCCTCCACGTCGCGCCGCGACATGCCGCCGGTGAGCTGCAGGTCGTCGAGCGACTCGGCCTCGTGCAGCACGAGCGCGAGCCACCGCACGAGCTGGACGTCGCGCAGGCCGCCGGCCGACCGCTTCACGTTGGGCTCGAGCAGGGCGACCGTCTGGCCGAACTTCTGCGCCTCGTCGCGGCGGGCCGCCACCAGCCGGGCGGCGTGGCCCCGCGGACCGCGGCGGAGGAGCGCCCGCAGGCGGGCGGCGAGGGCGGTGGCCAGTTCCGGCCGCCCCGCGAGCGTGCGGAGGTCGAAGAGCGCGCTCAGGATCGTGGCGTCGCCTGCGGCCAGCCGGCAGGCTTCGGCTGCGGTCCGCACGCTGTGCCCCACCTGGAGCCCGGCGTCGAAAAGATCCTGCATCAGCTGGCGGGCGACCTCGGCCACGAGTCCGCGATCGCCCCCGTCGTGCAGGAGCATGAGATCGACGTCGGAGGAGGGGGCCATCTCGCGACGGCCGAAGCCGCCGATCGCGACCAGCGCGACGCTGCGTCGCACACCCTCTGCCTGCGTGGCCGGCAGCGCGGCGAGCACGCCCTCCCACACATCGAGCACGATCCGGTCGAAGAGGTCGGTCGCCAGCGCACACGTCGAGACGCCCGGCCCGCCGGCCACGTGCTGCGCGGCGATCCGCGTGCGGAGTTCGGCGAGCATCGCGGCGGCGCGGCCCACGGCGGGTCGGAAGAGCGGCGCCGCGGTGGCGTTCATGCGACGGCCTGCGTCAGGCGGGAATCCACGGGTCGTCGGGCACGCCCGCCTGGCGGTTGGCGGCTCGCCCCATGACGAACAGCATGTCGCCAAGCCGGTTGAGGTATTCGATCGCATTGGCGGGGATCGTGGCCCCCGGCTCCGTGGCGAGCGTCACCACCCGCCGCTCCGCCCGCCGGCAGACGGTGCGGGCCACGTGGATCTCCGCGGCCAGGGGCGTGCCCGTGGGGAGGATGAAGCAGGAGAGCGGTTCGAGCGTCTCCTCGAGCGAGTCGATCTCCCGCTCGAGGGCCTCGACGTGGGCGGTCGTGATCCGCTCGTTGGCCCCCGACGGCGTCGCGAGCTGCGCCCCCAGATCGAAGAGTTCGCACTGCACGCGGCGCAGGAGGTCGTCGAAGACGCTCGCGGCGTCGTGGGTGCGGATGATGCCGATGTGGCTGTTGAGCTCGTCCACCGTGCCGAAGGCCTCGATCCGCGCATGGTCCTTGCGCACGCGCGGGCCGCCGAAGAGGCCGGTTTCGCCGGCGTCGCCGGTCTTGGTGTAGATCTTCATGGACATGCCTCCGAGGTCGAGCGCCGACTAAGGGGCGGCGACTGAATGTTCCGCTCCGGCTCGCGGGCGGCAAAAGTCTCGTCGCGGTGGGCCGCGGCGGCCCAATGCTCCTCGAGCTTTCGCCGACCCTCGAGCCTCCCTCGATCGTCAGCATCGGTCATCACGAGTCTCTATACTCCTGGTAATTATGAAATACTGCAACGTCGCGATTCTGGCGGGCCTTGTTTTCTGCCGCGGGCTTTCGGCGGCGGAGCTTTCCGAGCTGGAGCGGAAGTTTCTGGGTCCGCCCGCGCAGGTGACCGAGGGGATGCAGAAGGCGGGAGAGGGGTATTTCAGCGGCGACGCCCGGCAGATCGCCTATCAGGCCGTGCCCGTCGGCTATCCCTTCTATCAGATCTTCGTGCAGGCTCTCGACCCGGCGGCGCCGCGGCCGACGGCGCCCACGCGGGTGAGCCCCGGCCGGGGCCGCACCACCTGCGCCTGGTTCTCGCCCGATGGCACGAAGCTCCTCTTCGCCTCGAGCCACCTCGACCCCGCACTCGACGCCACGGAGGCGGCCGCCCGCAAGCAGGCCGAAGAAGACGCGAAGAGCGGCCGGCGGCGGCGGTATCAGTGGGACTTCGATCCCCACATGGACCTGTTCGTCGCCGATCTCGTCGGCGGCGGCACGCTCGCGCGGCTCACCGAGGCGGCCGGCTACGACGCGGAGTGCTCGTTCTCGCCCGACGGCTCGCAGGTGCTGTTCGTGAGCGACCGCGACGGCGACCCCGACATCTACGTGATGCAGGCCGACGGCTCGGGCGTGAAGCAGCTCACGAACGCCCCGGGCTACGACGGCGGGCCGTTCTTCTCGCCCGACGGAAAATGGATCGCGTATCGGACCGATCGCATCGAGAAGGATCTGCTGCAGATTCACGTGATGCGGGCCGACGGCAGCGGCGACACGGCCCTCACGAGCGGCAACGGCGTCCGCTGGGCTCCGTACTGGCATCCCACGAAGCCTTGGCTCATCTGGACCGGCGCCGACCACTCCGATTCGACGAAGCGGCCCAACTACGATCTCTGGGTCGCGCGGTGGCGAGACGCCAACGGCACGTTCGTGATCGACCCGCCGGTGCGGCTCACCGATCACGAGGGGGCCGACGTGCTGCCTTCTTTTTCCCCCGACGGCACGCTGCTCATGTGGACCGCCAGCCGCGGTGACGGCGGCGGCCGGGGCGCCACGAGCCAGCTCTGGGTGAGCCGGCTCGACCTCGACGCCGTCGAGCGGTCGCTCGATGCGGCAGCAGCAGGAGACACGAAATGACCGCGACCCCACACGACCGCGGCATCGCGATGATCGGCGGCGGCCAGATGGCGCTGGCCTTGGCCGAGGGCTTCGTGAAGGCCGGTCTCCTCACGGCCGCCGACATCACCGTCTTCGACCCGCATGCCCCTGCCCGGGAACGGCTGGCCGGCCGGGTGCCGGGCGTGCGGTTCGCCGCGAGCGGCGCCGAGGCGGCGGGGGCCGCGCGGCTCGTGATGCTCGCGATCAAGCCGCAGCAGGCGGCCGCGGCCTGCGCGGAGATCGGGCCCGCGATCGCGGCGGAAGCAGTGGTCGTGTCGATCGTGGCCGGTCTCTCGACCGCGGCCCTCGCACGGCTCACGGGCTCGCGGCGGATCATCCGCGTGATGCCCAACACGCCGAGCCTCGTGGGCCGCGGGGTATCGGTCGTCTGCCGCACGCCGGAGGTGCCCGCGGCCGACGCGGCCCGGGTGCTCGAACTCCTGGCGGCGGTCGGTCACGTGCACGAGGTCGACGAGTCGCTCATGGACGCGGTGACCGGCCTGTCGGGATCGGGACCGGGGTTCATCGCCCGGTTCGTGGAGGCGCTCGCGGCCGGCGGTGTGGAGGCTGGACTGCCCGAGCCGCTGGCGCTGGCGCTGGCGGTCGAGACGCTCGCCGGCACCGGCGCGCTGCTCGAGACGACGGGCGAACACCCCGCCGAGATCCGGGCCCGCGTCACGAGTCCCGGCGGCACGACGCTCGCCGGCCTCGGTGTGCTCGAGGAACGGGGCGGCAACGCCGCCATTCAGGCGGCAGTCGTCGCCGCCGCCACCCGCGCCCGCGAGTTGGGCCAAGCGGCCAAGTGACCGGTCGGCGTGCTTTCCGATAAAAGCCCCCAGGCGCAAGCCGGGGGATGATGCGGGTGGCCTCGCGCGGACGTCGCGTTTCCGTTGCAAAAACGTCCGGGCTGTTCGGAAT
>CAZXIG010000114.1:0-9065 GCA_964640405.1 uncultured Candidatus Kuenenia sp.
CCGCGAGCCGCTTCACCTTGACGTTCAGAATGCTCTTCGCGTTGTCATTGCCGCCGCCCGCGCACAGAGCCCCGGGCAAACTCGCAAGCGTGAGGTGGCTGAGCGTGCATTCGTCTGTACGCGACATTTTCATCCAGTGCCAACGGTATGCCGTCACCACCGCGACGCCATCTTGCGGCATGAGAGCGAGGGCCTCCGGCTTCACCGGGGCGAACACGAAACCGCCCGGCTCGTCTGCGGCAGCCGCGACCCTCGCGTTCCGCGCGGAGACGAACGCGCCGACGAGATACTTGCCGTGATGGACCGGATCCATGCAGCCGAGGAAGCTGCCGGCAGTGCCGGGAAACTCGAAATAACTCGTCACGTCGGATGCGTATCCCGGCTCCGGCTTCACCGTGAGGCTCGTCGTCGCCGGATCCTTTTTGAAGATTCGCACGAGTGTGTGCGCGGGTCGGTCGGGCAGCACGGTGAAATGGCGGACCGTCACCCGCTGGCAGTCATGCAGTTCGAGAAAGGTTCCACCCAGCACGAGCCGAGCGTCATGCCCGTCAATGATGAGATCGTGAGCCCCCTTCATGGTCACGAGACTCTGGCCGGCTGGTGGCGAGAGCGCATACTCTCCCTGCTCGAAGTCCACGCGGGCAGGACCATTCGCCGCTGCCTCCTCGATCACCCGCCGCACCGTGTCGGCATCGCTGCCTGCACGAATTGAGAAGACCCTCTCGGGCGACCGCACTTCAAAGCCCACGGCCTGCGACCATCCGCCCTCACCTCGCCGCACCCGCCACCAATACCGCCCCGGAGCCAGCGGCTTCACCGGCACGAACCGCGACACGACTTCAAGCCGATCGTCGCAGACAGGGTCGGCGAATGCTTCGTCTCGGGAAATCTGAATGCGATGCACCTCGTCGATGCGCACGTTCGCCTCGCGTTGCCAGCGAAAGTGGGGATGCGGCGCATACACGACCGCGTCCGCCGCGGGCGAGACGGGCTGCGGCACCTCGGCAGCGGATGGCCCAAGCGGCTTGGCTCCCGGGCCGATCGGCTCGTCGGTAATGGGCACGATGCCGCCGGCAGGCAGGAGCTTCACCCGGATGTCGGTAAAACGCACCTGCATCGGCGGTCCAGCATGCAACTGCAGGGCGACCAGGCCTTCGAGCGCCCGCCCGAGCAGGTCTTCGCCGCGATCCTTGTAGTCGACCAGTTCGAGACTCTTGCGGCCGTTGTGGAAAAACTCGATCCGATTGCCGACGGCGCGAATGGCCACGTCGTTCCAATCACGGAGCCGGACGTTCGCAGCGATCTCCTCGGCCTCGGAAATGTCGGCCGTCACCCAGCGCCGGCCCTCCGGGTCGATCACCACCTTCTGCCCGACGGCCGCCAGCGCCCCTCGACTGCGTTCGCCCCACATGCTGGCCGTGAGTCGTTGATTCCAGCCGATGTCGTACTGGTAGCCGGCAATGGTCCAGGGCGTGACCTCCGGCATCAGCCGGGAGCGAATCTGGATGCCGGAGTTGTTGGCGTCGATGTCGAAGCGATACCGCAGCCGAAGTTCGAAATTCGCGAGCGACCGCGGCACGTCAGCGGAGCCCTCCCAGATCGCGAAGGTGTTTCCCTTGGTGAGCGGTTTGTCCGCCGTCGTCGCGCCCACGAGGGCTCCGTCCTCGACCCGCCAGTAGGCGGGATCGGCCGACCAGCCGGTGAGATCCTTGCCGTTGAAGAGGCTCACGAAGCCTTCTTCTTCGGCGTGTGCCGCGTCGGACCGTGCAGCCAAGGCGGCGACCGTGGCGGCTGACATCGCCACGACAAATACACACATCAGCCATCCGCGGGCAACAAGGCAGGGCATGAAAGGCTCCTCGTGGTGTTGTCCTACGATTGTGCCTCTGAAAAGGAAGAGGGGGATAGGAGGCGGGGCGGAAGAGCTGCGCAATTTAGTTTCGATTTTACGTCATGCCGCCTGTGGCCTCAGGAGAGTGACTATAAAAACAAGCAGGCGTTGACGATCGTTCTGCAAACGCTCCACGGCCAAGAGGCACAAGGAAGGACGATGACACGATTGCATCGGGCCGGAACCTGGACCTGTCTGCTGCTCGCGGCGCCACTTTTCGCAGCGCCCGTTGCGGCAAGCCCGCTCGCCTTGCCGGATGATCTCGAGGCGACGCTCTTCGCAAGCGAGCCGATGCTCTCGAGCCCGTCCGATATCGACGTCGACTCCAAAGGTCGCGTCTGGGTGTGCGAAGTGCTCAACTACCGGGCCAAGAAGCAGACCCGGCAGGAGGGGGATCGGATTCTCGTCCTCGAGGATACTGACGGCGATGGGAAGGCCGACAAGCAGACGGTGTTCCATCAGGGCCGCGACGTCGATTCGGCGCTCGGCATCTGCGTGATCGGCGAAGGCCCGGGGCGGAAGGTGATCGTGTCTTGTGCGCCCGACGTCTTCATTTTTCATGACGACGATGGCGACCTGAAGGCCGACCGCAGGGAATCGCTCTTCACGAAGACGGGCTTGCCGCAGCACGACCATTCCGTGCACGCCTTTGTGGTCGGCCCAGATGGCCGCTGGTATTTCAACTTCGGCAACACCGGCCGGGCGGTTCACGACAAGGACGGCAAGCCAATCCACGACCGTTTTGGCAACGCCGTCAACCACTCGGGCAAGCCCTGGCGACAGGGGATGGTCTTTCGTTGCAAGCCCGACGGCACCGACTTCGAGGTGCTCGGGCACAACTTCCGAAACAACTATGAGGTCGCCGTCGATTCCTTCGGCTCCCTGTGGCAGAGCGACAACGACGACGACGGCAACCGCGGCGTGCGAATCAACTTCGTGATGGAATACGGCAACTATGGATACCAAAACGAAGTTACCGGCGCCGGCTGGCGGATGCTGCGGACGAACCTCGAGGCGAAGGTGCCCTTGCAGCACTGGCACCAGAACGATCCTGGCGTCGTGCCGAACCTGCTCCATACGGGGGCGGGTTCACCCACCGGCATCTGCGTGTATGAGGGGCACCTGCTGCCGGAGCGGTTCCACGGCGCGATCCTCCACTGTGACGCCGGGCCGAACGTGGTCCGGGCGTATCACGTAAAGCCCGAGGGGGCGGGCTATTCCGCCGCCGCGACAAAGCTGGCCGACGGCTCGGCTGACCGCTGGTTCCGGCCGAGCGATATCTGCGTGGCCCCCGATGGCGCCTTGATCGTGGCCGACTGGCACGATCCGGGCGTGGGCGGCCACGGCATGGCCGATATCGAGAAGGGACGCATTTACCGGATTGCCCCGAAGGAGTGGGGCGACCGAGCCGCGGCCCCTGCCAAAAAAGTGTTGCCGCCGGCAGTCGACCTGGGATCGATCGCCGGCGCCGTGGAGGCGCTTGCCAGCCCCAACCTCTGCACCCGGGCGATGGCACTCGAACGATTGTCCAAGGAGCCGGTCGGTGCGGCTGCGGAACTCGCGAAGGCGTTCGAACGGCAGTCAGACCTGCGGCTGCGGGCCCGGCTCGCCTGGGCGGCGGGCATGCTGCCCGGTCAGGCAGAGCTCTGGATCGACCGGCTGGCGAGGCAAGACGACGAGCAGCTGCGGATCGTGGCTCTGCGGATGTGCCGGCTTACCAAGAGCGGCGTGATCGGCCTGGTCGAAAGACTCTCCGCAGACCCGTCTGCCGCCGTCCGCCGCGAAGCCGCGATCGCGCTGCGGGGCATCGCCGGGGAACGGGCCGACCGGGCGTGGGCTGCACTCGCCGCGCAGCACCGGGCGGGCGACCGCTGGGAGCTGGAGGCAATCGGGATCGGCGCCGATGGTGCGCACGGGTTGGCGGGCCCGAGCCAATGGGACGGCCGGCTCGCAGCGTGGCTGGCGAGGGTGAATGGCCAGTGGAAGACGCCTGCCGGCCGCGAGATCGTCTGGCGCAGCCGTGCGACGGCGACACCGCAGATGCTCTGCGAGTTGATCGGCGACCCGTCGACCACGACGAGCGAGTCGCTCGCGCTCGTGCGGGCTCTCGACTTCCAGGAGCCAGGGCGGACCGCCGAGGCCGCGGCGCATTTCGTGTCGCGGTTCACCGCCCCCGAAGACAAGATGCGCGTGATTCTCCCCGAGCTCGTGGCCCGACTCGATCCGGGCAGCACGGCTGATGGCGGCGTCGGCGCTCGTGTCGACGAGGCCGCCGGGTATGCCGCTGGCACGCGGGCATTCATCGAGATCGTGCGGCGGTTCGGGCTCGAGAAACGGTGGCCCGAAGTAGCTGCCCTCGCAGCTGCGGAGACCACGTCGGATCAGCTGGCGACCGAGGCCGCGGGAGCGGTGCTGGATGCCGGACGGCAAGATGCGGTGCGGGCCTTGCTTGCGGAAGGTGGTCCGAGGGCTGCCCGGCTGCTCGAAGCTATCGGCATCAATGGCTCCACGAAATCGCTCGCCATTCTCGAGAGCCTCATCACGGCCACGGACGAAAGCCCCACGATCAAGACCGCGGCGATTCGCGGCCTGGGGCGGAGCCAGCAGGGGGCCAGGCATCTCGTCGCGATGGCGAAGGAGGGCGCATTGACGGGCGTGCTGCCGCAGGCGGCGGCGATTGCGATCGCGTCGTGCCGATGGAACGATGTGAAACAGGCGGCGGCTGACGTGTTGCCGATGCCGAAGTCCAAGGGCGGGGAGAAGCTCCCACCGGTGTCGGAACTGCTCAAGCGAACCGACGGCAACGCGGAGCGGGGCCGGGCGGTCTTCGTGGGAGCGGGCACGTGCGTGAAGTGTCACATCGTCGGCAGCGAGGGGAAGTCGGTCGGGCCGAACCTCTCGGAAATCGGCACAAAGCTTTCCCGGCAGGCGATGTACGAGGCGATTCTCGCCCCATCGGCCGCGATTAGCCACAACTACGAGACCTTCACGGCCGTGCTGGCCGACGGTCGCAGCTTGTCGGGTCTGCTCGTATCGCAGTCGCCCAGCGACGTGGTGATCAAGGGGCCCGACGGTATCGACGTGACGGTCGCCGCGGACGACGTGGATGAACTCGTCAAGCAGCCGATCTCGCTCATGCCCGCCGATCTGGCTGCGACGCTCTCCGTCGATGAGTTGGTCGACCTGGTCGCATGGCTTGAAACGCTGAAGGCCACGAACTGATCTGGAGCGGCTCATTGATGGAGATCCGCCCCGAGTCGCACCGTGTTATGAACCCACCCATCCTTTCGCCACTCGACGCGCTCGGCCTCAACCTCACCCGCCGCAGGTTCTTCGAGCGGGGCAGCCACGTGCTCGGCGGCGCCGCCCTGGCCTCGCTGCTCGCCGAGGATGCTGCCCGAGGCAACACCGGCGCGTCGCCGACCACTGGCGTCGAGCGGGTGCCGGGCGCCGTCGGCCCTCACTTCGCTCCCAAGGCGAAGCACGTGATCTACCTGCACATGGTGGGCGGACCGCCGCAGCAGGACATGTTCGATTACAAGCCCGTGATGAACGACTGGTACGACAAGGATCTGCCCGAGAGCGTTCGCAACGGCCAGCGGCTCACGACGATGACGAGCGGCCAGACTCGACTTCCGGTCGCCCCGTCGAAGTACAAGTTTGCCCGCCACGGCGAAAGCGGCATGTGGGTCACGGAACTGCTGCCGTGGACCGCGAAAACGGTCGACGAGATGTGCTTCATTCGCACGATGCACACCGAAGCCATCAACCACGAGCCGGCGATCACCTACATGCAGACCGGCAACCAGATCTCCGGGCGGCCCTGCCTGGGATCATGGACCAGTTACGGCCTCGGCAGCCTCAACAAGGATCTGCCCAACTTCGTGGTTCTCGTGGCGCGGCCCTCGGGCAGTGCCCAGCCGCAGGCGATCGGGGCCCGGCTGTGGTCGAGCGGGTTTCTGCCGGGTGAATACGCAGGTGTGAGTTTTCGGAGCGCCGGCGACCCGATCCTCTATATCAACAACCCGCCGGGCGTGTCGGCGGAAGTGCGCCGCAAAACACTCGATGGCCTGCAGGCCCTCAACCAGCGCACCCTCGAGCAGATCGGCGACCCCGAGACCCGCACCCGGATCGCCCAGTACGAGATGGCCTATCGGATGCAGACGAGCGTTCCGGAGCTCACCGATCTGGCCAGCGAATCCGAAGCGACGCTCGCGCTGTACGGCGAACAAGTGACGAAGCCCGGCACGTTCGCCAACACCGCGCTCATGGCCCGCCGGATGGTGGAGCGGGGCGTGCGGTTCGTGCAGATCTACCTCAACAACTGGGACACCCACTCCGACGTCGCGGGGCGGCTGCCGAGCCAGTGTAAGGACATCGACCAAGCATGCTACGGCCTGATCAACGACCTCAAGGCTCGCGGCCTGCTCGACGACACGCTCGTGATTTGGGGTGGAGAGTTCGGCCGTACCGTCTACTCCCAGGGCGGACTCTCAAAAGAGAACTACGGCCGCGATCACCATCCGCGCTGCTTCACCATGTGGCTCGCCGGAGGCGGAACGAAGAGGGGCACGATTCACGGAGAAACCGATGATTTCTCCTACAACATCGTGAAAGACCCGGTCCACGTCCGCGATTTGCACGCGACAATCCTCCACCTGCTCGGTTTCGAACACGAACGGTTCACCTACCGCCATCTCGGGCTCGATCAGCGGCTCACGGGCGTCGAGCATGCCCGGGTCGTGCCGGAGTTGCTGGCCTAGGTGCCGCATCGTCGCTCTGAGCCTGCGCCCATCGCTCCCGGAAAAAGACCGCGTGGACGAACCCGTCTTAGCACTGGAGCGGCTCTCCGTCCGGCGTGGCTGGGCCGAGCTCGTCCAGGTCCACGACGATCGCAACGTCTTTCAAGGGTCGCCCGACGAGCTACCCGACATCGACATCCACAGCCTCTGACGGCATTCCATGCCACAGTGCGGACGGCCCGCGAGAAGAGCGGTTTCAAGGCCGGTCTGCGTGAGCCTCTCATCGACGCCAGCAATTCGGGGCGACAGGACTTGAACCTGTCCCCTTCCAACGTCGCCACTTTCAGCGAGAGAATCTCGGGTGGTGCAAAATGAAGGCAGGGCAGATCCCACTCGGAAAGACGTTCAAGGCGGATGTTCGGTCGTTCCAGATGCTGACGACCGTGGACGAATTCAAGCCGGGGGTGCCTGGGAATCAACGTGCGAGGACGCTGACCAGCGAAGACTTCTTGGAGCGGCTGAGTGATCTGTTCTTGCGGAAGGCGGCAGTTCGGAAAGGTTATCGCCTCACTTCAAAGGGCAAGTCACTGCTACCCGTTCTTGCGGCGTTGCGAGACTGGGGGCTCATGCACATCAAAGGCACCGAGGCCCGGATGAAGCCCGTCGTTTGAACTTTTCGGCACGCGTCGGCGGATAGACTCATGGTGTTCGCCCATAGACTTGTGTACGCAGGGCAGCCCACATGAACTGCGAATCACCCGCACATCTTCAGTCATTCACGGACCTTGAACGCCAGCACAACATTCCGCCCGACAAATACTGCGGCCTGACTCCCGAAGTCATCAGCCGGGTGAGGGCCGACGCGTGGAGCCGGATGAAGAGCGCGGGGGGGTGCGACGGGCATGAAACAGCCCGCGAACAACTACTCACGTTGCATCACTAGGCCCCAGTGCCACCTCGCGATACCCGGCTCATGGCGAACGAAGCGGAACCCAACGTCTTCGGCCCATTCGCGGCAATGTTCCGGAGTCGGCCGGATGCCCATCGAAGGCCCTCTCGGCGTGGCTGGGTCGACATTCCAGTGAATGATCGCCAACTTGCCTGCGGGCAGCAGGACGCGGAACGCCTCCCGGAGCAACGCCACGGGGTCGTCGATGTGCAACAGGTTAAACACCATCGCATAGCCGCATGACCCCGCGGGCAGGCCGGTCCCGTCGGCCATGAAGTCACGTTGCCGGTATGGTTGCAGTCCAGTCGCTCGAGGATGTGCCCAGGGCTGAAGAACCCCTGCCACACCTCGGCTTCCGGCATCCCGCTTTCTCGGCCCTTCGGCATCTCGTCACACCTGTTTTCACCATCATCCCGGAGAACCCACGGCAACGGCAACCACCACATCCACCGACACCGGCCAGCACACACTGACGCGCCGCCTACAGCAGGCCCCCCCAAAAAATAGCCGCCATAAAACTCTCCTCCACGCGACTGGGCGTGCCGATTTCGACCATTCCGAATGGCACTGCCGACCGTCGGCGGGTTTCGCTCGATCTACTTTTCACGGTGTTTGCCGTGAGTCGGGGCGACCCGCGACGTGCGTTCCCTGATGAGGCAGCACCTTCGCAAAACGCCCGAGAAATCCGCCGGTCTCTGCCCGTACCCCTTCCCGTTCCAGATCTGGTTCGACGGGGATGCGGTGCGGGCGCGATCGGCGTCTCGGCGTAAACGCGGCGGCAGCTGAAGGGGGCGAGCTCGCGCCCGCCCCCTGCTCCAGCCCGGAGGCAATTCATCGCCTCCGAGGTCTCTACCATGCTTCGTTTCAATGACGACGCCGGCCCCACCGGCAATGTTTCTTCCTACTCCCCTGCCCCCCAGTTCGTCAGTTCCAGCAACAGCTCTCCGGCACACAGCCGCCGTGGGCGGGTGCGAGACGCCGACTTCGGCATGCCCGAGCGGCAGGGGTTGCTTGAACTGGCTCGTACCTACCTCGAGGTCCAAGCCCGGCTTTGGCCCGACCTCGCCGGAACGCCCGCCGTGCCGGTGGCCGACGCCGCCGCGATCGCGGCCATGGCCGACGACTTCGAGCGGCGGTTCCGGCAGCAGTCGGCGGAGGCCTTCCGTCCAGTAAGCACACCAATCGCCTGGATCGCCCTCGCGGTCGCCTACCTACGATTCAGCGATGAGAACTCCAACCCGCGGTCGCTGGATCAGCAGCTACTCAATGTCCTAAACCGTGCCCGGCGGGAAGGCGTCTTCGTCCCCTGGCACTACGTCTTGGCCGACGCAGCCGTCAGCGGCACTCTCGCCTGCCGCACCGGCTACACGCTCGCCAAGACGATCGTCGAGCGACGCAACGAGTTTGGGGTGTCGTGGTTTCTGATCCACGACCTCTCCCGCCTGAGCCGCAACACGATCGAGTCGCTGCGGCACGGGGAACT
>CAZXIG010000115.1:0-9038 GCA_964640405.1 uncultured Candidatus Kuenenia sp.
TGCGCATGGGGGCTTGTATGGGAAAAGGAAGCCCCCAGGCGCGAGCCGGGGGATATCGGGCGCAGCCCGATTGCGAGCCGGGGGATAATGCGGCCCGCTTCCGGATGGACCCCGCATCATCCCCCTGCTTGCGCATGGGGGCTTGGATTCGCGAGGGCGTCGATCTTGGCGGCGAGGATGAAGTCGTTCTCGGAGAGGCCGCCGATCGCGTGGGTGAAGATCTCGACCCAGGCGTTGCGGTAGCCCTCGAGGTGGAGGTCGGGGTGGTGCTGCTCCCGCTCCGCGACCGCGGCGACGTTGTTGAGGAACTTCACGCACTCGCGGAAGTTCTTGAACCGCCAGTCGCGGCGGATGCGGGTGGCGTCGTGGGTGAGCCGCCAGCCGGGCAGCATCGCGAGCTGGGCCTCGGCCTCGGCCGTGGAATACTTCGGCACGCCCCCTTCGCAGGGCACGCACTTCTTGGACGTCAGGTCACAGGCTTGCTGGGGTTGCATCGGTTGGGCTCCTCATATGGATACCGATCAGTATCGGCTCTCGAAGCCGGCGAAGCCACCGTGGATGATCGTGCTCGAGCCGGCGTCGAGGCCGGCGATGGATTCCGGCGAATCGATCGTGACCGGCCACTGGCCGTCGGCCTGGGCGATGTTGCCCACCCCGACCACGCGATAGCCGATCGACAGGCTCCAGCGGTCGCTGATGTCCCAGGCGATCCCGGTATCGACCGAGCCGAGCCAGGAGAAGACGCCGAGCTTCGAGTGCACGTTCACCGGATCGCCCCCCGTGAACGTGGCATCGACGTCGCCCGGCCCGACGAGCGACGTGGTGTTGGTGATCGCGTTGCCGCCGATCATGAATTTCGGCACCACGGCGAATCGGACCCGCGGCATGAACATCCAGTCGAACTTGGCCCCCACCTGCGCGCCGTAGAGATTGTTGTTCGTCGCCACACCGAGCGACAGGCTGTCGAGGCCGGGCGTGGCCGATGCCGTCGCCAGCGTGAGCGTGTCGCCGACCTGGAAGAACCGGAAGCCGGCCAGCCACATCAGGCTCACCGCGCGGTCGCGGGGCAGAAACTCCGGCCGGTCCCAGAGGGCATAGACCCAGTTGATCTCGATGTCGTTCACCACGTCGGACCGGCTGATCCACTGGCCCGAGGCGTTCGTGAGCCAGGCGTTCGCCGCGGTGCCGCTCACCGTCACCCCCGGCGCCTGCGGGATCGCCGTGATCGCCGCCGGGTCGGCCGTGAGCGATGCGGAGGATCCCATGTTGTAGACGCCCCAGTAGATGAGCTCGACGGCATGGTGCTGCCGCGGGCCGAACCAGCGGCCGACATGCAGATCGACGCCGCCGGGCCAGTTGGCCGACGCGTCGCTCGTGAACAGCTGCCGGCCGTCGAGGGGCTGCATCGTGGCGGCGCCGGAGGGCAGTGTGCGGGTCATCACGAGGCCGCTCGCCCCCGCGAACCACCGCGGCCAATCGGGCAGCACCTCCGGCACCACGCTGCCGGGCATCCCGGCGAGGCCGGGACCGGCGAACGGCTCGGCGACGTACATCGGCGGCGGCTCGCCCACGGTCGGGAGCGGGGGGGGCGTTTCCTGGGCCCTGGCTGTCGCGGCGGTCGTGCAGCAGGCCAGCGCGCAGCAGAGGGCGCGGAGGACGCGCGGAGTGGAGCATCCCCTCAGCACGTGTGCTTGATGAACGCGTGACGTGTGCCGGTCGTTTTTCACCGCTGTGTAGCTTTCAGCTTGCGGGTCAACTCGCTCAAACCGCCGGCCGGGGGCACGTGCTCGCCGCCGGCGGATTTTGACGATGCATGCTCGATGGAAATGGTGCGCCAACTCCGGCAGTCAAAATTCACCGGCGGCTGCGCGCGACCCCCGGCCGGCTCCGCGTGCTGCTGGTGATGGGTGTCGGATCGTCTCGGTGGACGGTCGGGAAACCGGTAGCCACCGTCAAGCCCGCTTCGTGGGCGATTCGCGGATAGACTGTCTGGCCGGCGGCCGATTCGGGCCGTGGCATGGAACCTGGCAAGCTGCGTGATATGCGGAAACCTCGAAGTGGTCGTGCGACGGGCGCAGCGGCGCCGGCGACGCGGGCCGATGTGATCGCCTGGCTCGACCGGCGGATCGACTTCGAGCGGGCGCCGCAGGCCCGCGGGGCCAAGAGCGTGTTCGGCCTCGCCCGCATCCGCCGGCTGCTGGCCGCCCTCGACATGCCGCAGCGGCGGTTTCCGGTCGTGCACGTGGCCGGCACGAAGGGGAAGGGCTCGACCGTCGCGATGATCGCCGAGATCCTCGCGGAGTCGGGGCACCGCGTGGGCCGCTACATGTCGCCGCACGTGCACGCGATCGAGGAACGCATCGCGGTGAACGGGCGGCCGATCTCGGCGGCCGACCTCGTGGCCGCCTTCGCCGTCGTGATCCCGGCGGTCGAACAGCTCGATCGGGCCGCCGCGCGGCGCGGTGTTCGCGGCCCCACCTGGTTCGAGTCGGTGACGGCCGCGGCGTTCGTCCACTTCGCCCGTGCGGGCGTCGACATCGCGGTGCTCGAAACCGGGCTCGGAGGGCGGCTCGACGCGACCAACGTCGCCGGCACGATCCTCTCCGTGATCACGAGCATCAGCCTCGACCACATGGCGATCCTCGGCCCCACGATCGGCCGGATCGCGACCGAGAAGGCCGGGATCATCAAACGCGGCCGGCCGGTGATCTCCGGAGCCCTGCACCCCTCGGCCCGCCGCGTGATCGCCGCCACGGCACGGCGCCGCCGCGCGCCGCTGCTCCAACTCGGACGCGACTTTCAGGTCGCCGTGCCGCCGGCGCCCACGGCCGATCCGCTTACGGGCGGCCTGATGGAACTGACGACGACGGCGGAGCCCGACGAGCCGCGGCGGTATCGCTACGCGATGCCGGGGCGGCATCAGGCCGAGAACGCGGCGCTCGCCGTGATGGCGGCGCGGCGGCTCGACGCGCTCGGATACCGGGTCACCGAAACGGCGATTGCCCGCGGCCTCGTGAAGGCGCGGCTGCCGGCCCGGATCGAGCGGCTGGCGACCGATCCGCTCGTCGTCGTCGACGCTGCCCACAACGTCGCCTCGATGCAGTCGCTGCTCGACACGCTCGCTCCGGTGCTGGCCGAGAAGCCGACGCGGGTGCTCGTCTTCGCAGCCAGCAACGACAAGCAGATCGAGCAGATGCTCGCGGTCGCCCGCGGCCAGTTCGATCACGTCGTGCTCACCCGCTACGGCACGAACCAGCGGGGCGCGAGCATCGAACGGCTCGTGGCCGCGAGCCGTGCGGCGGGTCTGCCGGAGCCCCGCATTGCGGCCGCGCCGCAGGAGGCGCTGCGGCAGGCACGGTCACTCGCCGGCCGGAAGGGCGTCGTCTGCATCGCGGGCAGCTTCTTCCTGGCGACCGAACTCCGCCCGGGCCGGTGACCCGCGTCGGACCGCCGCGACCGCGAGCGTCAGCGCTTCGTCGACGGCCGCGGTCACGGCGGCCGTCGAGCGGTCAGGCGCCCCGACCGCATCGCGTTGTCGCCGCCAGCGGCGGAGGCGTTCGAGGCTCGCCGCGGTGGGCGAAATCTCGCAGCCGCGATCCGGGGTGACACCCCATTCGGCGGCGTCGCCGTCGCTCATGCGGCGATTGAGACCGGCGCCCCGGGGCCGCAGGTATTCCGACGTCGTCAGCTTGAGCAGCCCGTCGCCGCCACCGAGCGGCACGAGCGACTGCACCGTTCCCTTACCGAACGTGCGGCTGCCCACGACCGTGGCCCGGCCGTGATCCTGGAGACAGGCGGCGACGATCTCCGCCGCACTGGCGGTCAGGCCGTCGATGAGAACGGCCACCGGCACGTCGGGGAATGCGTCGCCGGCCGTCGCCTCGCGGACGTCGAGCGGCGAGTCGCCGGCCGCACCGGAGCGCCCGCGCGTGGACACGATCACGCCGCTCTCGAGAAACCGGTCGCAGACGCCGACGGCCGCCGAGACGAGCCCCCCCGGATTCCCTCGCAGATCGATCACGATCCCGCGGGGCGGCGGGGTCGCGATCGCGGCGAGGGCCGCATCGAATTCTTCGACCGTCCGCTCGCCGAAGCCGGTGATCCGCACGAGCGCGATGTCGGGCTCGTGTTCCAGGCGGAAGTTCCAGACGCCGTCGGCCCCGCGGCGATCGCCGAGCACGGTCTCGGTGGTCACCAGCGCCCGCATCAGCCGCACGTCGCGCCCCGCATCGGGGGACTCCTGCCCGGAGGCCGGAACAGGGGTCGAAAGAGGGGTCGAAAGAGGGGTCGGCCGGGCCGCCGCCACGCGGAGCGTCACGGGCGTGCCGATCGGCCCGCGCAGGCGGCCGACGATGTCGGCGAGCTGGAGGCCGCGGGTCGGGGCCCCGTCGATCGCGATGATGCGGTCGCCGGCCACGACGCCGGCCTGCCATGCCGGCCCCGATACGACGGGCGAAACGACGACGAGGTCGCCGGTCGAGTCGTCCTGCGCGAGTTCCAGGCCAACGCCACCGAACTGCTGGTCGATGAGGGCCTCGAAGCTTGCCTGCTCCGCCGGAGGGATGAAGGTCGAATGCTCGTCGAGCTCGTCCACGGCACCGGCGACCGCGGCCTCGAAGAGCACCCGGGGGGATGCCGGCTCGAGGGCCGAGCGACCGATGATCGAGAGCACCTCGTTGAACCGGTTGCCCGGCAGGTCGCGTGCGCGGGCGAACCAGACGGCGACGCCGGCGAGCAGGCATCCGAGCAGAACGAAGAGGTTGCGGGCGGGCATGCGTGCGGTTCGACCTCAGGACACGGTCGCTTCGGCGTCGGTCAGGCTGACGGCGTGAGGCTCGTCGGCGAACGAAAATCCCTTGGGCACCACCGTGATGCCCGCCGGGGAGATCGCCAATCCACGAGCAGCATCCTGCACCGGATCGACGCCGATGGAAACCCCGGCCGGCACCCGCACGCCCTTGTCGACGATCGCCCGCCGCACCACGGCGTGGCGGCCGATATCCACGCCCTCGAAGACGATGCTCTCCTCCACGCGGGCGAAGCTGTTGACGCGGACGCCGGGCCCGATGATCGAGCGGTGCACGCGTCCTCCGGAGACGATCGCCCCCGGGCAGACGAGGCTGTCGGTCGCCTCGCCGCGGCGGGCGGCGGGTCCCTCCCCGGCGAACACGAACTTCGGCGGCGGGTAGGCGGGATGGTGGGTGCGCACCGGCCACTGCTCGTCGTAGAGGTTGAGCTGCGGATCGACGTCGACGAGATCCATGTTGGCCTCGTGGTAGGCGTCGATCGTGCCGACGTCACGCCAGTAGGCGTCGCGTTTGCGATTCTCGTCGCAAAACGGAAACGCGTGCACGCCGTGGGAATGGATCACCCTGGGCAGGATGTCGTGGCCGAAGTCGTGCCTGCTGCCGCCGTCCTCGGCGTCGAACCGCAGCTGCTCGAGCAGGAAGTCGGCGGAGAAGCAGTAGATGCCCATCGAGGCCAGCGTCATGCCGGCAGTTCCCGGCAACGGCGGCGGGTCGGGCACCTTCTCGCGGAACGCCTTCACCCGCCCCGCCCCGTCGACCTCCATCGTGCCGAACTCGCGCGCCTCCTCGATCGGCACGGGCAGCGCACCGATCGTTACATCGGCGCCGCTCTCCTCGTGGGCGTCGACGAGCGACTGGTAGTTCATCTTGTAGATGTGGTCGCCGGCGAGCACGACCACGAGCCGGGGGGCCGCCATCTCGAGCGAGTAGATGTTCTGGTACACGGCGTCGGCCGTGCCGAGATACCAATGGTCGTCCACCCGCTGCTGCGGCGGCAGCACGTCGAGGAACTCGCCGAGGTCGCGGCAGAAGAAGCGGTGCCAGCCGAGGTTGAGATGACGGTCGAGGCTGCTGGCCTTGTATTGGGTGAGCAGCAGCAGCCGCCGGAGCCCGCTGTTGAGGCAGTTGGAAAGGGCGAAGTCGACGATCCGGTAGCTGCCCCCGAACGGCACGGCGGGCTTGGCCCGGTCGCGGGTGAGCGGGTCGAGCCGGGCCCCCTTGCCGCCGGCCAACACGACCGCCACCACGTCGCGCACCCGGCCCACATCGACATCTCTCGACCGCATGCTGACACTCCCGCCGCCTCGCCTGGCTGGGGCCGGCTCCGGAGAACCGGCCGAACGAATATACGGCGGCAAAAGCCGGTCTGGCGACGGAGGCGGACAGTTTCCTAGCATCCCGGCCGTTTATCCGTCCCATCCGCCCGCGAGGCGCTGCATGTCCCGCCCGTCGAACAGCCGGAACCGCCGCGATCGGGAGTCCGACTCCATGGAAGCCATCAAGCCGCTCCTCGTGCTCGGACTCTTCGGCATGATCCTCTACGGGGCCTACTCGGTCGTGCAGAAGGGACCGGGGGGCAGCGAGCCGCCTGCCGCTGCCAGCACCGCTGACAGCGCACCTCCGTTCGCGCCACCAGACGTGCAGTTGCCGGCGCCCGGTGGCCCGACGGCAGCCGCCGCCCTGCCGGCCCCTGCCCCCGCTGTCGCCCCGATCGACCCCGCGCCGCTCGCGACCGCCGCACCGGCTGCAACGCCGCCCGTCACGCCTCCGGCATCGGTCGCGCCGGCAATACCGCAGCCTGAGCAGCAGCCGACCTACCTCACCGCTGAATCTGCTCCGCCGCCCGTCGCCGCGCCGGTGGCTGCGACGCCCCCCGATCAACCGGGCAGACCGGACAGGCTTGCCGCGCTGCCGGTGCCGCAACTGCCGGCGACCATGCCCGATACGCCCCCCGCGAATGCGGCGGCAGCCATCGTGCCGCCCGCCGCAGCGTCAACCGCCCCTTCGTCGGCAGCATTCGCTTCGGCGTGGGCCGACGCGCACGACAAGCTGGCCGCCAGTCGCTATGCCGAGGCGCTGTCGGGCCTTTCGGTCTGGTACGACGATCCGTCGCTGGGGCTGGAGGAAAGTCAGCGACTCGAAGACCTGCTCGGCCAACTCGCCGGCACCGTCATCTATTCGCAGGAAGACCTGCTGCTGCCGCCGCACGTCGTCGCGGCGGGCGAAACGCTCCAGACGATCGCCACGCCGCTCGGTGTTTCCTGGCAACTGCTCGCCAAGATCAACGGCGTGGACGACCCGAACCGGCTGATCCCCGGCGAGCGACTCAAGCTGGTGCGGGGACCGTTCGACGCGGTGGTGAGCGTGTCGCGCCGCCGGATCAGCCTGCAGCTTCAGGGCAACTATGCCGGCAGCTTCCCGGTCGTCGTCGGCCGTCAGTATCTCGAACGCGTGGGCAGCTCGATCCCCGTCGTCTCGGTCCACAGCATCGATCCCAATGCGCTCCCCGGGGGCCCCGCCGCTCCGAAGCCCGTGATCGCCCTCGGCGAGGGCATGACGATCGAAGCGGTGGACGATCCCGGCGCCGTGGCCGACGCGGCCCCGTCGTCGAGCCTCGTCGTGTCGCCCCGCGACCTCGCCGAAATCGTCGACATCCTCGGGCCCGGCTCCCGCATCCTCGTCAGGCAGTAGGCACAAAGCCGCAGGCCCGCGGCGCTTCCTGCACCGCGGGCCCGCTCGTGACCACTTCGCCACCAAGCCCCGGGCGGGAGCCCGGGGATCGGTCTTCAATCGCCTACCGCACCGCCTCCTGCAGCATCTTCGCGTTCGGCACCGAGTGCCGAGACACGAGGCCGTTCTCGCGGGTCTCGATGATCGTCGCGACCGGGCCCACCTCGCGAACGGTGCCCTCGAAGCCCGCCACGCTCACCGTATCTCCCGCCTGGAGACGCTGGCGGACGTAGTAGCCAGAGAGGATCCCGCTCATCACGTCGCGGCCGCCGAGGCCGAAGGCGAGCGCGAAGCCGGCCGACAGGCCCGCCGACCCGATGAGGATCAGCTTCTCGAGCAGCGCGAACTGGATGCCGAGCTGATTGAAGGCCGCGATGAAGGTGAGCAGCGAGAGCACCCAGTAGCAGCCGCCGGCCAGATACTCGGCGTACGACAGGCCCACGCGGTCGGCGCTGGTCGCCACCACGCCGCGGAGGAAGGTCGCCGCGAGCAGGCCCACCACCACCACCACGGTCGCCACGAGCAGCCGCGGGATGTAGTTCACCACCTCGCCCATCGCGTTCGACACGCTCTCGAGCCCGAGGATGTTGAACGCCGCCATCACGAACACGCTCATCAACAGCCAGAACACGATCCCGCCCACGATCGCCGGCACCGGCCGCCGGATGCCCACGTCGTGCATGCTCTTGGCCAGGCCGCTCCGCTCGGCGGCCGTCTGCAGGCCGATCTTCTCGCTCACCACCGCGATCAGGCTGCCCACCCAGCGGGCGAGCACGTAGCCGATCACGAGCACCGCCACCATCGCCACCATCTTCGGCGCGAGCAGGATCACCTGGCTCCATGCCTGGGTGAAGCTGTCGACGAGCGCCTGCTTCGAGGCGTTCACCGTCTCCCGAGCCGTTTCGGCCGCCGTCTGGCCGAGCACCACGAAATCAGCCATTGCCGTCTCCTCCTTTGCCGCGCGGCCCTCGTGGCCACGCACCGGTCATCGAAAACACCATCGCCGCAAACAATGCCACGAGCATGTGCCTTGCCGCCCACACGGTGGCCCCGATCGCGAACTCAGCCACGTGCAGGGCCAACAGCCGCGGGTGCAGCTTCCGCCGCACGCCGTCGGTCATGACCCGTGCCGCCGGCGTCGGCGGCACATCCACGTCGGCCAGGTGTTCGAGCAGGTCCATCCCGTGCTTTTTTCACCTCTGCCTCGCCCGGGCGGCCACGCAGCCGCACCTCGGTCGACACCAGGTGAGTTGCCGCCCCCGGGCGGCGTGTCACAAAAAAATTTTTTTGACGGGTGGACCGCAGTGATCCCCCTGTTTGCGCTCCCCCCATACAAGCCCCTAGGCGCAAGCCGGGGGATAATCCGGCCCGCTTCCGGATAGATGCCGCACTATCCCCCTGCTTGCGCATGGGGGCTTTTATTGGAAAGACGAAAGGAAGCCCCTAGGCGCAAGCCGGGGGATGTCGGGCGCAAGCCCGACCGCAAGCCGGGGGATGTCG
>CAZXIG010000116.1:0-2922 GCA_964640405.1 uncultured Candidatus Kuenenia sp.
CGTGGGCCGCCAGGATCCCTCATCGCCGCGGTATGTCGCGATCTCGCCGGACGACGGCTCGACGATCGATCTCCGCAATCCCGCGCTCGCCGCCCTGCTCTCGTGGCTCGTGCCCGGGCTTGGACAGCTCTATCAAGGCCGCACGACGAAGGGGAGCCTGTTTATGGCGAGCCTGCTCACGGCACTGGTCGTCGGGCTCTGGCTTGGGGGTGGCCGCGTCGTCTATGCCTCGTGGCGTCCCGGTGAGACGCGACTCGCGTTTCTCGGGCAGGCCGGGATCGGTGCCGTCGCCGTGCCCGCAGTGCTCCAGTCGATGCGGCTGTCGGGGCCTGCTCGTCAGCCCTACTTCGCGAGTCCGTGGTTCGCCCCACCGCTGCGGCCCGGGCAGTTCGTGTCGGCCGCCTACGCCGAGCGGGTGCTCTCGCGCGAGCCCGGCCTCGAGGCCAATGCATTCGCCGAACGGCCGCCGTTCAAACAGTGCGCGATCGACCAGCTTTCGGTCTGGCACGAACGCCTGGGCCGCGGATTCGACATCGGCACCCTCTACACCGTGCTCGCCGGGATGCTCAACCTGCTCGTCGTCTACGACGCCTGGGCGGGGCCGCTGCGGGAGGCATCCGACGCCAAGGGCAAGACTCTAGACCGAGCCGACACCGCCAAGGATGCGGGCTCCGGCACGCCGCCGGCCGCCAAGACCTAGCGGCACACCGCCGCCATATCTCGTGGAAAGGAATCCATTCCGATGATCGACGCCATCCTCTTCGCGCAACTGGCCGACCGCGTGCCGGGCGTGTTCTTCGGGCTCCCGCTCTTGGCGCTGGCGAGCCTCGTGTTCGCCGCCACGCGGCACGAGGATCCGGCCGCCATCGGCCTGGCCACGGTTCACTGGGCCGTCTGGCTCGGCGGCATCCTCGGGCTCGTGCTGGCCACCGTGCTGCTCTTCGGGCTCATCTCCTGAGCGGCGAGCCGCCGGAGCTGTCCGCAGGCGGCGTTGATCCGGGCCCCCTTGCGGCGGCGGATTTGCACGTTGATGCCGGCCGATTCGAGCGTGGCGATGAACCGCTCGCGGGCCTCGGGCGTGGGCTCCTTCCAGGGCATGCCGGCGACCGGATTGTAAGGGATCACGTTGAGCAGCGCGGCCCGGCCGCCGATGAGCCGCGCGAGCCGGCGGGCATGCTCGAGAGAATCGTTGAGTTCGCCGAGCAGCACGTATTCGAACGTGAGCCGCCGGCCCGAGGCTTCCCAGTAGCGGTCGGCCGCGGCCATCACCGCCTCGACACCGATCGCCTTGTTCACCGGTACCAGCCGCGTGCGCAGCTCGTCGTCGGCCGCATGGAGTGAGACGGCGAGATGGTAGCCGGGATTCTCGGCGGTCAGCCGGTCCATCGCCGGCGGCAGGCCGACGGTGGAGATCGTGATCCGTCGCTGCGAGATCCCGAGGCCGTCGGGATGCTGGGCCACCGCCAGGGCCGGCAGCACGCGGTCGAGGTTGGCCAGCGGCTCGCCCATGCCCATCACCACGATATGGCTGAGCCGCTCGTGCGCCGGCAGGAGCCGCGCGAGCCGCAGCAGCTGCTCCACGATCTCGCCGGTGGTGAGGTTCCGCACCACGCCGTCGATGCCGCTGGCGCAGAACACGCAGCCCATCGCGCAGCCCACCTGCGAACTGATGCAGACGGTGCGGCGGTCGCCGTCGCGCAGGAGCACGCACTCGATGCGATGGCCGTCGGCGAGTTCGAGGAGCAGCTTCTCCGTGCCGTCGTCGGCCCGGTGGTGCATCGCGATCGACGTCGTCCAGATCGTGAACTCGGACTCGAGCGCCCCCCGCAGGGCCGCCGGCAGATCGGTCATCTCCGCGAACGACATCGCCCGGCCGGCGAACAGCCAGCGGCGGATCGCCTTGGCCCGCCAGGCGGGCTGCCCCTGTTCGGCGAGCCACGTGGCGAGGGCGTCGCCGGGCTCCAGCAGATGCCGTGAAGTGGCCAGTTCCATGGTGTGGGAGCGCGGGGCGGCGGATGGGCCGCTCACTCTGGCAGACCCGGTGCCCGTGGGGTAGATTTCCTCCATCATACCTCGTATTCCCGGCGCCTTTCCCATGAGCCACGAGCAACTCGAAGAACGCACCCGCTGGGTCTACGACGACCGGCGGTTTCCCGTGTGGAACCAGTCGTTCGCCAAGCCCGACCGCGTGGAAATGATCCGCGACGACCTCTGGGCCGGCCGCAGCATTTCCGTCCTCCTGGCGGTCCTGGTCGCCATCGGCCTCGTGCTGTCGCTGGTCACGCTCGCCTTCGTGATGAACTGGCGGTGAATCGCCGGAGCCGCGGGCCAGATTGACCCTGGCCCTGCCTGGGGGTAGAGTGCGCCGAGGTTTGTCGAGGGGGACTCTCGCAAACCGTTCGAGGGTGGTGGCCTTTCATGCCCGCGCAATCCTCAGCCGTGTCCGCTCGTGAGTCGCTGACCGTTCGCGCGGCAGCCAAGCTCAATCTCTCGCTCGCGGTGCTGGCGCGGCGTCCCGACGGGTATCACGAGATCGAGTCGCTGATGGTGCCGGTGACGCTGCACGACACGCTCGTCGTGCGGGCGACCGACGCCCCGGGCATCACGCTGCAGGTGCGCTCCGCCGGCACGCTCGCCACCGCCGCCGGCCGCGTGCTCGCAGGCGACGTGCCGACCGACGGCCGCAACCTCGTCGTCCGGGCCGCGGAGGCGCTCGCCGCGGAGGCCGGCGTCGCACGGGGCCTCGAGATCGACCTCGTGAAGGAGATTCCGGCGGGCTCCGGGCTCGGTGGCGGGTCGAGCGACGCCGCTGCGACGCTCATGGCGGCAGCGAGAGTCTGGGGGCTCGATTGGTCGCCGGAACGACTGGCGGCCCTCGGCGCTCGGATCGGCAGCGACATTCCCTGGTTCTTCGCCGGCGGC
>CAZXIG010000116.1:3022-8961 GCA_964640405.1 uncultured Candidatus Kuenenia sp.
ATTGGATCGACGGTTCGACGGAAGACGAGTGGCCTCGTGATCGCCTGAGGGAGGGTGGTCGGGACCGCATGGACAGAGGTGGGGGACGGGGAGGAGCGGCGATGCAAATCACCGAGGTGCGGATCAAGCTGGTGGAAAACGCCGCGGAACGGCTGCTGGCCTTCTGCTCGATCACGATCGATGCCGCGTTCGTGATCCGCGATCTCAAGATCATCGGCGGGCCGAGCGGGCCGTTCGTGGCGATGCCCAGCCGAAAGCTCTGCTCCCATTGCCAGGGCTGCGGCTTCAAGAACCCGCTGCGGGCCTGCTACTGCAACCAGTGCGGCACGAAACTCACCAATGGCAGCCTGCCGCGGGACGACGACGGCCGCCTGCGGCTCTACGCCGACATCGCCCATCCGATCAACGCCGCCTGCCGCGAGCATCTCCAGCGGCGGATCGTGACCGAATACGAGGCCGAACTCGTCCGCGCCAGCGAGCCGGGCTACGTCTCCCGCTACGACGGCATGGGCGACGAAGATCACCGTCCCCGGCGGTGACGAGGCGAACGATCGACTACTGCCGCACGAGGGCGTGGAAGTCCTTCGTGAGCCGGGCCGTGATCGGACCCGGCACGCCCGCGCCGATCTTCCGGCCGTCGATCTCGACGACCGGGATCACCTCGGCCGCCGTCCCCGTGAGGAAGCATTCGTCGGCCGTGTAGAGGTCGTGCCGCACGAGCGTCTGCTCGCGGCAGTCGATACCGGCCGCGTGGGCCAACTCCATCACGGCGTTGCGGGTGATGCCCTCGAGGATGCCGGCGTCGGGCGGCGGCGTGAGCAGCTTCGTGCCGCGGACGACGAAGATGTTGTCTCCCGTGCACTCGGCCACCTCGCCCTTGTGGTTGAGCATCAGGGCCTCGACGCAGCCGGCCTGCAGCCCCTCGAGCTTGGCCATGATGTTGTTGAGATAGTTGAGCGACTTGATCCGCGGCGAAAGGGCCGCCGACTGCGTCCGCTGCGTGGCGGCGGTGACGATCCGCAGCCCCTTCTCGTAGTGCTCCCGCGGATAGAGGGCGATCGTGTCGGCGATCACGATCACCTGCGGGTTCTTCGTGCGATTGGGATCGAGGCCGAGCGAGCCCGCACCCCGCGTCACCACGAGCCGGACGTAGCCGTCGGCGAGCTTGTTGGCCGCCAGCGTGTCGTTCACGGCCTTGGCCACCACCTCCTTGGCGAGCGGAATCTCCAGGCAGATCGCCCGGGCGCTGGCATAGAGCCGGTCGAGGTGCTCGTCGAGCCGGAACACACGGCCCGAATACGACCGCAGCCCCTCGAACACGCCGTCGCCGTAGAGCAGGCCGTGGTCGAAGACGCTCACGCGGGCCTCGGCTTCGGGCACGAGGCGGTCGTTCATGAACACGATGCGGGACATGGCGGGCCTTTCAGAGGGCGGGCCTTCAGGCGGCTTCGACGCGGCCCGCGGCCAGCCGCACGATCCGGTCGGCCCTCCGGGCGATCGACGCGTCGTGGGTGACGAGCACTATAGAAAGGCCGTCGGCGCGGTTCAACTCGCAGAGCGCATCGAGGATTTCGCCGCCGGTGGCCTCGTCGAGATTGCCCGTCGGCTCGTCGGCGAGCAGCACCTTGGGCTGCGTGACGAGGGCCCGTGCGATGGCCACCCGCTGCATCTCGCCGCCGGAGAGCTGCCGCGGCTTGTGATGCAGGCGGCCACCGAGCCCGAACCGCTCGAGCAGGTCTGCCGCCCGCGCCCGCGCCTCCCGCCGCACCCTCAGCCACTCGAGCACCCCGTGCCGCACCATCAACGGCGCGAGCACGTTTTCCAGCGCGTCGAGTTCCGGCAGCAGGTGATACGCCTGAAACACCATCCCGATCGAGGCGTTGCGGAGCCGGTCGCGACGGATGGCCGGCAGCCGGTCGATCCGCGTGTCGCCGAGCGTGATCTCGCCGGAGTCGGCCGCATCGAGCAGCCCCATGAGGTGCAACAGCGTGCTCTTCCCCGACCCGCTCTGGCCCACGACGGCCACGAACTCGCCCGGGGCGAGGTCGAAGTCGACGCCGCGGAGCACCTCGAGCCGGTGGTCGCCCGAGCGGTAGCTCTTCCGCAGCTCGCGCACGCGGAGCAGATGGGCAGCACTAATCATGGCGGAGCGCCTCCACGGGATGCAGACGGGCCGCCCGCAGGGCCGGCAGCACGCTCGACGCTACGGCGATCGCCACGGCGCCGGCGATGATCCAGGCGATCGTGAAGGGATCGACAATCGTCGGGATCTTGAAGAAGTAGTAGATCGAGGGATCGAACACCCGCTGGCCGGTGCACCATTCCACGCCGGCCCGGATCGAGTTGATGTTCCACACGATCGCGAGGCCCAGCGCGAGCCCGGCCCCGGCTCCCACCAGGCCGAGGAACAGGCCGTAGCCCAGGAAGATGCCGGCGATGCCGGTCGAGCCGGCGCCGAGAGACTTGAGGATCCCGATGTCGCGGGTCTTCTCGACCACGATCATGAAGAAGATCGCGAGGATGCCGAAGCCGGCCACGGCGATGATCAAAAACAGCAAGATGTTGAGCACCGACATCTCCATCTCCACCGCCGAGAGCAGCGGGCCCTGCTTGTCCCGCCAGGTCGAGACGGCATACATGTCGGCCGGAAACACCTTCCGCAGCCGGTCGCGGACGACGTCGAGGTCGGCGCCGTCCTTGAGCTTGATCTGGATCGAGTTGACGCTCGCCAGGCCAGACTGGGGATCGATCATGCCCCGCATCCGCTGCAGCTGGGCGATCGGCACGAACACGAAGTTCGAGTCGTATTCGCTCATCTTGCTCTCGTAGAAGTCGACGATCGTGAACGTGTCGCTCACGGCCTTCGGCGGCGTGCCGGCCGTCGGGAAGGTGACCTTCACGTCGTCGCCGGGCAGCACGAGGAACCGATCGACGCCGGTCGAGTCGCGAAAGCTCGCCAGGCCGATGCCCGGCACGATGCCCGTGAATTGCTCCTTGGCCGGGTCCATGGCACGCCCCTCCTCGGGCCGCGCCGCCTTGAAGGGATCGGGCGCCCTGGCGGGATCGGGCGAAGCGGCCTGTTCAGTGGCCACCGCCGCAGCGGCCGGCTGGCTCGTGGCCGCGAGCACCGCATCGACCTGCTGATCGACCGACCGCACCGGCCCCACGGCCGACGCCGGCTGCACGCCGTCATCGCCAGCCTCGCCGGCGGCCTGCTCCGCCGCGGCCTTGGCCCGATCGGCCTCGAGCTTCTCCCGCCACACCCGCTCCCGTTCCACCCGCATCCGCCGGTGGGGCCAGCCTGCTCCTTCGAGCGCCGGCCGCGTCGGGCCCGGACCATCGGACTGGCTGTCCACGGTGTCGTAGCCACCCTCGCGGAGCGCGAACGAGAGCCGCTCGCGGTTGCCAGGATGCTGCAGGTAGCGGCCGAAGTCGCTCACCTGCGCATGCGTCGTCTCGTCGATCCCGATGAACATGATCTGCCGGGTGATCCACTGGCCGCGGACCTGGAAGCTGAGCATCGCGGGCACCGCGACGGTCGGCGTCATCCCGGCGATGTCGTCGCCGGCGGCCCGCCGGATCTCCTCCATGTGCCAGGCCGGATCCTGAAAGCCCGAGAGCGAGTGGGCCTCGAACACGATGTCGGAGAGGATTCCGTGGATCCGCGTCTGCATCTCGTGGGAGAAGCCGGCCATCACGGCGTTGACCACGATCATCGTGGCCACGCCGAGCGTCACGCTCACGACGCTCGCCAGCGCGATCCAACGGGTGCGGAGATACCGCCAGCAGAGGAGCAGTTTGTACATGCAACGGGTCCGGTAGGGGCGGCAACGGTAGCAGACCCGCCCGTTCGCCCGAAACCCCGAAACTGCCGGGTTTTACGCGACAAGAGGGCTGAACCACACCTTGGTGCCGGCGGCAAGGAAGTGCCGCTGACACATCCCCACATTGGTTCGGCCGGCGGCAAGACGCTCCGTCGTCGCTTCGGGATTCCTCCCGCCACCCGTGTACCCGATGGCACGCACATAGCTACGGATATCCCTGCGCTCCTCCTCCGGTCTCGCCGACCGTCCTCCTCACGATCGAGAGTCGAGGTTCCGCTGCGCCGGAAGTGCTTATCCGTCTGCCCGGGGGCGGTGGATCGGGAACAGGATCACGTCGCGGATGCTCGGGGCCGCCGTCAGGAACATCACGAGGCGGTCGATGCCGATGCCCAGGCCGCCCGCCGGCGGCATGCCGTGCCGCAGCGCCTTGATGAAGTCGGTGTCCATGCGGGCCATCGACTCGTCGGCGGCAAGGCCCGCCAGTTGCGTGCGGAAGAGCTCTTCCTGAAGGTCGGGATCGTTGAGCTCGGTGTAGGCGTTGGCCAGCTCAATGCCTGCCACGTAGAGCTCGAACCGCTCGGCCACATGAGGATGGCCCGCCTTTCGCTTGGTGAGCGGGCAGACCGCCGCGGGATAGTCGATCACGAACACCGGGCCCGAGAGCGTCTTCTCGACCGTAGCCTCGAAGAGGTCGCTCTTCACGACGTCGGGATGCCGATTGGCCGTCTCGATGCCGTGCTGCGCTGCCGCCGCGGCCACGCTCGCCGGATCTTCCGGATCGCAGGCGGCCACCTCCCGCAGGAGATCGTCGTACTTCGCCCGGCGGAACGGCGGCGTGAGATCGACCGTGTGCCCCATCCACTCGAACCGGGCCGGCGTGCCCGCGGCCTTCGCCGTCTCGACGAGGATCGCCTCGGTGAGGTCCATCATCGTGCCATAGTCGCCATAGGCCTCGTAGGCCTCGAGCATCGTGAACTCCGGATTGTGCCGCGGGCTCACACCTTCGTTGCGATACACGCGGCCCAGCTCGAAGACCCGCTCCATGCCGCCGACGAGCAATCGCTTCAAGTGCAGCTCGAGCGCGATCCGGAGCACGAGCGGCATGTCGAGCGCATTGTGGTGCGTCTTGAACGGCCGGGCCGCCGCACCGCCGGCGCTCTCCTGGAGCGTCGGCCCCTCCACCTCGAGATAGCCGCGATCGGCGAGCACCCGCCGCACCGCCTCCACGATCCGGCTGCGGGCCACGAACCGGTCGCGCACGCCCTCGCCATGAATCAGGTCGAGATACCGCATCCGCTGGCGGAGGTCGGCGTCGACGAGGCCGTGATACTTGTCAGGCGGCGTCTCGAGCGACTTCGTGAGGAACTCGATGCCCGACGCGAAGACCGTCATCTCGCCGGTCTTCGACCAGCCGAGCCGGCCGTCGATGCCGATGATGTCACCCAGGTCGAGGCAGTCCACGATCTTCCAGGCCTCGGGGCCGACCTGCTTCTTGCCGAGCATGATCTGGATCCGCCCGGTGCGGTCGTGCAGATCGATGAACACGAGGCTGCCGGCGCTCCGCAGCAGCATGATCCGCCCCGCCACCCGCACGGTCGGGCCATCCTCGGCGGCCTTGTCGAGGGCGTCGCCGCGGGCACGGACGTCGGCCATGGGCATCGCGCCGTCGAATCGCCGGCCCCAGGGATCGACGCCGAGACTCACGAGCTTGTCGAGCTTGTCACGACGGGCCTTCTCGAGCTGGGCGGCGGTGCCCTTGGGTGAACCGGTCTGTGCGGACGACTCGTGCATGCATGCACCTACGAAAAAGGCTGGCTGCGGCCCGACGCCGCAGTGAACTCACGATTGTCGGCTGTGCAGCGCGTTTGGAGAAGCCCCTGCGGTCGAGCCCCTGTGGTGTGGGTCGGGGTTGCCCCCGCCCCGGGAGCCGGACGTGCCGACTGTCGCGCCGTCGCCGCCGTCCCGGCGTCGGCTCCGGCTTACGGTCGCCGTGCTAAGCACGGCTCCGCATGACACGGGCATCCTGCCCTCCGCTCACTCGATGCTGACTGCGCTTCGGCATCCATGCCTACGCTTGTCAGCAACGCCGGCTCCCGGGGCAGGGGCAACCCCTCC
>CAZXIG010000117.1:0-4071 GCA_964640405.1 uncultured Candidatus Kuenenia sp.
CCACACCCACACCCACCAACAACCGCCACGATCACAATCACCACGCACGTCACTCCCCCACCCGATACACCGCGTAGCCCTTGTTGGCGTACACGCGGTCGAACGGCAACTCGGGCTGCCACGCAGGCCCCACGGGCACGATCGCATGCGTGGCCCCGTAGGTGCGGGCCACCTCCCGAATCTTCTCGGGCCCGAGCGCCGCGACCGACGCGCCCAGGTCGCCGAGCTTTCCCGTGGGCGAGAACGTGGCCACGATCCGCCGCCGCCAGTCGACGAGCGACTTCGCATCCTGCGGACTGTTCTTCCACGACACCACCTCGGCCCGGTCGGTCCGCCAGGTGAAGCTGCCGGCGCCCCGAGGCGTGAGAAACCTGGCGTCGGGGGGCGTGTGCTCCCGCACCCAGGCACACACATCCACCCACGCGGCCGCATCGAGCTTCGAATCGGCCCGGGCTGCGAGCCGCGTGCGGCCCGGCAGCGGCCAGTGAAACGACTGGGCGGCGACATCCACGCAGAGCACCGCCGCGACGAGCCACCGTGCGACCGACGCGGGCACCGGCAGCAGCCGCGTGCATGCGGCCGTGTTCTCGAGCACCGCCACCGCCGCCACCGCGAGCGCGAGCGGCACCATCACGTCGGCGAGCCTGAACCAGTAGAACCGCAACAACCCATACGCCACTCCGGGAGCGAACGGCTCGAGCGCCGCGATCGCCAGCCCGACGAGCGACACGCCGAGCGACACAGCCGTGAACGTGTCGAGCCGCGACCGCGCCGCCGTCGGTGGCACCTGGCGCGCGAGCAGCCACCAGGCCACGATCGCAAGCAGGTGCCGGGCCACGAGCGGCTCGGCGAACGTCCGCGGCAGGAGGTGGTGCGACAGTCGCTCCACGACGTAGATCCGCGCCGCCTCCGCCTTCTCCACCACCGACGCCCCGCTCGATAGCCCGACCGCCGGCCACACCCCCGCCCCTGCCGCCACACACCCGCCAATGATGCAGGCTGCGGCCACGATGGGAGACGCAGGGGATCGGCGACTGTGGGAGAAACTTTGGGCCGCCAGCGCGATCATCGCCCACCCGCCCACGATCGGATGCAGCGCCGCCCCACACCCCATGGCCAGCCACGCTGTCGCCGGCCGACCCCGGACGAGTTCACCGAGCCCGCCGAGCACGCAGGCCCAGGCGAACACCTTCGCCTCGCAGCCGCCGATCACCCACTCGCCGGCCGCGGTCGTGCACCGCAGCGCGAGCGAAAAGATCGTAGCCGCCGCGAGCCGCCCCAGGACCGTCTGGGCGAGCGGACCGATCAGATGCCCGAAGCCGATCGCGACCGCGAGCCAACCCGCGATCCGGCCGAGCCACGCCGCCTGATCGAGCGGCAGCGTTGCGGCGAGCGGGCCGAAGACGCGATAGAAGACGCCGTGGGCGTCGGGGGTCTCCAGGAAGAAATCGCCCCGGCCCCATGCGGGATCGGCGGCATGCCGCGCCTTCGTGAGGTAGACGGGCTCGTTGAGGTCGGGCACGGGCCATGCGCCGGCAGCCGCGAAGATCGCCGCGATCAGGGCGACCTCCACGATCCGCCGACCGAGCGGCACGGTTGGCAGTGCCGCAAGATCACGCTCGCTTCCGCTCGTCATGCCACACACCTATAACGACAGTCTCCGAACAGCCGGAACAGGCGATCAGAGAAACGGAGGCGAGGGGGTCGGCGAAAGCTCGAGGAGCATTGGGCCGCCTCGGCCCACCGCGACGAGACCTTTGCCGCCCTCGAGCCGGTGATTCACACTCTCGGACTCACTGCTCGAGCCTTCAGGATACTCCATCCCACATGACCGCTTCGCCCGCCCCTTTCGGCCCCGCCACCGCCCCCGGCGGCTCGGCCCTCCGCAGGGCCATTACCGAGGAGACGCTCGGGATCGTCGGAGCCCCCTTCGCTCTCGCCGGCCGGCTCGTCGAGGAGGCGGGCTTCGACGCGATCTATCTCTCCGGGGCCGCATTCTCCGCGGGCACGCTCGGTGTGCCTGACATCGGACTCTTCACCCGCGATCAGCTCGTCGAACAGACGCGGATCCTGGCCCGCGCCGTCACGATCCCGGTGGTGGTGGATGCCGATACCGGATTCGGCGGGCCGGCCGACGTCGAGGAGACGGTGCGGCTCCTGGAGGCCGCGGGGGCCGCGGCGATCCAGCTGGAGGATCAGCCGGCCGACAAGCGGTGCGGCCACCTGGCGGGCAAGCGCGTCGTCGAGCCGGGCGAGATGTGCGAGCGACTCGCCGCCGCCGCCGCCGGCCGCCGCGATCCTGGCACGGTGATCATCGGCCGCACCGACGCCCGGGGCGTGCACGGACTCGACGCCTGCATTGAACGCCTGCACGCCTACCGAGCCGCCGGCGCCGACTGGCTGTTTCCGGAGGCGCTCGCCTCGCGGGACGAATTCCGGCGAGTGGGCGAGGCCTTCGCCGACGAGGCGACGCCGCTCCTGGCCAACATGACCGAATTCGGGGTGAGCCCGCTCGTGTCGATCCCCGATCTCGCCGAACTCGGGTTCTCCGCGGTGCTCTATCCCGTCACGCTCCTGCGGCTCGCGATGAAGGCCATGGAGGCGGGGCTGGCACTTCTGGCTTCGGAAGGCACGCAGGAGAGCCTCCTCGATCTGATGCAATCGCGGGAGGATCTCTACGCCCTGCTCGGCTACGATCCGCGACATCCCGACGCCCATCTGGCCGGGCCTGCCGCCGCCCGCGCGGCCTCTCACAAGCTGTCACAAGGGGAGCAGCAGCGATGACCGCATCCACGACCGGCTCGACCGACTTCGCCAAGGGTCTGGCGGGCGTGACCGCCGGCCAAACGGCGATCTGCTCGCTCCACGACGGCCTGCGGTATCGCGGCTACGACATCGAGCCACTGGCCCGTGCCGGCGACTTCGAGGAGGTGGCCTATCTGCTGCTCCACGGCGAACTGCCGACACCGGCCGAGCGGAGGGCCTTCGCGGAGCGGATCGCGGCCGCCGCAGCAGCGGTCGATCCGGCCGTGATCGAAGCCCTCGAAACGCTGGCCCGCACGAGCCCGCACGCCTCGCCGATGGACGCCCTGCGGACCGGCATCTCGATGCTCGGACTCGTCGAGCGGGACGACACGCCCGGCTCCCGCGAGGCCCTGCTCGCCCAGGCCGAGCGGCTCCTGGGGCAGACGCCCGCGCTCCTTGCCGCTTGGATGGATCTCTCCGCGGGCCGCCGCGTGGGCGCCTGGCCGTCGGGCTCGATCGCCGAAGCCCTGCTCACGCGGCTCACCGGTCGGGCTCCCACGGCGGCCCAGGCGGCCGCCTTCAACACCACGCTCGTGCTCTACGCGGAGCACGAATTCAACGCCTCGACGTTCGCGGCCCGCACCGTCTGCTCGACCGGCTCCGACATGCACTCGGCGATCACGGCCGCGATCGGGGCGCTCAAGGGTCCTCTTCACGGCGGTGCCAACGAGAAGGTGCTCGAGGTGCTCGGCGAGATCGGCTCGGCCGACCGGGCGGAGGCCTGGGTGCGGGAGCAGTTCGCGGCGAAAAAGGTGGTGATGGGCTTCGGCCACCGCGTCTACAAGGATGGCGACGTGCGGGCCAAGCTGCTCGGGCGGATGTGCCGCGAGATGGTGAGGGGCACGCCGGGCGAAGACCTGGAGGAACTCGCCGACCGCGTGGAGCGGATCATGCTCGAGGCCAAGGGTCTCAAGCCGAACCTCGACTGGCCTGCCGCCCGCGTCTACCACGCGCTCGGGCTGCCCGTGAAGGTGTTCACACCGATCTTCGTCGTGGCCCGGATGAGCGGCTGGACGGCCCACGTCATCGAGCAGATCGGCGACAACCGGCTCATCCGGCCGATGTCGGTCTACTGCGGCCCGGCCCCGCGAGACTACGTGCCGCCCGCGGCACGGTAGCGCCCGCCCTCCGCACGCGCGTCTTCACACACGCCCCCACGCGCGAGCCGGGTCCGTCTCATACAAGCCCCCAGGCGCGAGCCGGGGGATAATGCGGCGTCCATCCTGAAGCGGCCCGGAATATCCCCCTGCTTGCGCATGGGGGCTT
>CAZXIG010000117.1:4171-8935 GCA_964640405.1 uncultured Candidatus Kuenenia sp.
GCGGCGTCCATCCTGAAGCGGCCCGGAATATCCCCCTGCTTGCGCATGGGGGCTTGGATGGGATACGAATACAAGCCCCCAGGCGCGAGCCGGGGGATAATGCGGCGTCCATCCTGAAGCGGCCCGGAATATCCCCCTGCTTGCGCATGGGGGCTTTTATGTCATGGGGGCTTTAATGCGCACGGGGGCCTCGCTGAAGAAATCCAAGCGACGGACGCCCGCCGGATTCCTACTTCGCGATCACGGCCGACTGCTCGTTGGCGGCCGGCTGGGCCGGCTCCACCTGGGCGTGCACCGTCACCACGGGCACGGCCCCTTCGCCGAGATCCGTCGCGATCTTCAGCTGCCGCTCCACCTTGCCCGCCGTCGGGCCGGCCTGGAACGTGATCGGCAGGATGTGCACCTTCGCGGGAGTCGTCTTCGGCTCGCACGTCAGGCAGCCATCGACGCACGAGATGCCCGTGATCGAAAATTCGCGGGTGGCACGCACCACGACGTTCTTCGTGACCGAGCCGCCGCACTGCACGGCGCCGAGCGCCAGCAACTGCGGGCTCACCGTGACCTCGGCCACGACCCGCCCCTCGACGTCCATCGGAATCTGGGTCGCCCGCGGATCGTTGGTGACGAGGATCAGCTGCCCCTTCACGTAGCCCGCGGGGGCATCCGGCTTCAGTCGCATCGTCAGGTCGTACATCGTCTGCGCCGCGGAGTGCGACGGCTTCGAGAGCATGACCTCGAAGCTCGGGTTCACGCTCCGCACGTCCTTGATCTCCCACGGCGTGCTGCCGATCCGCGTCACGCGAACGCGACGTTCGGCGCCGGCACCGAGATCAACGTTGCCGAGATCAACGAATGGCGGCTCGAACGTCACGTCGCCACGGATGTTGCCCGCCACCCGCAGCTGCACCTCGGCGTAGAAGGGCTTGTCGAACGTGACCGTGAGCGTCGCCCCGTGCTGCCCGAGGAACGTGCGGGTGTTGAACTTCGCCACCACCTCGGCCGTCTCGTGCGTCTTGAGATCCCGCTTCGTCACCTCGGGTGACGTGCAGCCGCAGCTCGTCCGCACGCCGACGACGTGCAGGTCTTCCTTGTACATGTTGCGGAACACGAACCGGTATTCCGTCTTCGAACCCTTGGCGACGGTGCCGAAGTTGTGGCTCGTCACCGGAAACATCTTGGTCGCCCACTCCTGGGCCGAGGCGGCGCCGCAGGCGGCCAGCCAGCCGCACGCGGCGGCAACGACGGCCCGAACGCGACGGCCGTGGAACGGGATCGCGGAAGAGATCATGGCGCGGGCACCTCGAAGGGCGACATGGCCGGAAACGAACCGACGGACGGCGACAAAGGAGACTACGGCTGCCATGGGAACGGAGTCAACGTGCGGGGGACGAGGAAAGGCCGGCACCGGCTCCGACCAGCGATCAAGTATCCCCCCCACGGCCTGTCCGACGCGGTTGGCCGGCGGTTTTCCGGCCAAAAAATCCCCCTGCCGACCGACACGACCGCTACAGCCCGACGGGTCGCATACACTGATACAGATCGGCCGGGCGTTCGGCCGACGAAGCCGGGCCCGGGCAATCGGTGCCCGGCAGGTTCAGACAACCCGAAGGGGGCGTACCGGTATCGACCGGATGGCAAGAGGTTCAGATTGCGTGTCGTGGTTGGTCGGCTGGCCACGTTAAAAGTCGACCAAGCTTCAATTGCCGAAGCTCAGTTTTCTCTGGCTGCTTAACTAAGCAACCCCGAGCGATGGCCCCAGTCGGAAGGGCCTCCCAATCGGTCGCCAAATCCGACTCGCCCCGGTTCACCGCCTGGTACGGCAGGGGCTAAAAAAGTTCCGGGCTGGTTCGCGACGCACCCTGCCGGCCGGGGACGCGCGAACGAGATTCAAATCGACCGGATACACACGTAGACGTCTGCGCTGAAACATCTCGGGACGCGGGTTCGACTCCCGCCGCCTCCACTATCTTCACGCCCGCGGGACCATCCCTGGCTCCCGCGGGCTGATCTCAGCAGCTTCACGCCCGCGGGACCATCCCTGGCTCCCGCGGGTGTGAATCCCCCTGCACATAAAAGCCCCCAGGCGCGAGCCGGGGGATGATGCGGCGCCCATCCCGAAGCGGCCCGGAATATCCCCCTGCTTGCGCATGGGGGCTTGTATGCGCCAGTTAAGGCTCTTCCCCATACAAGCCCCCAGGCGTAAGCCGGGGGATCAAACCGCGCTCCACCCCGACTTCGGGTTCGCGTGAACCGTCGGCGGTGCCCCCGCCAGCGCCGCGATCCGGCTTCGCTCCGCGGCGATCGCATCGCCGTGCAGGTGCTCGATCGCAAGGTCGAAGCGGATGCTCGCGCCGGGCGCCAACGGCACCACGCGGCCCTGCGCCTCCTCGAACGACCGCGGGTTCGGATAGTTCGTGCCCGGCTCCAGCCCAGTCACGTAGCCGTCGGCGAGGCCCCCTTCATTCTTCCAGAGCGTGAAGCAGGGCAGCGTGTCGGCCTTCCACGAAAACGCCGCGGCGTTGTGGTGATCCGGCCCCACCAGCAGCGCGGTCGCCATGCCGCGGGCGTCGGGCCGCACCCTCGCGAAGTGCACCTGCTCCCCCTTGCCGGCCCGCGGTCCGGCATACCGGTTCCACGACACCGCGTCCGGCACGGCCGCCGCGTCCCGCGGGGCGAGCTCCTCGACGGCGGCGACGAGTTCGGCGCCCGGACCGAGCAGCGGCGGCCCAAAATTGACGTGGTAGAGCATCTGCATCGTCGCCGGCCGATCGGAGAGGTTCTTCACCGTATCGGTCCAGGCCACCCGCGGCCGATCGGCGTGGAGCGTGAGCGACGTGGTCATTCGCAGGGCGTGCACGAGGAACCGCGTCTCGTCGACCGCGCCCGTGAGCGTGATCGTGCCGGCGGCCTCATCGAGCGTGACATCGAGGTGATGGGCCGGCAGGTTCGCGATCCGTCCGTGGAGCGGATGGCGGAGGCGGCCGGATGGATCGAAGTCGGGCGCGCCGTTGCTGACGAGGCCGCAGCGGGCCACGAGCTCGTCGAAGCCATCGAGCCAGCCGATGCCCGAGGGCTCGCCGAGCGGCACGAACCGCGGATGCACCGGGCCGTGCACGGGCGACTGCCAGCCGAGCTCGCAGCCGTCGGCGATGATCTTCCAGATGCCGAGCCCACGGTCGGGCAGCACGAATACCTTCGTGGTGCCCGCCACGAGCTCTACCAGCAGCACGCCGTCGCGGACGCCGCCGGCGAGCCGTCGCGTCCGCACGGCCAGCCTGCCGGCCGCCACGTCGACCCGGTCGGCGGCGGCGAAGGAGGCGCCGCGGTGCGAGGAAATCAGCTGCAGGGTGTGCGACGACATGAGTCGGCTCCTGGGCGAGGCGGCGGATGGAGGCTCAGGATACCGTTCCGCCCCCGTGGCAGGCAGCCGCCTTGAAGCCGCCAGCCCGCGCGGTCACAGTGAACGCCCCGGGCCGCGGGTTTCCGCAGCCCTCCCGTCGCCTCTCGAGCGATCCCATGAACGACCTGAAGATCTTCAGCGGCCCGGCCAACCCGGCGCTCACGCAGGACATCTGCCGCTACCTCAACCTGCCGATGGGCAAGATCTCGCTGGGGCGATTCCCCGACGGCGAGATCTCCTGCAAGATCGACGAGGACGTCCGCGGCCGCGACGTGTTCATCGTCCAGCCCACGAGCCCGCCGGTCAACGAGCACATCATGGAGCTGCTCGTGATGATCGACAGCTTCAAGCGGGCGAGCTCCTTCCGCATCACGGCGGTGATCCCCTACTTCGGCTACGCCCGGCAGGACCGCAAGGACTCCGGTCGCGTGCCGATCACCGCCAAGCTCGTCGCCAACCTGATCACGCGGGCCGGCGCCGACCGGGTGCTCGCGATGGATCTCCACGCCGCCCAGATCCAGGGCTTCTTCGACGTGCCGGTGGATCACCTGTATGCGGCCCCGGTGCTCAACAACCACCTTCATTCGCTCGACATCCCGAAGGAGGACCTCGTGGTGGTGAGCGCCGACGAGGGAGGCATCAAGCGGGCGGTGGGGCACGCCAACCGGATCGGCGCCCCGCTGGCGATCATCGACAAGCGGCGGCTCTCGGCCGACACGATCAAGAGCACGAACATCATCGGCGCGGGCGTCGAGGGCAAAACGGCCGTGCTGTTCGACGACATGATCAGCACGGCGGGGTCGATCTGCGGGGCGGCCGACGTGCTCCACAAGCACGGCGCCAAGGCGATCTACGCCGCCGCCACCCACGGCCTGCTCGTGGGGCCCGCCATCGAGCGGCTCAAGCAGGCTCCGTTCAAGAACATCATCATCACCGACTCGATCCCGCTCACGCCGGGGAAGATGCTGCCCAACATCACCGTGCTCTCCGTCGCCAGCCTCCTCGGCCAGGCGATCAAGCGGATTCACCGCAACGAGTCGGTGAGCATGATGTTCCAGTAGTTCCGCCGCGGTCGGGGCGTGGTTTCCCAATACAAGCCCCCAGGCGCGAGCCGGGGGATAATGCGGGCCGCCTCGGGATGGACGCCGGAATATCCCCCTGCTTGCGCATGGGGGCTTTTATGCGTGGTTTCCCAATACAAGCCCCCAGGCGCGAGCCGGGGGATAATGCGGGCCGCCTCGGGATGGACGCCGGAATATCCCCCTGCTTGCGCATGGGGGCTTTTATGTGGGGGGGCGGAGGCGCGCCGCCGCTCGTTCCTCTGTTTTCCCCGGCTTTCCAGGGCTCGGCTTGCGTGTTCGACA
>CAZXIG010000118.1:0-8804 GCA_964640405.1 uncultured Candidatus Kuenenia sp.
GAGCGGCAAGCGGCCCAGCGTGCAGCTCCGCGGCGCGACCCTGCGGCTGGCGCTGCACCTCGTGGGGGACGTGGCCACGATCTTCCGCGACGCGGCCGGCCGCTCGCTCCACCAGCGGGGCTGGCGGATGGGCGAGGTCGATGCGCCGCTCTCCGAGGTGCTCGCGGCCGGCATCCTGGCGATCGCCGGATGGTGGCGGCCGGGCAGTGCGGATGCGACGACGACGGGCGAAGCGGTGCTTGACCCGATGTGCGGCTCCGGCACGCTCGCGATCGAGGCGGCAACGATCGCGGCCGGCATGGCCCCCGGCCTGTGGCGGGCCCGCCGTCAGGGCCACGGCTTCTTTCGGTTCCGCGACTGCGACAGGGAGCTCGCCCGGCGGCTGGTGCAGAGCCTCGAGGATCGGGTGCACGAGCCGACTGGCTCGTTTGCGGCGAGCGACCTCGATCCCAAGGCGGTGGAGGCCGCGCGGGCCAATGCCGCAGCGGCCGGCGTGACGTCTTCGGTCACGATCGAACAGCGGCATTTCGAGCAGGCTCGGACTCACGAGCCGACGGGCCTCGTCGTGACGAACCCCCCCTACGGCGAGCGACTGCCGCTGCCCCGGGCCGGCGCCCTCTTCCGCCGGCTCGGCGACTGGCTCGTGCAAAACTGCGGCGGCTGGCGGGCCGCGATCCTCGCCGCCGACACGCCCGCCGCCAACCACCTTGGCCTGCGGCCAACCCATCGCGTGCCCCTGATGAACGGCCCGATCGCCTGCCGGCTGCTCGAAGTCGAGATCCGAAACCGAATCCCATCCCCACCCCCACTCCCCGAGACCGAAGGCCGGCCTCCCTCGATACGCGCCACCGCCGCAAGCCCGGGTCGGTGCGAGGATTCCGAGCCTATGGCGCCCCGCCATCAGCGAGGAAACTCGTACCGCCCGGGCGCCGTCGGCGCGATGGATGCAAGCCCGGGCGCCGACGGCCCGATGGATGCCGCTCCTGGCCGGCCGCGCGGCCGCACCACCGACGACCAGATGGGCGACTTCCGCCGCCGGCTCGCCAAGCGGTTCAAGCATCTCGCGAAGTGGGCCCGCCGGCAGGGAATCGAGGCGTTTCGCGTCTACGATCGCGACATCCCCGAGATCCCGCTCGTGATCGACTGGTATGCCGGCTGGCTGCACGCCGCCGAATACGACCGGCCGCACGAGCGGACGGAGATCGAGCACGACGTGTGGCTCGACCGGATGATCGAGGCGGCGGCGCTGGAGCTGGGAGTGCCGCCGAACCAGACGTTCCTCAAGGTGCGGAAGCGGCAGCGGGATGGCGGCCAGTACGAGAAGGTCGATGCCGCGAGGGCGGTGGTGACGGTGCGGGAAGCGGGGCTCGAGTTCGAGGTCAACCTCTCGGACTACCTCGACACCGGCCTGTTCCTCGATCACCGTCAGACCCGCGGCATGGTGCGGGCGGAGGCCGAGGGCAAACGGTTCCTCAACCTCTTCTGCTATACGGGGAGCTTCTCGGTGTATGCGGCGGCCGGCGGGGCGGTCGAGACGACGAGCGTCGATCTCTCAAATACCTACCTCGACTGGACGCGGACGAACCTCTCCCGGAACGGCTTCAAGGACGCGGGGCGGCACCGCACGGTGCGGGACGAGGCCCGGGCGTTTCTGGAGCACAGGGCCCGCCGCGGCGAGCCGCCGTTCGAGCTCGTGGTCTGCGATCCGCCCACGTTCTCGCGATCGGCGAAGAGCGAGACGCCGTGGGACGTGGAGCGGGATCACGCGGATTTGCTGGAGCTCGTGGCGCGAAACCTCGCGCCGGGCGGCGTCGTCTACTTCTCCACGAACTTCCGCCGGTTTCACCTCGCCGAGGAGCGGCTGGCGTCGCTCTACACGATCCGGGAGATCACGCGGCAGACGCTACCCGAGGACTTCCGCAACGAGCGGATCCATCGCGCGTGGCGACTGGTGAAGATCGCCCCGGTTTGACGCGGTTTGTGGCTGCTTTCTACATTCAGGGCATGAAACGCCGGGAAGCAGCGGTCGCGGTGCTCGTCTTCGCATGCGCCGCTTGGGCGGGCTGCCGGCCTGCCGATCCCGACCTCGTGAAGATCGTGTCGAGCCTGCCCCGGACGGGCTCCGCGAAGCAGCAGTCCGACACGATCGTCCGCGGCATCCGCATGGCGATCGAGGAGGCGGGGGGCCGCGTGGGGCCGTTCCGCGTCGAGTATCTCGATCTCGACGATTCGACGGCCGCCGCGGGCCAGTGGACGAGCGAGGCGGAAGCGGCCAACGCCCGCCGGGCCCTCCAGGATCCCGACGTGGTGGCTTATATCGGCACGTTCAACTCGGGGGCCGCCAAGGTCTCGATGCCGATTCTCAACCTCGGCGACTTGCTCATGGTGTCGCCCGCGAACACGGCCGTGGGCCTCACGAAGCCGGGCATGGGCGAGCCGGGCGAGCCCGACGTCTACCGCCCCACGGGACGGCTGAACTACGTGCGGGTGGTGCCGGCCGACGACCTGCAGGGACCGCTCTCCGCCGACTGGGCGAAGCGGCACGGCGTGAAGAAGGTCTACATCCTCGACGACAACGAGGTATATGGCAAAGGCATCGCGGATCTGTTCGACGAGCGGTGCCGCGAGATCGGCATCGAGGTGCTCGGCCACGATTCGATCGACGCCAAGGCCCAGGAGTTCAAGTCGCTGATGGCGAGCGTGAAGGCGGCGAACCCCGACCTCGTCTACTTCGGCGGCACGACGCAGAGCAAGGGGGGGCAGCTCGCGAAGGACATGGCGAGCGCCGGCATCACCGCCAAGTTGATGGTGCCCGACGGCTGCCTGGAGCAGGTGTTCATCGACTCTGCGGGGGCGGCGAACCTCGAAGGCCGCTGCTTCGTCACGTTCGGCGGCCTGCCCCCCGACAGGCTCACCGGCAAGGGGGCGGAGTTCGTGGCCCGCTACCGGGCGAAGTACGGTGAATTGCCGGAGGCATATGCCGTCTATGGCTACGAGGCGACCTGCGTGGCGCTGCGGGCGATCCGCGAGGCCGGCGCGAAGGACCGCCGCGCGATCGCCGATGCGGCCCTCGCGATCCGCGACTTCGACGGCGCCCTCGGCCACTGGGGATTCGACGCCAATGGCGACACGACCATGCGAACGCTCACGGTCAGCGGCGTGAAGGACGGCAGGTTCGTGTTTGCAGAGACCCTCGACGCCAGCGACGTCGAGGACGAGCCGGCGGCCGCGGCCGCAGCCACGCCCTGAAGGTACCACCGGTGTCGCTCCAGTTCTTCCTGCAGCAGTGCCTGATCGGCCTCACCAACGGCGCCCTGATCGCGCTGGTGGCCCTCGGCTACACGATGGTCTACGGCATCATCCGGCTGATCAACTTCGCCCACGGCGACCTGATCATGCTGGGGGCCTGTTTCGCCCTGTCGCTCGTCGGCTGGCTCGGCCTGGCATCCGTGGGGCATGCGACCACGTGGGGGGCCGTCGCGCTGCTCGTCGTGGCCTGTGGACTCTTCTGCGGCGGGCTCAACGTGGCCGTCGATCGGCTCGTCTACAAGCCGCTCCGCACGGCGCCCAAGCTCGCCCCGCTCGTCTCGGCGATCGGCGTGTCGTTCATCTTCATGAACATCGGCCTGTTCTGGCTGGGGCCGGCCGACCGCTCCTTCCCCGAGTTGCTCCCCGCCACGAACCTGCTCGCGGCCGACGGGCTGCAGTTCACCGCGAAGGACCTGCTCGTGCTCGTGGTGGTGGTTCCGCTCATGATCGCCCTCACGTTTCTGGTGCGGGCCACCCGGCTCGGCAAGGCGATGCGGGCCGTTGCCCAGGATCCGACCGCCGCCGCGCTCGTCGGCATCGACGTGGATCGCGTGATCGCCGCCACGTTTTTCGTGGGGGGCTTCCTCGGCGGGGCCGCGAGCGTGATCTACGGCCTCTACATCAACACCATCGGCTTCCAGATGGGCTTCCAAAACGGCCTCTACGCCTTCACGGCCGCGGTGCTCGGCGGCATCGGCAGCATCCCGGGGGCCGTCGTCGGCGGCATGGTGATCGGCCTCGTGCGGGCGCTGTCGAGCGCCTACGTGGGGGAACGATGGACCGGGGCGATCGTGTTCGCCATCCTGATCGTGATCCTCGTATTCCGCCCCGAGGGCCTGCTCGGCCGCGGAACGAAGGAGAAGGTCTGATGCGCGACTTTCTGCGGCAGCGTTGGGAACTGGTCGCCCTGGGGGTGCTCGCCCTCGCGCCGCTCGTCGTGCCCGCGCTCGGCGGGGCGCTGGGCGGGCAGGTGACGACGCTCTTCATCTACTGCATCCTCGCGCTCGGGCTCAACGTGATGGTGGGCTACACGGGGCTCGTGCACCTCGGGATCGCCGCCTTCTTCGGGATCGGGGCCTACGTCTGCGCGGTGCTCACGGTGCCGATGTATCCGTTTCAAATGCCGTTCGCGGTGGCCGCGGCCGTGAGCGTGCTGGCGACGGCCGGCATCGGGCTGGCGCTCGGGGCCCCCACGCTGCGGCTGCGGGGCGACTACCTCGCGATCGTGACGCTCGGCTTCGGCGAGGTGGTGAAGGTGACGCTGCGCAACCTCGAGCAGATCACCGGAGGCATGAAGGGGCTCAACCCGGTGCCCCCGCCCGGCGCCGGCGTGACGCTGGCCGGCATCGACCTCGGCCGCGCCTTCGCCATCGATCCGCGGTGGTTCTACTACCTCTCGCTCCTCGCCCTCGCCGCGGTCGTGATCGCGATGCGGCGGCTCGAGCACTCGCGGCTCGGCCGGGCGTGGGTCGCCGTCCGCGAGGACGAACTGGCCGCCTCGGCGATGGGCATCTCCGCCGTACGGGTCAAGCTCTCGGCGTTCGCGATGTCGGCCGCCGTCGCCGGCCTGGCGGGCTGTCTCTACGCCGCGAGCCTCTCCACCACGGCCGACCCCAACGCCTACGACTTCAACCGCTCGATCATGGTGCTCTGCGCCGTGATCCTCGGCGGCCTCGGCAGCATTCCCGGCACGCTGCTCGGCGTGGCGCTGCTCGTGGGCTTCGACACCGTGCTCGCTCCCTGGGCCGACTCCTGGATCCAGCAGCTCGACATCAACCCCACGGGCTCGAGCCTGCTTTCGTTCAGCGGTTGGCGGCTGGCGATCTTCGGGGCGGCCCTCGTGCTCGTGATGCGGTATCGGCCGGAAGGGCTCGTGCCCTCGCGGCGGCTGGCGGCGGAACTCCACGAGGCGCACCCATGAAGCGCGGCAGGCGTCTCTCCGATCCGCCACCGCTGCCGGGCGTGGCCGATTCACCGCTGCTCGCGGTCGATCGGCTCACGATCCGGTTCGGCGGCCTCGTCGCCGTATCGGACCTCGATCTCGACGTGCCCGAGGGAGCCATCGTGTCGCTCATCGGCCCGAACGGCGCGGGCAAGACGACGGCCTTCAACTGCATCAGCGGCATCTACCCGCCGACCGGCGGCACCGTGCGGTTTCGTGGCCGTCGCCTTTCTCGGTCGTTCACCCCGGGCACGTTCTGGTCGGCCCTCGGCATCGGGCTCCTCACGGGGCTGCTCTTCGCGGCGGCGGCGGTGGACGTCGATCGACTCTGGCTGGCGGTCGTGAAGCGGGGCATGGTCGCCGGGCAGCCATTCACCCTCTCCGGCGCGGCCGCGCGGCTGCGAGGCTACTTCCGCGCCGATCTGGCGCTCGACCAGATGGCTGGCAAGTGGCGGGTGGTGAGCGCCGACGGCGGCGACGTGCTGGCGATCCGCCGCGACCGCGCCGAGGCCGAGGCGGTCCGCAACGAGCTGCAGGCGGCCGTCACCGCGCGGCGGGCCGGTCCGGGCACGGTGCCCGTCGTCACCGACACCGAACGGACCGGTGCGGCACTCGCGTCGGGTGCGGTGCCGACCGTGCCCGAAGACGTGCTCGCACGGCTCGCCGCCGGCAAGAATCGGATCCGAATCCGCGGCATCCTCGGCCTGCTCGCCGGCGGCCTGCTCGGCGCGGCGGGCACGATCGCCGTCTGGAAGCGCGGCCGCCGCTCACCCCACGTCGTGGCCCGCGCCGGCATCTCGCGGACGTTCCAGAACATCCGGCTGTTCTCCAACATGACGGTGCTCGAGAACGTGCTCGTGGGGCTCGACCGCACGATCCCCGGTGGCATCGCGGCGATGCTCTTCGGCACGCCCGGCTACCGGCGGGCCGAGGCCGCCGCACGGGTGCGGGCGCTCGAGGAACTGCGGTTCGTGGGCCTCGAACAGGCGGCCAACCGGATCGCCGGGCAGCTGCCCTACGGCGACCAGCGACGGCTCGAAATCGCGCGGGCCCTCGCCACCGGTGCCACGCTGATCCTTCTCGACGAGCCGGCCGCCGGCATGAATCCGACCGAAACGGCGGAACTCGCCGAGCTCGTCGAGCGGATCCGCGCCCGCGGCGTGACCGTGCTGCTCATCGAACATCACATGAACGTCGTGATGAAGATCAGCGACCGCGTGGCCGTCCTCGACCACGGCGTGAAGATCGCCGAGGGCACGCCCGCCGAGGTGCGGCGGGACGAGAAGGTGATCGAGGCGTATCTCGGCAGCGACTCCTGAGGATCGTGGCGATGGCCCTGTTGGAAGTGACCGATCTCGTCGCCGGCTACGGGCCGATCCGGGCGCTCGACGGCGTGTCGCTCGCGGTCGAGGACGGCGAGCTCGTGGCGATCATCGGGGCCAACGGCGCCGGCAAGACCACGCTCCTGATGGCGATCTCGGGCGTCGTGCCGCCGCGGGGCGGACGGATCGCCTTTGCCGGTCGGCCGCTCGCCGGACTCGCCCCGCACGAGATCATGCGCCTCGGCATCGGCCATTCGCCGGAAGGCAGGCGGATCTTTCCGCGGCTCTCGGTGCGGGAGAACCTCGAGCTCGGAGGGTTCACGCAGACCGACCGCTCGCAGCTCGCCCGCGACATCGACGAGGCCTGCGGGCTCTTCCCGGTGCTCGGCGACCGGATGCAGCAGCTCGGCGGCACGCTCTCCGGCGGGGAGCAGCAGATGCTCGCCATCGCTCGGGCGCTCGTGGGACGGCCGCGGCTGCTCCTGCTCGACGAGCCGTCGCTCGGACTGGCCCCGCTCATCGTGGCCAAGGTGTTCGAGGTGATCGCCTCGCTCTCGGCCCGCGGCATCGCCGTCGTGCTGGTGGAGCAGAACGCCCGCGCGGCCCTGCGGCTCGCCTCCCGCGGGCTCGTGCTGGAGACGGGCCGGATCACGCTCACCGGCAGCGGCCCGGATCTCGCAGCCGACCGTCGCGTGCGGGACGCGTATCTCGGCGAAGGGGCGTGATCCCCCTGCGTGTGCATGGGGCTTGTATGCGCATGGGGCTTGGCTGGCGGGTGACGCGGTCGTCGGCGTGGATCCTCCGGAATGAAAGCCCCCAGGCGCGAGCCGGGGGATGATGCGGGGCGTTTCGGGATGGACGCCGCAATATCCCCCTGCTTGCGCATGGGGGCTTTTATGCGGGGTCAACCGGCCGCCTTGGCCTTGGCGTCGATCACCTGCATCAGCTCGTCCCAACTCTTCACGAATGCGTCGGCCCCCTGCTTTTGCAGCTCGGCGCCGAGCGCGTCGATGTCGATGCCCGCCTGGCGAATCTCGAAGAGCACTCGGTCGGCGGTGCCTCCGCCGGCCGAGACGGGGCTGCCGAGCGTGCCGTGATCGGCGAAGGCCAGCAGCGTGGCCTCCGGCATCGTGTTGACCGTGTGCGGTGCGGCCAGTTCCCGCACGTAGAGGTGATCGCAGAGGGCTGGATCCTTCGTGCCCGTGCTCGCCATCAGGAGCCGCTGCGGTGCGGCGCCGACGTTGGCCAGCCGCTGGCAGCGGTCGGAGGCGACCAGTGCCCGGTAGGCCGCATAGCACTGCTGACCGACCGCGATCCCGAGCCGATTGGCCAGGTGCGGCGGGAGCTTCTTGGCCGTGGCCGCATCCCAGCGGCTGATGAAGAGCGACGCCACCGAGCAGACCCGTGGGTCGAGGCCGGCGTCGATCCGTCGCTCGATGCCACGAAGATAGGCCTCGGCGGCGGCGAGGTAGTGGGCCGTCGTGAACAGCAGCGTGACATTCACCGGCACGCCGGCGAAGATTGCTTCCTCGATCGCCGGCAGGCCCTCGCGGGTGCCCGGAATCTTGATGAACAGGTTCGGACGGCCGGCCTGAGCGTGCAGCGCCTTCGCGGCCGCCAGCGTGCTGGCCGTGTCGTAGGCGAGTCGGGGCGACACCTCGAGCGACACCCAGCCGTCGATCTCGCTCGTGCGGTCGTGCACCTCGAGAAACAGGTCGGCGGCCCGGGAGAGATCCTCGATCGCCAGGTCGAAGAACAGCCGCTCGCCCGTGATGCCCTGCTTCACCTTCGCGGCGATCGCCGCGTCGTAGAAGGGGGTGTTCTTGAAGGCGAGGTTGTAGATCGTGGGGTTGCTCGTGAGGCCGGTGACCGACAGCTCCCGGATGTAGCGGGCGAGTGTGCCGTCGTCGAGCATCCCGCGGGTGATGTTGTCGAGCCAGAGACTCTGGCCGAGACGGTGCAGGGCGGTCGTCGGGGTGGTCATCACATCGGTCTCCGGTGGCAAGGGTGTTTCTGAGGTGCCGGTTCGAGGGGCGGCAAAAGTCTCGTCGCGGTGGGCCGCGGCGGCCCAATGCTCCTCGAGCTTTCGCCGACCCCTCTCACCTACCGTTTTAGATTCTCACCCAGCCACACCTACGTCGCCTGCGCCAAATCGTGTGCAGGAATCGCACAAGGGCCGAACCCACGCCACAGCGGGATGCCACCATGTGCAGACTACCAGTCTGCACCTA
>CAZXIG010000119.1:0-8783 GCA_964640405.1 uncultured Candidatus Kuenenia sp.
CGTCGGCCGGGATGCCGTCGAGGTCGGGGAAGAAGTCGTTCTCTGGCACGAGCGGCAGCCGGTGGACGACGCCGCCGAACCACCGCGTGGCCGTGCCCGCGACGGGATAGCCGGGCACCGTCATCAGCGTGACGTCACCGGGATTGATGAAGGCCGCGGGCAGCATGGCATAGGCCGTCTTCGACCCGATGCAGTGGTTGACCTCCTTCTCGGCGTCGAGCGTGACGCCGAATTCCCGCTGCATGAACTTCGCCACCGCCTCCTTGTAGATGGCGATGCCGTTGTCGGCGTAGCCGCGGTTCTCGGGGCGGTCGATCTCCCGCCGCATCGCGGCCCGCACGCCCTCCGGCGCCATCTCGTCATTTTCGCCGATCCCGAAGTCGAGCATCCGCCGCTCCGGATGGTCGGCCAGCGCCTTCCGCTTGGCCCGCTTGATGAGCTCGAACTTGTAGATCTCGTTGCCCTTGCCGTAGTTCGCTCCGCCGATCCGTTCGGCGAACAGGCTCTGGAACCAGGGGTCTTTCGGCTGCGGGGCGGTTGCGTCGGGGGATGCGGTCGTCGTGGCCATGAACTCGCGTGGGTGAGGTGCGGGCGGGCGGCGGGAAACGACGCTCTGCCCGCACGGCGAGGGCGCCCCCATGGGTGGGGTGTGCTGCGGCCAGGTCGGTCGCAGTGTCCGGCGTCAGACTAGCGGTTTTCTCCCGCGGAATTCAAGCATTTGCTTCCGGTCGGGGCCGAGGGTGGAGTTTCAGTGAAAGGAACTCCACCATGCCCTGCCCCTCCCGCCAGCCAGCTGTGTTCGGCCCGTTCGACGGCGACTTCGACCCGTTCGAAGACGAGGAGGAGTTCGGCGTGCTGATCGTCTTCGGCCGGACAGCCGACTGACGCTTCAGGCCGAGCTTCAGTCCGCAGGCGGTTCTTCGCCTGCGGACGGCGCCGGCGCCGCCGACTTGCGCCGCCGCCACTGATACATGCCGGCGATGCCGAGACCACTCATCGCCAGGATCGACACCGGCGGCTCCGGCACGGCATACGTCGCCGACGTGAACACGATCTGGGTGCCGATGGGATTGGGCGCGAAGTCGCCGATCGTGTTCGACACGTTGAACTCGAGTATGTTGACCCCCTGCACGAAGCCGCTCGAGATGGTGAATGGCTGCGCCGTGAATCCGTAGACGTCGAGCCCCGGATAGATCACGTTGCCATTGAGGCGGATGAAATTCGTGATCGCCGAGGGCGCGGGATTGTTGACGTCGTAGTCGGGCACCTGGCCGCCGTAATTGTCGGCCGCCCAGAGGCCGGTGATCTGGGCCGAGGCGAACGCCTCGGGAATCGTGAACGTGGTCCGGAACGTATAGAGACCCTTGTTGGCACTGACGTTCTGGTCCTCGAATTGACCCGGCAGGAGGATCGCGTTGCCGGGCGTGATCCAGGTAGCGGAGCCGCTGTTGGCCGTGAAGGACGTCCAGCCGTTGATCCAGTCGGCCCGCGCGGCGCCGTTGTAAAAGTTGGGCACGGTGCCGGTGACGGTCGTGGTACCGCTCAACGTGGCTTCGACGGGACTGGCCACGATCTCCCAGTGTGTGTCGGTTGCGTTTTCAGACAGCGCGGTGCCGGAGCCACTGACACCCGTATTGAAGAGCCCCTGAATAAATTCGGCCCGGACTGCGCCGGCGGAAAATGAGAGTGCGGCGACCGCGAATGCGGCCGCGAGGTTCCTGACGTTCACGAGCGGGCTCCTTGCAAAAAAAGAAAAAACGGTGTTTTGGCTGCCCCCGGCGGCCGTCGGACGGATCACCAAAACGGTGAATCCGGCCTCACCGTTTTGGTGAGGCCGCCGGAGTCGGGATTTCGGTACGGGGAAGCGCACCTGCCCACAGGGCAGGGGCACGGCCCTTTTTCAGCATGTTTCCTGGGGTTTTTCGCGAGACCGTGGCGCAGGGTCGACTGCTCTCGTCGCCCTGAGACACGTGGGTCTCGACTTGTAGAGTCAAGATTGCAAACCCCGTGCCAATTCCATCGCCAGCCGGCTAGGCGGAGCCGAGGGAGTTGCCCGGCTTGTCGCCTCGCCCCGCCGGCCGGTATTCATCCGCCCATGCAAGACCGTACGTCGTTGCTCCTCTCCGGCCTCGCCCACGAGCACCGGCTGATCGAAATCGGCCCCAGCTTCCGGCCCCTCGCCCCCAAAGCCGATGGCTGGCGGACGACGGTCGTCGATCATGCTGATCAAGCGGCGCTGATCGCCAAATACGGCCGTGATCCCACGGTCGAAACCGGACGGATCGAGGAGGTGGACGTCGTCTGGACAGGCGGGCCGCTCCACGAGGCGTTTCCCACAGCCAGCCACGGCACGTACACCGCCCTGATCGCCAGCCACGTGCTCGAGCACATCCCCGACCCGATCGGCTTCTTCAAGGCCGCGGAGACGCTCGTCGATCACCGCGCCGGGACGTTGCGGCTCGCGCTGCCCGATCGGCGGCTCTGCTTCGACGTGTTTCGCCCGACGTCGACCACCGGCCGCGTGCTCGCCGCCCATCGGGCCGCCGTGACACGTCATGGTTACGCCGAACACTTCGACCACGTGGCCTATCTTTCCAGGCTGGATGGCCGGGCCGCATGGGGGGCAGAGCCGCTCGGCGGCCTCGCGCTCGACCACACGCTGGAGCAGGCCTTTCGCCATGCGGAGCATGCCGCGGGGCCCGATGCCGGCTATGTCGATTGCCATGCCTGGCAGTTCACGCCGGCGAGCTTCGAGTTGCTCGTGCTGGAACTCGCCGCTCTCGGCGTCATCGATTGGCGGATCGACTGGATCGAGCCCCAGCCGTTCACCGAGTTTCTCGTCTCGCTCTCACGGCCGCGGCTCGACATCGCCTCCACCGACGAGCTGCAGCAGCGGCGGTGCAACCTGCTCAAGCGGATGCTGATCGAGTTCCGCGACGTCGCCGACCGGCTGATCGCGTCGTGAGGCCGATCAGGCCGGGGCGGCGCCCGCCTCACCGGGGCCCACGAGCGTCTGCCAATGGGCGATCGACTCGCGGGCCATCTCCCGGAGGAGCCGCATCCGCTCCCGCTGGAGCGCAGCGTCGTCGGCAAACCGGGCTGGACCGGGCTGGAGCCGGCCGAGGAACTCGACGGCCGGCGCCGGACGCAGCCACGCCACATGCCAGTCGCACACGCCCGCCTGGGCGAGATCGAGGATCAACAGGGCGAAAGAGGCTGGGGTGAACTGCCAAGCATGGGCGTCGCGGTAGACGTCGTCGGGGCGGCAGACGGCATCGAATATGGCCTTGGCCCTGCCGGCCGGATGGGCGAACTCGACCGCGGCGGCCGACTCGCCCGCGGTCCAGCCGGGGCGGCCGTCGAGCGTGACGGCATAGGCCACCTCGTCGAAGAGCGTGGCCGGGCAGTGTCGCTCGTGCCGCTGATGGTGGGCGAGCAGCACGCGGCCGGCCAGGGTGGGCGGCCGGAAGAAGTCGAACGACCACCGCTTGTCGGGCAGGGCGAACACGAGGCAGCCGTCGTTGCGCACGAGCCGTCGCGCACTGTCGAGAAACGCGATCAGATCGGGCATGTGCTCGAGCACGTGCGAGGCGAGCACAGCGTCGAAGGTTCCGAGCTGGTCGGCAGGAAATGCGTCGTGCAGAAGACCCCCTTGCCAGAGCACGTCCACCTCTTCGACGGCGGCGGCGTCGATGTTGGCTCGAGCATATTTTCCGAGCAGCCCCTCCCGAGTGTCGTGGTCGACGACGCACGTATTCCATCCGTCTCGCTTCGGCACGAGAGGGCGGAACGACGCTCCGATCTCCACGAGCCGCGCCGTCCGCGGAATGCCCTCGAGCAGCAGGTCTCGCCGCGGGTCGGAGGCAAGCTCACCCATGGTGCAGCGTGGCCTCGACGATTCGGTCCCCAAAGCGATCCCAGCCATACCGCTCGCGGACGTGCGCCGCATTCGCCTCCGCCAACGGAGCGTGCCGCGACTGCGACCGCACGAGCTGCACGGCGGTCGCCAAGGCATCGTCCCACTCGTCGGCGCGGGCGAGTTGGCCGAGGTCGGGGGACGTGATCGAGGATCGGAAGGTCTCGGTCGGCGTGGCGATCGTCCAGGTGCCCACGGCCGCGGCTTCGAAGAACTTCAGCTCGCTTTTGCAGTTGGTGAAGATGTTGTCCTGGAGCGGTGCGATGTTGATCTCGACCTCGGCGATCAGCTTCTGCAGGTTGATCCAGTCCTGGAGCGGGCATTGCTCAACGCGGTCGGCATGGGGTGCGAGTGGGCCGATGGAGTCGAGAAAGCCGACCACGCGCACGCGGGTGTCGGGATCGCTCTCGAGGAGCCGGGCGAGGGCCGGGGCGGCGATGGCGAAGTCGCGGTTGTGGCTCGGGGAGCCGCTGAAGTAGCCGACCACCACCGTGCCGTCGCCGAGAAAGCCGCGGGCGGCCTTCTCGGCGAGCAGAAGATCGGAGGTCCGCTGCTGGCAGCGATTGAGGTAGTTGGGCACGACGTTCACCGGCCCGCCGACCACCTCGGCCATGCGGGCGGCCAAAAAGTCGTTGGTCGTGATCCCGCCGTCGCAGAGCCGGGCGACCGCCTCGAGACGGCCACAGTAGGCGAACCAGGAGTCAAACAGCGAAGGAGACCGCGTGTCCTGGTCGAGCGTATCCAGGATGAAGTGCACGAACCGGCCGTCGAACACGAGGTCGTCGCAATCGAACAGAATCTCGACCTTGTGGGCACGGGCCATCGCGATGAGCCTGGCCACCCGGGCGTCGTATCGCACCCGGGCCAGCACCAGGACGTCGAGTCGAGGCAGTCGCGGGATGAGTGCGTCGATCTCGTTGCCGCTGAACCACGAGGCCGCGACCCGACGCGGAGTCTCGTTCCGAAGGCATTCCACCATGTTGAAGACACGGTAGCGGAAGGTGCTGGTGTCGGGCCGTTCGTAGAGCCATGCCACCCGCGGAAGATCCTCGTCGAGGGCGGCCAGCCGCTCCTCCACCGTCTCCGCATCCCACGGAGGCACGTAGTGAAAGTGGTCGCAGACGAGCCGAGGATACATGGCGACGCCCTCCGGCTGTCAGGCCGCGCGAAGCAGCGGGGTGGGCGTTTGCTCGGCGGACAGAGGGGTGCGGCCAAAGTGGCGGGCGAGCCGCTCGATGGCCGGTTCGAGTGCCTCCTGCCAATCGCGGCAGATGCGGTCGTCGCGCACGGCGGCCGCCCGGGCTTCGTCGTTGCAGGCCGCGGTGGCAAGCGCCGCGAGTCCGGCCCGCAGGCCGTCCCGAGTGGGGGGCACTGCGGAAATGTTGGCGGAGTACTGCGACAGGTCCTGCTTGTTGCCCCGCGAGTTGGTGAGCACCGCGGCTCCTGCCGCCGCGAGATCGAGCGGTGGATAGGACGGATGCGGTGTGTCCATGAGCACGAATCCGGCGTCCATCGTCCGTACGAAGGCCTGATACTGGCTCCACGACAGGCCTTCGATCCGCCGCGGCTTCAGCCCGTGGGGAAACACGAGGTCGGGCACGTCTTTGCCCACGAGATAGATCTCCCAATCGTCGGGATGGAAGGTGCCGTCGGCGACGGCGCCGGCCAGGGCCTCCAAACCGCAGCAGAAGAGGTTCCGCAGGTGATGAGGGCGGGCGTAGAAGAAAAGTCGTCGTTTGCCGGAGGGCTGCGGTCTCGTGTCGGACACGGCCGCCGCAGGAAATGCCGGCTCGAACCAGACAGCCCTGTCGGCGAGGTCGGGAATCGGTTCGGGGCCGCGGAGAAGATGGTCGAGCAGGAGCCTCGAGTTGACGATCGTGAGCACGTCGGGCTCGTGCAGCGTCTGCTCGCAACGCAGCCGGTCATCGCCGACCGGGTAGAACATTCGCTCGTCTTCCTGGAGCAGGTAGGCCACCCGCTCACGATGCACCGTCGACAGCAGGCTGCGGGTCGTCCACCACGACGTGGCCAGAAAGACGTCGTCATCGGTGAGCGGCAGTTCACGGCCGCCGCGATGCGGCACGTGCACGACCTCGAGCCGGCCCTCGAGATGCACGCCGTTGGCTGTGAGCACGCGGCCCACGGCCCCTGGATCGGGAGGCACGGTGCGGGTCACCAGCCGCAGCACGGCCTGCATGCGATTGGCCGCCAGGGCACCGAGCACCAGCGCGGTGCCGACACCGCCGAACAGGCTGGCCGCATCGACGGCATCGGTGACTACGGATAGCCGAGGGCCCGCGGAAGGTGTGGGGAAGCAGTCGAGCGGCCGGATGGCCGTCCACCGCGAATCGAGCCACTCCGCGACGGTCTGCGGCGGAGTGCCGGCTTCAGCGTGGCCAGGCGAAGCGTTCGGCGGCGTTGGTTCAGCGGCGGCCGGCTCCGGGACCGGCACTGGGTGTGGCACAGCGGCTGTATCGACGGACTGATTTCGCAGCATCCGCTGGTGTCGGGCCCCGATGCGATAGGCCTCGGTGAACCGGCCGACGACCGGCATGCGGGCGATCTTGTTGCCGACGATGGTTCCGATCTTCATGGTCGCCTCGGGATCATGAGGTGGGGTGTTCAGGCTGCCTGTCCGAGTTCGTAGCCGCTGGGCAGGAGCGGCTGCGCGGCGGTGTCTCCCGCCGGAGCATAGAACCGAGCATAGGCGGTGTAGTCGATGGCGAACGCATCACGAATGAGCGGCCGCGTGATCTCGTCCAGCAGCGTGTCGCCGTTCGGCGTGCCCAAAGACCGGAGCCGTTGTTTGTCGAGCGGCAGACTCGATGCGTGTGGTGGCCACGGCCTGCCCTTCACCGGCGGGCTGTGATGCGGGCTGCGCGACAGCCGGTCGAGTGGCGAGGTTCGCAGGCCGCACAGCTGCTCGAGATGGTGCAGGTGACTCGCGAGGTCTTCGAGCGGGATGTGCAGACGGACATATGGATCCTGCAGCGGATTCCACTGCGGCTGCGCGTGGACGTCGACGAGCTTGCCGGCATCCCGAGCATCGAGGACGAATCGCAGAAACTCGACGAAGGTCGCCGTGGCCGCGGTTCCCCGGCCCGTCGCCCGCTTCCATGCCAGGAAGTTGGCCCACGTATCGCGAAATCCAACCTTCGGATCGCGGACGAAGTGCAGGAAGCCGCTGACCACGCGGTGCGCGGGATCGCGGATCACCTTCACAGTCAGTTTTCGCACCGGGCCAGCCAGAGCGCGGAAGCACTGCTCGGCGTAGTCGGGCTGGGCCGACGAGTGGGCGTACCAGAAAAGATGGAACTGGTCGGGATATTCCGCCGTGGCCCTGTCGAGGAGTCCCGTATGGAACAAAAACCACTTGAGCATCGTGGTGTTGGCCGACTTGTGGGCCCAGCAGACCGCGATCGGGAAGTCGCGCGCGACCAGCGGCCAGGTGTGGCCGAGGCCATTCGGAAACGCGAGATGAGGCTGCCAGGCGGTCATCGGGGTTGCGCGTGTCGGGAGAAGCTGGGCAAGGGCTTATCCCAAACCCCCGATCTCGCGGCAATCCCAATTCCGAGGCCTCATAAATAGCGGCCTAGCCGTTCCTGGAGGGGCCGGCTCGGGCCTGCACATGCCCTCTCGGCGGACGTTCGCTCAGGACATCCTGTCCTTCGCTCACTGCATGTCCGCTTCGCTTCGGCATCCTGCCTGCGCTCGCTTCCATAGCCCGCGAGAGGGCATGTGCAGGCCCGAGCCTCGGTCCACTCGAGAAGAGGGAGGCTTCGGGCTACCTGTGCCCTGGAGCCGGCGTTGCTGACCAGCGCAGGCAGGATGCCGAAGCGCAGGCAGCATCGAGTGAGCGAAGGGCAGGGATGCCCGTAGCGAACGTCCGGGGACAGGGCATTGGTAGCCCGAAGCCGGAATGGCCAGGATGGAATTCCGGCGCTCCAGAAAAACAGACGGCCCGGGCCTTTCGGCCCGGGCCGTCCTCGTTCCCAGTCGTTTCACTCGTCACCCGCCTTGCGTAGGGGCGGGGGCTCACAGGAGCCGGTTCGCTGCGATCACTCGCAGCAGGGGACCTCGCGGTAGACCACCTTCGGCACGCAGCGGGTCACCGTGTAGGCGACCTGCTTCGGCACCAGCCGGCAGACCTCGACCGTCTTGGTGTAGTGAACGGGCCGGGTGATGCACACCGGCACCTGCTTCACGCACTTTTCCTTCACCATGGTGCAGACCTTGTAGCACTCCTCACGGCTCCGCTCCTCGCGGACCATGCGGCACACCTTGTAGGTGCAGGTGCGGATCCGCTGCTCGGGCACCATCTTGCAGACCTGGTAGGTCCGCACGCGCTGCTCGGGCACCATCTTGCACACCTGGTAGGTGCAGGTCTTCACCTGCACCTCGGGCACCATGCGGCACACCTGGTAGGAGCAGGTGCGAACCCGCTGCTCCGGCACCATGCGGCACACCTGGTAGGTGCGGACCCGCTGCTCGGGGACCATGCGGCACACCTGATAGGTGCACGTCCGGACCCGCTGCTCGGGGACCATGCGGCACACCTGGTAGGTGCAGACCCGCTGCTCCGGCACCATGCGGCACACCTGGTAGGAGCAGGTGCGAACCCGCTGCTCCGGCACCATGCGGCACACCTGGTAGGTGCGGACCCGCTGCTCGGGGACCATGCGGCACACCTGATAGGTGCACGTCCGGACCCGCTGCTCGGGGACCATGCGGCACACCTGGTAGGTGCAGACCCGCTGCTCCGGCACCATGCGGCACACCTGGTAGGAGCAGGTGCGAACCCGCTGCTCCGGCACCATGCGGCACACCTGGTAGGTGCGGACCCGCTGCTCGGGGACCATGCGGCACA
>CAZXIG010000120.1:0-8726 GCA_964640405.1 uncultured Candidatus Kuenenia sp.
CCATACAAGCCCCCAGGCGCGAGCCGGGGGATGATGCGGGTTGCTTCGGGATGGATGCCGCATTGATCCCCCTGCTTGCGCATGGGGGCTTGTATCGGACGAGGCGCGAGCCGGGGGACGTCTTACGGCGTCGGCGCCGGCTCTTCGCGCGGCTCGATCACCGTCTTGCCGCGGCGGGTGGCCTGCACGCCGACGGCGCCGGCCACGGGAATCTCCTGCTGCTCGGCGACGAGTGATGCCGAGAGCGTGAACGGCACCGCGTCGCCATCCTCGGCGAGCTGCCCCTGGGAGAGCAGGTGATCGAGGTACGGCTTCACGGCGCCACGTAGCGTCTTGTCGGTGGCTGGCCGCGACGTATCGCCGACGAAGTTGCGCAGGTCGCCGCCGGCGATCACGTAGCGGGAGTTGCGGGCGTCGAAGAACGGATTGTCGAACGAAAACGTCGCCGCCGTCGCGCCACTGCTCGCATCCCGGAGCAGGAGCCGCAGGGAGGCCTTCGCCGGCGGAATGAACGAGGCCGGTACGCGAATCGTGAGGGCGTCACACGACGACGCAAAAAACTCGTCCACCTTCGCCGCCTCTGCCTTCGCACCGGCCGTCTTCGTGGTCGTGAACGTGAGCGCGAGCGTGCAGGCCGAGTCGAAGGCGAGCGTGCAGGACATATCACCAGCCGTACGGCGGCTCACCGGCACGAGCAAAGAGCTGCTCACGCCGTAGGGCGTGGCGAGGTGCACGTCGACGAACTCGCGACGGCTGCAGTCGGTCTGGCAGGCGTCGGGCTGGCCGCAGGGCGCCGCGACGACGACGGGTGAGTCGGCCGCCGTGGGCACTGGGCTCGCGCGAATCGCGGGAGGTGGCAGCGGATCGGCGGTGGCCACGAGCCGCACATCGCTCTGCGGGATGCCGAGAGTCGCGGCCTGAACGGCGGTGGGGGCGGCGTCGCAGCAGGGGGGCGCGAGCGTCTGCACGCCCGGCGGAATCTCGACGCGGAGCACGTCGCGGCCGACCGGCACGAATCGCACCCCCTTGCCACCGGCAATCACGCTCGTGTCGTGCACCGAGAATCCCTTGCCGATCAGGAACAGCGTCGTCGTGCCGGCGGGGTCGATGCCAGGTGCGCCGTACCAGCCGATCAGCTCCGGCGCGAGATCGGTGATCCCCGCCTGAAAGAGCTCGAAGCCGCCGGCCGTGTTCTCGTAGGGCACGCGGGCCGTGAGCGTTTGCAGCGGAAGCTTCGCGGCGAGCTGATCGACCCGGCGGAGCATCTGGGCGGTGGTGCCTTCGTGATAGAGGTGAGCACACTGCGTGCAGGCCGCCTGCTGCAGCCGCACCGTCTGCACGGCCCGCGAGAGCTGCATCGCCCGCCGCATGCTCGGGTCGGTGGCGCCGGGGTGCGTCAGTCGAAACCAATTGGAGTGGGAGTCGAGCCGGATGCAGGGCACGAACGACGGCATCACGACGATCGCCGTACATTCCCGCATGCCCGGCTCCAGTTGCCGCTGTGAAAGATCGGCGTCGCTCGAGGGGCCGCAGAGTGTTTCGGCGACGGCGGCGATGCCCGACCGCGTCGGCGGCGACTGCACCCGCGGGTAAAACCGCCAGCCGAACGTGTCGCTGCCGTGGGCGAAGCCGACGGCCGTCTGGTTGAGGGCCATCGTCGCCAGGTCGAGCTCGTTGCGGCGGGTGAACCGGGCGAGGGCCTGCGCGTTGAGCCGGCCGCTGGCCGCGGCGACGGCCATCGCGATCTGGGCCTCGCGGCGGCGGGAGTAGGTGTCGTCGACGTTCTGCTCCTCGCGAACCGGATCGAGCGCGAACACTCGGATGGGCCACCGCTCACGGACGTAGTCGTTGAAGGCCTGCCGTGCTTCGGGCGCGGGATCGGGTCCGTAGAACGGCCCCGCGCACAGGCCGGCCGGGGCCAGGCGGCCCTGCGACGTGGCCGACTCGCGGATGTCGGCGATGAGCCGCTCGTTGAGCAGCGCCGATTCCACGAGGATGCCCCAGGCGAGCACGGCCGTCGTGGTGCGGCAGAGCGGCCGGTGGCCCTGCGGGGCTTCGCAGCAGATGCCGGTGGGGTCTGCTGGCTCGAAAGATTGTTGCGGCACAATCTCGATGGCAGCGGTCGGGCCGCCGGGACCGATCGTGCTGAAGAATCGGCACCGCAAGGCCACCAGTTCGGCGACCTGCCGACCACGGATCAGGCCGGCGAGGTTCCACGCGGGCAATTCGGCCCAGAGTTCGCGGCGGCTGTCGAGCGCGAGGAAGTCATACGCCGCCTCCAGCTCCTCGCCGAGAAAGGCCCGGACCTGGAGATACTCGATGCAGGGCTGATTGGCCGGATGATTGGCGAGGGCGGCGTGCGTGTCGCGGATCAGGATCGCGATCTGCTCGATGCCGCTCACGTCGGCGAGCTGCGAGAACGGAATCGGCAGCCGGGCGCGACGCGTCTTCACGGCCGGTGCCGACTTGGGCGCGATCGTGGGCAGCTTGGCGGAGAGGGCCTGCATGGCCGCCATCACGCCCTGGCGGCGGGCCGCCATGGCCGGCTCGGCACCGGCGGTTTCCGCGGCGGTGGCGATCCCGTCGGCCGCCGCGATCGTGGCTGCCCACGCCCGACACTCGGCGTCGTTGACGCACCAGGTGAGGGCGGGGGCGATGATGTCGATGAGGTCGTTGATCACGAGGTTGCGGAACGTCGTCGGCAGCAGGTCTTCGCCGAGCACCGGTTCGGCGGTGAACGTGATCTCCGCACCGTAGCCCTTTCGGGTGTGAGTGCCGGGCTCGATCGAGACGGGCACCCGCACGAGGTTGAGCGCGTAGCCGGGGGCGTCGGCCGAGTCGTCTCCTTCGTTCACCCGCCGGAGCTGATTGAGGTGCGTGAGGTAACGCGAGAGCTGGTCGAGGTGGACGGTGGGTTCGAGGGCCAGCGGCTCGTTGTCGAACTGGTAGCCGGCGGGATTGGGCGGAAATGCCATCGGGCCGGTGCGCGTGATCACGACGGGCTCGGAGCGGCCTACGTTCTCATTGCCGGACGGGATGAGGCCCTGCACCGTATTGAACACGTTGCTCGAGCTCGTGACATCGGGAACGGGCACCTGCTGGGCCGTGCGGCGATTGCCAGAGGCCGACTGCAGCGCCAGGGCCATCCCGAGATACGACTGATCGCTGCGGCGGAGGGCGGCGCTCGTCCGCTCGCTGAACATGCCGAGCTGCCGCCGCATCTGCTCCTCGTATTCGTAGCGGTGCCGCATGAGCCGGTTCTGGCCCCACACATCGGGCTCTTTGGCGACGATCGAGCCATGCGAGTCGATGTGGTGGGTGAGCCAGTCGATCTGGTCGGCGAGGCCGTCGACGGGCGTCTCGCAGCCCTCGGGAGGCGGCTGCCGGTGCAGGGCCTTGAACGGCCGGGCGAGGCCGTGCCAGAAGCGGGGAAATTCAGCCGCCGGCGCAGGATAGCCGACGGCAATCGCCACAGCCACGACCAAACAACGCGAGATGGCAGGCAACGAAGACCCTCCGGTGGAGGCACACGCAACGGAGGGGCAAAACCCCCCAAGCACTGGATCGGCCCCGCAAACCTGCAGATTGACGAGAACCGTCGCGACCGCGGCCTTCTCGCCAGGTTCGCCACCTTATCGGAAACTCGCCGCAGGGCGATCGCTCGGGGAACTGCGGCGGCCCGCCCTATCCTCTCGGGAACAGCTTCTCGCGAACCTGCTCGGCGAGCTTCGTGCGGCTGGCGATCTAGCTCTCGGTGGCCGGCTGCCGCGAGGCCCCCATCTGAAAGCCGCAAACCTCGGCGGCGCCCCGAAACCCCCCTCTGGAAAATCGGCCTCTTGGATCAGCGGGTCGAAGATCTCGACGATCGCTCAATGAGCCAAGCATTTAAAGTGGCGACGTTGAAGGGGGGCAGGTCAGTCGGCTCGTGGGGCTCGATCCTCCCGGATGGCACGTTCCAAATGGGCACCCATGCGCCCTCCGACGGCGTGCCGGCCGGCGAATACCGCGTGGCGATCGTGTCGGCCTGCATCTATCCGCCGCCGGGCTCGACCGCGGAGCCCACGCTGCTCGTGCACGAGCGGTTTAACGATTCGAAGTCGTCGGGCCTCGTCTTTCGGGTGCCGGACGTGACCACCTGGGAGATCGTGGTTGATCGGCCCGCGAAGCAAAAGACAGCGCAACGTCCGGCCGAACCGGCAATCGATCCATCGATGACGAAGGAAGCTGCCGAAGAGCGTGCCCGCAAGGAAGAAGAGTGGCGCAAGCGTCAGCAGTGAGAAAAGGGGACGCAGCTCTTTTCGTCCCGTGCTCACCAAATCGTTTTGATGCCCTTGTATGCGTGAAGTTTTTTGTCGCCGGTGACCAACGGCACGCCCAGCGCGGAGGCGGTCGCCACGATGAGTCGGTCGGCCGGGTCGCCGTGCATCGGTTCTGCCAAACCGCCGGCGAGGACGGCGATGTCGGCGGAGACCGACTCGACCCTGATTTCTGGCAGGCGCTTCATGTCCGCCAGCCACTGGCCCAACGGCATGCTCAACCGCAACCGACCGCGGCGTATCGCAGTCGCGATTTCAAGCAGACTGATAGCGGAAACGACGATCTGGCCAGGATCGCCATGCGCTGCGATCGTTCGCTCGGCCTTCCGGGAAAGGCCCGGAGCACGAGTCAGCCACCACACCAAGGCATGGGTGTCGATGACGATCAACGGTTCATGTCCCAGTCGTCGGCAGGCAAAACCGGTTCGAACGGCTGGTCGTAGCGGATCAGGCTGCCTTCCAAGCGACGGCGGGCCGCCTCGGCGGCGCCGGGTTGCGGTGTCGGAGGCGAGATTTCCGCGATCACCTTCCCACGGAGTGTCACAGACAGCCGCTCTCCTCGTGCGACCCTGGCGAGGTATTCCGGCAGGTGCTGCCTCAGAGTTGTCACGTTCACACCGGACATCTCGTCCTCCGTATGTACGTATGAAATGTACAGATGGATTGGCGGCACGTCAAGCCGGAGCCGGGATTGCCCCCGGGCTCCCGCCCGGGGCTTTTTGTCGTGGAGGCGGTGTGCCGACCGACAAGAAGCCCCCGGCGGAAGCCGGCGGGATGCAGCGCGGCGATCACGATCCACTTCAACGCTTGGCGGGCACGATTTCGGCGAGCCGCTGGGTGGCCTGTTCCTCGCCAAGGATTCCGGCGGCGGCGAGCGCGCGGGCCGCGGCGGCCACGACCGCCTCACGATCCTTCACGTTGGCCTGCGCCCAGCGGCGCAGCGTCTCCACATCGCCGGTGCGGACGAACCGCCATTGGAAGGGCGTGTTTTCATCGCCGTCGTTGACGTAGCCGTGGATCCGCCACCAGCCGATCAGGGCCTTCGCCCCGGCCGCGAGTCGCGCGGCAGCGTCGGCTTCATCGCCGGCCGGCGTCGCCACGGCCTCCAGGAGCCCGCGGCGGCTTTCCACCTGGGCGGCGAGGATGTCGAGATACCGCCGCGGCCCGCCCGGAATGAACGCGGCCGTTTCGCCCGAGAGCGTGGCCTTGCGCAGCCGGTCGGGCAGATCGGCGGGCAGCTTGTCGAGCGGCAGCTCCAAACACCGCCACGTGGGCACGAGCAGGGCCCGATCGCCACCGAGAAGATCGGCGAGGTCGCCAAGCACCTCCTCGTTGGGCGTGTCGAGATAGGAGAGGTTGGCCGATGCCCGGGCGAAGAAATAGAGATTCGGCAGCACCATCACCGGCTGCTGGGCGTTGCCGAAGACGCCGTCGGCCGTGGCCGCATATTTCGCCTCGTCCCGCAGCATCCGGCGGATGTCGGCAAACTGGAGCACGGCCCCGGGAATCGACGGCTCGTATTCGATCGCCTCGTAGAGAAAGAGCGTCGCCCGCGGCATGAGTCCCGCCTCTTCGGTGAGGCCGATGTTCACGCGGCCGTTGGCCCAGTTGTCGCGAATGGATCGCCCCGGCAGCAGCAGCCACGGCTCGGGCATGCCGGCGGCGAGCGTTTCGAGCGACGGCTTCACGAACGGCACGATCCGCTCCGGCGGGTTGTTGGGATTGCCGCCCCACACCTTCTCCATGCCCCAGCCGCACCACACCCAGGGGATGAGCCGCTGCTTTCCGGGCCCGATGCCGCAGGCATCGAGCGTGGCCCGATCGGCGAGAAACACAGAGAGCCACTCCTTCGGCTGGGCGTCGCCATAGCCGCCCGGATCGCCGTCGATCGTCACGTAGGCGTCGGCCGAGTTGGCGATCGCCATCATCGCGCGGCGGTGGGCGAAGTAGGCCGCGGCCTCGGCCGGGTCGTCGAGCCGCACGTGCTTCCACACGGGGTACGGATTGCGTTCCTTCCAGGGCTTGGCGGCGATCGACGGCGGCGGCGTGAGGTTTGCGGTTTGGGCCAGCCAAAACTCGAGGCCGGCGGCATGAGCGTCGTCGATCGTGCGGGCATAGTCGCGGATCGCCTGGGCGTCGGTCTCGGAGAGCGGCGCGGGAATCGACTCGAACATCGGCCAGTTCATCACGCGGTCGAAGCCGAGCCGCTTGAGAAGCTGATACATCGCCGCGAAGTCTTCCCGCTTCCAGGAGCGGACGGCGAAGGGATGCTTGAAGAGCCAGCCCTCGTGCAGATAGAAGCCGCGGTGCTTGAAGCCGGTGGCGGGCTCGGCCGCCGTGCCGACCGCCGCCGCGGCAAGAACGACGATGCAGGCGAGGCCCCGAAGCAGACGAGCGCGACGGGGGAGATACATCAGCGGCCTCGGAGCCTGGTGGCAAAACGACATTCGAGACCCGCATCCTACAACAGCGACGCCCTGCGCGGGTTATCCTCATCACCCGCGGCGGCTATCGCGTCGGTGTCGATCCGCAGCAGGGCTTCGACGCCGAGGCCGGCGACCTCGTGATCATGCGGCCCGAGACCGACCACGCCTGGACCACCGTCAGCCATCCGCGCGGCGAGCGGGAGGTTGTGGCGGCATCGTTCGTCTTGCTGCGGCCACCGCCGCGAATCGAACTCTTGCTCCTGCGGCATCGCGAGATCCGCCCCCACTATGCCCTGCAACGGATCGGAATGGGCCCGGCCTGGCGGCGGATCGTCCGCTGTTTCAGCCAGATGCAGCGGCTGGGTGCATCGAGCAATGCCATGCGGGCGGAGCTGCAGATCAACCTCCTGGAGCAGGCGCTGCTTTGGGCGGCGGCCGTCGAGCGGGAGGCGGCCGATCTGGTCGATCCCCGTGTTCGGCGGACGATCGAATACATGGGCGGCCACCTGGCGGAGCCGATCACGATCGATGATCTCTGCCGTGCGGCCGGCGCGTCGCGCTCACAGTTGGCGGCGATCTTCGCGACGGAAGTCGGCTTCTGCGACGCCAAGCATTTCGCGCGGCGATTCCGCACGCTCACCGGCCTGTCGCCGACGGTCTACCGCGCGGAAAGCGGAACGTAGTCACTTGTCGCACCGAAAGCCCCTCGCGGAAGCGACGGGGATGACGCGTCAGCCCAGCCCCTCAAGGCGGGCGACGTCGGCCAAATCCTGCGGGCGGCCTGTCGCCCGTTTGTTTTGCATGAGATGCCGCAGCGACAGCATGTCGAAGGCGATGCCGCTCACGACGCATGGCACTTTTTCAGCCCAAGCCTCGTCGAACCCCACGCCGTCGATCGTGGTCAATAAATCGATTCGGTTGGGAGGCAGGCCGATCTGGTAGACGACGTCGGGCTGCGTAAACGAATCTGGAGAGAGCCGGCTCCTCGGCGCACCGAAACGCTCCAAGGCCCGCCACAGACGGGCGGCGTTGTCAGCGGTGGGTCGCACCCACAAGTCGATGTCGCCGGTGGCCCGAGGGATACCGTGAGCGGCAACTGCGTAAGCGCCGACTACGAGAAACTCAACGCTCTCGGCGGCCAAAGCTCTCAACATCTCGGCGAAGTCGCGATTCATCAAACGGCTTTCCAGCGAAGGCCCAGGCGGTGAGGGTGATTGGCCACACCATCTCGATCCGTTCGGCCGGTGTCATCGTTGCGCAGGAATCGGGTTCCTCGTCGCCTCGGCTGCCGAGCCACTCCGATACGGCCGCCGCCGTTTCTTCAGCGGGACGCTTACCAGACGTCGGGCGGATTGGGCTTGTCATTAACACGGATTATACCCGAACGAACGACTGCCAGCCATGAAACAGTCGCGGCCCATTCGGCGGCACAAAAATCCGGCGGGGGTGCGTCGGCGCACGGTGATTCTGCGGTGCCTCTGCTGCACCGAGAAACTGTACTGTAGGAGTCGATTGCAAACGGCAACACTGGCCGCGGAGGCCATGTTTGACGGAGGCCGCACCATGAGCACTCACCACACCGGCACCTGACTCCTCTGCATCGCCACGCTCGCCGGCGCCGCCGCTGCCGGCGAGACGGTCGATTTCTCGCGCGACATCCGGCCGATTCTCGCCACCCACTGCTACAACTGCCACGGCCGCGACGCCCACTCCCGGCAGGCCGACCTCCGGCTCGACGACCGGGAGGCCGCCAGCCGCGAACTCCCCTCCGGCATGCGGGCGGTCGTGCCCGGCTCCGTGGCCGAAAGCGAACTCGTGGCCCGGATCGAGTCGACCGACCCCGACACGATGATGCCACCGCCGGAGTTCAAGAAGCCGCTCACGAAACGGCAGATCGAGTTGCTGAAGGCGTGGGTCGCGGCCGACGCTGCGCTCGCCGCCTGGCCTGTCGATCCGCTCGACCGGTTCGTGCTCGACCGGCTCA
>CAZXIG010000121.1:0-8702 GCA_964640405.1 uncultured Candidatus Kuenenia sp.
CTCGACGAACTGCCGGCGGCCTCGGCCTCCCGCACGCTGGCTGCGACGACGGTCGAAATCGCGGCCGTCGGCAGCGGCGTCCGGTCGCAACCCGCCGGCATCTGGCGATCCATTGCTGACCGCATCGTGAGCGGGTGGCGCGGTCCTGCAGCCATCGTGGCGGCGGCACTCGTCGCCGGAATCGTCGCCGGTCGACTGTCGCAGCCCGACGCCGCCCCCCGCCTGCTCGACGACCTCCCGCTCGTGCAGCATCTCGACCTGCTCCGTGAGGCGGGATCGGCGAAGTTCCTCGAGGAGGTGGCCGCCCGTGATCCCGGTGTGCCGCCACGGCTCGTGGTGCGGGCAGGGCCCGAGGCGGCCGCACGGGCCGCGGCCGCCTGCCGCGCCGAGATCGAATCGCTCGCCGCGATGCTCGCGACCGACGCCGACGCCACCACCCGCAGCCTCGCCCGCCGCGAGGCGTGGGCCGCGATGCCGCTCGAGGAGAAGGTCGATCTCGAACGGGCGGCCCGGGAGTTCGCCCGGCTCTCGGCCAACGAACGGCGGTCGCTGGCGGCGGTCGCCCGGGCGCTCGTCGATCCCTCGCGGCCGCACCTGCGGGAGGCAGCGGTCGTGTGGCATCAGTGGCTCGCTGTCGTGCGTCCGGAGGATCGGCAGGAGATCGTCGACGCGGGCGCCGACAAGCGGCTCGAGTGGATCGACTGGTATGCGTCGCGGTTCGACGGCGCCGGCCGCCCCGGGCCTGCCTTCCGTCCCGATCCACGCGCCCGCCCCGGCGGCGACAATCGCGGCTGGTGGCAGCGGCCCCGCGGCCCGGAGCCGCCGTTCAGGTCCGACCGGCCACTGCCGCCCGCAGAAACTCCAGCACCGCCGCGTTGAACACGCCGGGCGCCTCCAGCGGCGTCATGTGCCCGGCCCGCGGCACCACGAGCAGGCGGGCGTCGGGGATCAGTTGCTCCGCCTTCTCCATGCAGGCCGGGGGCGTGAGGGCATCTTCGGCCCCCACGACGAGTAGTGCGGGCGCCCGCAGCCGCCGCATCGCTTCGGTCATGTCGGGACGGTCGCCCAGCGCCGCGAGCGCCGCCTGGATCGTCGCCACCGGCTGCGCCTCGATCGTTCGCTGCAGCTCCGCTTCGATCGCAACGCGATCCGGCGCTCCCCGCGCCTCGGCCGATGTCGCGAGCAGCCGCGGCACCATCGCCTCGGCGACGATCCTCTGACCGATCCGGCCCACCTTCGCGGCGAGATCGACCCGCCCCGCGCGGACGTCGGGCGTATCGGCCTCGAGCCGCGTGTCGACGAGCACCAGCGCGGCCACGCGGTCGGGATGCCGCGCGGCCACGTGCTGGGCCACGTAGCCCCCCATCGAGAGCCCGCAGACAACGGCCGGCTCCGTCACGTGGAGCGCGTCGAGCAGGGCCACGGCGTCGTCGGCGAGCTGCTCCATGCTTTTTGGTCCGGGGCCCGCGCTCCCGCCGAAGCCTCGCTGGTCGGGCACGATGAGCCGCAGGTGCTCCGCCAGCGGCTCCTGCCGCGCCCACATGCCGTGGTCGAGCGGAAACCCGTGCAGCATCAGGAGCGGCAGCCCGCTTCCGGACGTGTGCACGGCCAGGCGGGTGTCGCGGACGGCGACGTGGTGGGTGGCGGGGGCGGTCATGGCTGCGGCAGCTGGCTGCGGAACCGTTCGAGGTTGCGTTTGATCGTCCGGTTGTGCGGCTCGAGGCGGTGGGCGATCGACTGCGTGCGGACCGCCGCCGGCATCCGGCCCGCCGCGGCGTGGCAGTGGGCGAGCGTGTCGAGGAAGCTCGACTCGTCGGGCGACTTGTCGAGCGACAGCCGCGAATAGCGGGTGGCCTTCTCGATGTCTCCCTCCGTATTGGCCACGAGCCAGGCGTATTCGTTGTAGCCTTGGATTTCATCGGGCAGCGCCTGGAGCTGGCTGTCGATCTGCTCGGCCACCAGGGCCACTCGCTCGGCGGCCTCCTGTCGCTGGGCAGGCGTGTTGTCGGGGAGCCTGTAGAGCGCGATCAAGGCTTCGACGTCTTTCGGATGGGCCGCGACCGCCTCCTCCACGAGCCGGCGACGACCGGCCGTATCGCCGCGGGCCGCCGCCGCGCACGACTCGAAATACAGCATCCGTGAGCGGACCGATTCAACGTCCCGGGCAAGCGTGCGGCGCACCGTGTCGCCACCGTCGGCCTCGCATCGCGTGAGGAGCTGACGCAACACGTCGGCGGCGCGGGCGTGGTCCTCCTGATCGTGCAGAAACTCGGCGTACATCAGCGAAGAGACGGCGAACGTCTCCTCCGGCGTGGCGGCCGACCCGAGCACCGCCTCGTATTCATGGCCGGCCCAATCGGCCGCGCCCCATTTCGCGAGTTGCCGCGCGATCTGTTCCCGTTCCTCGGCCACGTCGTCGGCGGTCTGGCTCAGCTCGAAGGCGGCGGCAGCGCGGCGGCGGGCCTCGGGCTCGTTGCCCGCCCGCCTCCAGGCCAGGGCCGCCGCATACGACGCCGCCGCGTCGGCCTGCCCGAACTGCGGCCACCGCTGCTCGACGAGCTTCACGGCCTCAGGCAGGCCGTTGTCGGCGAGCCAGACGAGCTCGGCGGCCGCGACTCGTTCGTCGGCCTTCGGGCGGCTCCCGGCGGTGAGCAGCCGATCCGCCTCGGCGAGAGCCTCATCCTTCCGCCCGGCGGCGACGAGCATCCGGATCAGGCCGCGGCGGAACGTGCGGCGAAAGACTCCGTCGATCCGCTCGCCCGCCGTGTCGCCGGGGGGCGTGGCCTCCAGCCGCGCGAACGCGGCGGTCGCGGCGGCAAGCGCATCGGCCTGGGCCGCCGGGGACTCCGCGCGGCTGAATGCGACGAGCGAACGGAGGAACACGGCCGTGGGCCGACCGCTCGCGCCGAGCCCTGCGGCGATCCGGTCGCGCATGCCGTTCCAGGCCGGATCGCCGGCCCGCCACTCGTCGACGAGCAGGATCGCGGCTGTCCGCGAGCCGGTGGCGGTGCGGTCGAGACGGACGATGCGGGCCAGCGGCTCGACCCCGGCGTCGTCGTCGAGCCGCAGCAGCCGGTGCAGGGCCACGCCGCGGTTGGCGGCGGGGGCTCGCTCGAATCGGTCGAGCAGCGCCGTCACGGCCGGGGGATCCTCGGGTCGGACGAGGGCGAGGCTCTCGGCCGGCAGGCCGCGGATGAGCCAGCGGGCGCGGAGGGCGACCTCGATGTCGGGGTTCGTCTCGGCGGCGGCGAGCAGCGCGTCGGCGGCGTCCGCACCGAGGCCTGCGAGGCTCGCGGCCGCGGTCTCGCGGATCGCATAGTCGGGGTCACCGAGCTGGGCGACGAGCGCGTCGACATCGGCAACGGGAGACGGCGTCTCGGCGGCGCTCGCCAAAGGGCACGCGAGCGCTGCGGCACAGGCGGCCAGCATCGGCCATGAACATCGGATGCACCGCATGGCTGAAGGGCCCTCGCGGTTCAGGCCTGGTCGGGCTCGATGCCGAGGTCGCGGATCGTGACGAGCGATTCGAGCGGAATGCCCCGCGCGGCGAGCGCCTCGCGGCCGCCGGCGAGCCGGTCGATGACGACCACCACCCGCTCGACCACGAGTCCGAACTCCTGCGCGCGGTCGATCGCCACGAGCGACGAGCCGGCGGTCGTCACCACGTCTTCCACGATCACCACGCGGTCGCCGGGCGACACCGGACCCTCCACGTACCGCTTCGTGCCGTGATCCTTCGGCTCCTTGCGGACGAGGAACCCCTTCAGCGGCAGGTTCTCGACGCCCGCCATCGTCACGACGGCGCTGGTGATCGGATCGGCGCCGATCGACATCCCGCCGACGGCGGCGGGCAGCGGGCCGAGAGCCTCGAGACGTTCGAGGATGGCGCGACCCACGAGCATCGAGCCGCGGGCCTCGAGCACCACCTGCTTGGCGTCGAGATAGAAGCTGGCCTCGCGGCCGGAGGCGAGGCGGAACGTGCCCCGCTTCAGGGCCCGGGACTCGATCAGGTCGATGAGCTCCCGGATCACGGGAGAGTGCGGAGAAGTCGTGGTAGTCATGCCACAACTATACAGGCCCCCGGGAAAACCGGGGGGGCGAGTGGGGGATCGGCCGATTCGGCTGCTTTGCTGGGCGGGCTGTGTAGGATTGCTTCGATGGTCGGTGCAGCCCCACAGAGCGCGCAGCGGCATGGCCCGGCGGTGCGCCGCGGCGGGCTCGCGTTCGCCTTTTGGCTCGGGCTCGCGGGCTGGGCCGCCGCCACCCCTGCCGCGGCCGTGGTGCAGGTGCGGCTCCCGATCGTGGGCACCCGCGACACGCAGGTGGAGACCGCGATCCTCAAGCGGCTGGACACGCTGCGGAGCCGGCCCGACGAACGCGGCGTGCTCGTGCTCGAATTCGCGGCGGGCGATGAAGGCGATGCCGCCGGCAGCGACTTCGGCCGGGCTCTCGAGCTCGCGCGGTTTCTCACGAGCGAGCGGCTCGCCGGCGTGAAGACCGTGGCCTTTCTTCCCGGCGGCGTCTCCGGTCACGGCGTGCTCGTGGCCCTCGCCTGCGAGGAGCTCGTGATGCCCGCCGAGGCGACGCTCGGCCCGGCCAATGCCGGCGAGCCCGTCGACGACGCGATGCGGGCGGCCTACGCGCAGATCGCCTCGCGGCGGCGGACGATCCCGCCGGCCGTGGCACTCGGCCTGCTCGACCCGGCGACGAAGGTGGCCCGCGTCTCGACCGACGACGGCGAACGATTCGTGCGGCTCGCCGAGGTCGAGGCGGTGCGGCGCGAGGCGGCCGTGCTCGGCGTCGAGGAGCTCGCGCCGGTGCCGCTGGTGCTCACCGGCCGCCGCGGCCGCGAGCTGGGCTTCGTGCGACTCCTGGCCGACTCCCCGGCCGACCTGGCTCGCGGCCTCGGCGTGCCGGAGCAGGCGCTCGTCGCGGATCCCTCGCAGGCCGGCGGCTGGCGACCGGTGCAGGTGGCCCTCTCCGGCGGCATCACCGCCGACGCCGTCGCCCGCGTGCGCGGGCGGCTCGAGCGGGCGATCGCCGGCGGCGCCAACTTCGTGTGTCTGCGGATCGACAGCGCGGGCGGGTCGCCCGAGCAGAGCCTCGTGCTGGCCAGTTGGCTCGCCGGCCTCGATCCGGCCGACGTGCGAACCGTGGCCTACGTGCCGCGGGAGGCGCGGGGCGATGCGGCGCTCATCGCCACGGCCTGTGACGAGATCGTGATGGAACCTGCCGCGGTGCTCGGTGGCGAAGGGGCGGCGGCGATCGGCGAGCGGCAGGCCGAGTCGATCGTGGCCGCCTGGCGGGCGGGCGTGGCCCGTGAACGCGACCGACCCTGGTCGCTGCCGGTGGCCCTGGCCGTGCCGGGGATCGTGGTGCGCCGCGGCGTCGAACAGGGCACGGGGCGCACGGCGTATCTCTCGGCCGAGGAGTTCGAGTCGCGGCCCGACCGGGACGCCTGGCAGCTCGGCGCCGAGGTGGGCACGGGGCCGATCCAGCTCACGGCCGACAAGGCGCAAAGGCTGGGCCTGGCGGCGCACGTCGTGGACGACTTCGCGGGTTTCAAGCAGGCCTACGGGCTCGACATGGCTCTGGAGGCTCCCGAAACGGGCTGGGCGGAAGAGCTGCTCACGGCCCTGGCGAGCCCCAGTCTCGCCTGGCTGCTTCTGCTCATCGGCGGCGCCGGCCTCTACATCGAGCTCAAGACGCCGGGCTTCGGCTTCGGCGGGTTCGTGTCGCTCGTGGCCTTCATCGTCTATTTCTGGAGCCAGTATCTGCACGGCACGTCGGGCTGGCTGGAGGTGCTGCTCTTCCTCGCCGGGGTCGTCTGCGTGGCCGCCGAGATCCTCGTGCTGCCCGGCTTCGGCGTGCTCGGGCTCGGCGGCGGCCTGCTCGTGATCGCGTCGCTCGTGCTCGCCAGCCAGTCGTTCGTGCTGCCCGCCAACGACTACCAGATCCGGCAGATGCAGTGGTCGCTCCTCGGCATCCTCGGCGCGGTCGTGGGCACGACGGCGGTGGCGCTCGTGCTGCGCCGCTGGCTGCCGGCGACGCCGGTGCTCCGCGACGTGCTGCTCGTGCCGCCGGCCGAGGCCGAGCCGGCGCTCGAGGAATCGCTCGACGAGCTCGTCGGCCTCGCGGGCACCACCACCACGCGGCTGGCGCCGGCGGGCAGGGCGCTCGTCGGCGGGCAGGTGCGGGAAGTCGTGGCCGAAGGCGATCTGATCGAGCCGGGAGAGGCCGTGCGGGTGGTGGCCGTCCGCGGTGGCCGCGTGTACGTGAGACAGGGATGACGACACGATGAATGCGCTCGTCTGGATCGTCGCGCTGCTCTTGGTCGGCCTGGCCGTGATGGTGCTCGAGGTGTTCGTGCCCTCGGGGGGCGTGCTCGGGTTCCTGAGCGTGCTGGCGATCGCCGCCGCAGTGGTGATGGCGTTCATGGAGCAGGGGGCCGCCGTCGGCCTCGGAGTGCTCGCGGTCGCGTTCATGGCCGTGCCCTCCGTGCTCGCCCTCGCCTTCCGCTGGTTTCCCGAGACGCCGCTCGGCCGCCGCGTGCTCCCGCCGCCCCCCGCGGCCGACGACGTGCTGCCCGCCGCCGAGCACCGGCGCCGGCTGCGGTCGCTCGTGGGGAGGGGCGGCCGCGTGACCCGCGAACTGATGCCCTGGGGTGAAGCCGTGGTCGACGGTGTCGCCTGTGACGCGTTGAGCGAAAGCGGGCCGCTTGCGGAGGGCGTGGAGATCGAGGCCGTGCGCGTGGAGGGCCGCGGGCTCGTGGTGCGGCCGCGGGCGGTCAGGCCGCCGCCGGTCGCCACACAAGCAGCCCCGGCACCGGCGGAACAACCGGCCCAATCGGGCCCGCTCCTCTCTAAAACGCTCGAAGAATTCGATTTCGAGAAGCTCGACCCGCCGGCTGCTTGACCGGCGCCCCCACGCGAACCACTCTTTGGGGGAAAGGTGGTGTCATGAAACTTCTGCCGCTGATTCTGCTCGGCCTGGCGATCTTCGCCGCCGTGATCGTGTTCGCCTTCGTGGCCCGCTACCTGCGGCTGTGGGTGCAGTCGTATGCATCGAGCGCCGGGATCGGCCTCTTCGACCTCGTGGCGATGAGCTTCAAGAAGGTGAACCCCACCGTGATCGTCCGCAGCAAGATCATGGCGGTGCAGGCGGGGCTCGGTGACTCCAGCGGCGTGACGCGGCAGGCGCTCGAGGCCCACTATCTCGCCGGCGGTCGCGTGCCGCTCGTCGTGCAGGCGCTCATCGCCGCCAACAAGGCGAAGATGAAGGAGCTCGACTTCAAGCTCGCCACCGCGATCGACCTCGCCGGCCGCGACGTCCGCGAGGCGGTGCAGACGAGCGTCTACCCGAAGGTGATCGACTGCCCCGGCAAGAACAGCGGCCGCGACTCGCTCGACGCGGTGGCGAAGAACGGCATCCAGCTCAAGGTGAAGGCCCGCGTGACGGTGCGGACGAACCTCAACCAGCTCATCGGCGGCGCCACGGAGGAGACGATCATCGCCCGCGTGGGCGAGGGCATCGTGTCGGCGATCGGCTCGTCGGAGCGGCACACCGACGTGCTGGAGAATCCCGACGTGATCTCCAAGACGGTGCTCGCCCGCCGGCTCGACGCCAACACGGCCTTCGAGATCGTGTCGATCGACATCGCCGACATCGACGTGGGGGCGAACATCGGCGCCCGCCTGCAGGCCGACCAGGCCGAGGCCGACACCCGCGTGGCGCGGGCCAATGCGGAGGGCCGCCGGGCGATGGCCGTGGCCCGCGAGCAGGAGATGATCGCCAGCATCGAGGAGAGCCGGGCCGGGCTCGTGGAGGCCGAGGCCGAGGTGCCGAAGGCCGTCGCCGACTCGCTCGCCTCCGGCCAGCTCGGCATCTTCGAATACTACAAGCTCAGAAACCTGCAGGCCGACACCGACATGCGCCGCACGATCGCGGGCGGCACGGCGCCGACCGCGGCGGCGGTGCAGTAGCAGGCTCGGAGCACGCGCCATGAACGCCTTCGTCTTCGCCGCCGGGCTCGACTGGCTCGAGGCGTTGCTGCCGATCCTGTTCGTGCTCTTCTGGATCGTGTCGCAGGTGGTCAACGTGTTTCGCAACGTGGCGGGCCGCGGCAAGCCGCAGCAGCCCCCCGCCCGCCCCCGGCCTCCCGTGGAACGCGTGGACGACCAGCGGCCCGACCTCGAGCGGCAGATCGAGGAGTTTCTCAAAGAGCGAACCCGGCCGCGTCGAGAGCCGCCCCCGAAGCCCGTGCGGATGCCGGCGCAGCGGAAGCCGGCGCCACGATCGCAGCCGGCGGCCGAGGCACATGCCGAACGACCGACAGCGCCGAACCGGCTCGGATCGTTGGGCGATCGTGGCGGCGATGTCGCGAAGCACGTTCGAGATGCGTTTGCCCACGACCTGGAGCATCGGCCGTCGCAGCTCGCCAAGCAGGCGGCTGCAGGAGAGTCGGCGGTCGCACTGCCGACGCCGGCCGCGCACGAGATCGTCGCGCTGGTTCGCGATCCGAATTCGCTCCGTCGGCTGTTCCTTGTCCGCGAAGTGCTCGATCGGCCGACCGATCGCTGGGAGTGAGGCCGATCCCCCTGCTTGCGCATGGGGGCTTGTATGCGCCCGCGGCTTGCGTGCGCACGCACCAATAAAAGCCCCCAGGCGCAAGCCGGGGGATAATGCGGACCGCTTCGGGATGG
>CAZXIG010000122.1:0-5288 GCA_964640405.1 uncultured Candidatus Kuenenia sp.
CATGGGGGCTTTTATAGGGACATCGGGGCTTGTATGCGCATGCGGGCTTGTATCGGGACACGGGGGACGTTCATCGGGCGCGGCCCGATTCCCACCAGTCGGCGAGCAGCTCCAGCCGCTTGAGGTTCTTGATCACGTTCTCGTACAGGCTCTGGCTCGCCTCCGCGGTGAGCCGCTCCGTGCCCGTGATGCCGAGGATCCGCAGCTCGCGGTCGTACCGCTCCTTCAGGTCGCGCCGGAAGGTGGGCGAGTTGCGGTTGTCGATCCGCCACTTGTGAAACTCGTAGGAGTCGCGGCCCGTGAGGTAGTCGCGGACGCGGGCCAACTCGTCGTCCGGCTTGGCATCGGGCCGGCCGAACCCGCCGACGAGGATCGCCTTCTCGTGGGACGTGAGCTTCCAGTTGAGCGACACGTCCACCGGGCACTCGAACACGACCGTGCGGAAGAAGTCGCGGCCGCTGAGCTCGTCGAAGAGCAGATCCTGGAGGTCGACCTGTTCGTCGTTGCGGAAGGCCATCGTCCAGCTGCGGGCGTTGGTCACGCCGACGAGCGGCGTGGCGATCGCCTGGATGCCGGGGCGGATCAGCTGGCTTCCCCCGTGCCAGACGAGCCGGTCGAGCAGCGAGTCGCCTCCCGAGAGCCGGTCGAAGTCGATCTCCGTGCGGGCTCCCTGGCTCACCTTGTCGCGGACCTGCACGACGAGCACGCCCGAGGTGTTGGCCTGCAGCCAGCTGCTCAGCTTCGAGAGCCAGAGGGCCGAAAGATTGACGCCATAGTTGTCGTAGTAGGCGGCATCGACCACCCGGCGGGGCGGCAACGTGGGCAGGTTGATCGCCGGCGACACCCAGGGGAACGAGGCGCTCATCCGGATCGCCGTCGACACGCGGAAGTCGTGGGCCCGGGGGAACAGCCGGAAGAACTCGACGGCGGAAAGCGAGAAGACCTCGTCCTCCTCGTGGATGCTCAGGTCGAAGTCGCCCCCCTGGATCATCGGCCGCTCGATCTTCCGCGACGACGGCTCGAGGAGCAGGCCACCAACGTTTCGGGTGGCGAAGGCGAGGTCGAGGTTGCTGATGAGCAGCCGCCGCCCGTCCTCCACCATCATCGGCGTGTAGACGAGCGAGGGCCGCCAGCCGAGCCGCTCGTCGGCCGCATACGACTGGAGCGGGCGGCCGAGCGGGCTGTCGGCCCCGCCCGTCCAGCGGATCCAAGTGCTCTCGAGCGTGCGACCGCGATCCTTCCGACGGGCGAACGGGCTGAGCGTCGCCGGCGCGTCGGCAAACAGCATGCGGCCGGCCACGGCATCGAGCTGGTCGGTCGCCATGCGATCGACGAACTCGTCGATGCTCGTGCCGTGGAGCGCGGCGAAGTCGGCCCGGCCTCCTTGCAGGACGTCGGCCGACGGCGGCACGAGCGACGCAGCGTAGTAGGAGCCCGCCACCATGCCCCCCGAGGCGCCGGTGACCAGCCGGATGTGATACGGAAAATCCGCGCCGAGCGTGGCCTCGAGCTTGCGGAGCACGACCGACGTCCAGACGCTCGCGCGGATGCCTCCACCGCTGACCGTGACGATCACGAGCTTCGGCTTGCGATCGCGCCAGCGGTCGCCCACGAGGTTCTTCCAGGCCAGCAGCACCTCCGTGTTGTTGAGCAGGCTCACCGTCTGCCACTGGCCGACGACGAAGGGGTCTTGCAGCGGGCCGCCGGCCGCAGCGTGTGATCCGGCCTCGGCGGCGGAAGGCGAGCTGCCGGTCGGGCCGTGTCGTTGGCTGACGAGCCGCAGCGTGGCGCCCACGGCGCCGGCGGCCAGCGAGCTGCTCTCGTCGTCGGCGCGGGCCGGCAGCCGGTCGAGCGCGACGAGCTCGAACACGGCCCCGTGGGCGAGTTCGGGTCCGCTCGCCGAATCGCTGCGGCCGTTCCAGGAAAGGATCAGCCGGTCGCCGGGCCGGAGGCGGCCGGCGTTGTAGACCGCCACGCGGATCGTCGCGGACGTGCCCTCGTCGTGGCCGAGCACCAGCCGCCGCACGCCGCCGTCGGGGCTGCAGAAGAGCCCACGGTCGTGGGCGGGCCGCAGCGTGAACTGCTCGACACGATTGCCGCCCGGCGCCGGCTCGGCCGCGCCGGGGGGCGGCGGTGCGGTGGCCGCCGTGCGGCTGATCGCCGCAGCCGTCGGCCAGTAGGGGGCGAACGCGGGATGCCGCCGCTGCGGCGAGTCGTCCGGCGAGAGGAAGACGCCGATCGGCACGGGGGCGTCGGTGCGGGCGTCTTCGAGCACGAGGCAGTCGCCGGGCCGCTCGCCGGGAAACCGCACGAGGCCGAACCGCTCGGGCGCCGCATCGTCGGCCCGCGTGGCCGGCTGCGCGGGCCGCAGCGTGTCGAGGTGGCAGCGTTCCATCCACGACTGCATCGTGCGGAGCTGGCCCTCGTCGGGGGGCGTGCAGCCCGCGGGGATCGTGAACTCCACGGTGTAGCCGTCGCCTGCCGGATCGTGCCGCGCGCCGGTCACCGTGCCGACCCAGTTCATCGCGATGAGCGCGTAGTCGGCGCCGGCGGCGGAGTAGGAAGCGGCGAGATCCCGCAGTCGGAGGCCGAGCACGTCGGTGTCGCCGGGGCCGTCGGGCTCCGGGTCGCCCGTGATCAGCTCATAGGCCGTGATCGCGGGCCGCTGCGGTGACGGTGCCGGACGCGGCTCCTCTGCGCGGAGGAGCCGCCGGGTCGGGCCGCGAATGATCCCGTTGCGGATGAGGTGGAGCGTCTCGTAGCGGAACCAGGGGAAGATCCGGCGGTAGAACGGCTCCTCGGCCAGCGCGATGCAGTCGGGGCCGTCGATCTTCATCGTGAACCACTCCTCCGCGGAAAGCCGGATGGTGTCGCCCTCGACCGCCCGCAGGCGGCCCCGCGGATCGTCGACCTGGATCGTCACGGCGTGGGTGCCGTCGGGCCGGCTCGTCAGCGGCCGCATCGCGAAGAACACGGTGGCGAGCCGCTCGCTCGCGCCCTGCCGGGCCAGCCGGTCGAAGTCTTCCGTGACGCGGCGGTTGCGGAGTTGGGCGGTCGAAGGGGTGGTGTCGCGGAAATAGTCGCGCGAGTCGAGGTAGATCGGCAGTCGATAGTAGGCCTCGAGGTGCGGGAACGTGCCCTTGAATTCGTTGGGGGCGACGAAGAAGGCCGCGCCGTTGAGCAGGATCGCGAGCGCCGCGACGGCGATGGTGGCGAGCAGGCTGCTCCGCGGCCGCGTGAAGGCGAGGATCGTGTAGCCGGCGGCGAGCAGGGCCACCGCGCAGGCGATGGAACCGGCCGCGGGCATCGCCGACTTCCAACGCTCGTCGAGGGCGGCGTAGGGAATCGCGAAGGCACCGAAGCCGAGGAGCACGGTGAGCGGATAGAGGAGCGCGGGCTGACGTGCCGCCACGCGGGCGAGCGCCGTCGAGCCGAGCGACAGCACGGAGGCGCCGAGCCAGAAGCCGGTGATCACCGCCGCATGACCGGTGGCCCACGTGATCACGAGCGAGAAGACGGCGGCCCCGAAGATGCCGACGGCGAGCGTGGATCGCAGTCGGCGGGGCGCCGGCTCGGGCCAGAGGCCGGCGAGCGTGCGGGAACCCGAGATGCTCGCAGCCGCTGCGGCCAGCGGGGCGAGCAGCCACGTCGGCGCGCCGAGCACGTGGAGCAGCCCGAGCCCGACGAGGCTCGCCGCGGCCGCCCGCTGCTCGGCACGGGTGCGGCTGCCCGGTCCGGTGGCGGCGTGCGTCGCCAGCCAGAAGATGCCGAGCCAGCAGAGCAGCATCGCGCCGAGCGAGGCGTAGCCGCGCAGCCCGATCCAGACCGACTTCGTCACCTCGGGCGACATGATGAGCGTGGTGGCCACCGACGCGACGGCGAGCGTGGCCGCGGCGATCCAGGCCGCGCGGTGCACCCAGCGGGCCTGCAGCAGCTCGAGGCCGGCGGTGACGCCGGACGAAAGCAGCTTCGACCAGGGGGCGAGCACGTGAGCGCGAAACGTCGCGCCCCGCAGACTGCGCAGGGCCGCAGCCACGGCCACGGCGGCCGCAGCTTCGCCGGCCAGCACGCCCAGGGGCAGCCACGGGATCGTCCGCCAGAGCGTGAATGGATTCCGCCAGCCGGTGTCGGAGAGTCCGGGCAGCGTCTGCTCCGGCCAGTCGATCCAGCGGGCGGTGATCGCGTCGGGCGGCAACAGGTTCACGGCCGCATGGATGACGAAGAAGGCGGCGAGCGCCGCAAGCCAGAAGGGCGCCGGCTCTCGTGCGGTGGCCTCGGTGTCGGCTGGCCTCGTCGCGCCGGTCGCGACATCCCCCTGGCTCCGGACGGTTGCGAGGATCGACTGCGTGCGGTCGCGCCAGTCGGCTGCATCGGCGGCCCAGGCGGTCGTCCAGCAGGCGAGCACGATGCCGAGCAGGTCGCCGATGCACGCGCCGACGAGCCAGGGCAGGCGGTCGAGGCAGCCGGCCGGATCGCGGTTGAGGATCGGGATCAGGATCGCGGGCACGACGCCGACGAGCACGATCAGCCCGAATCCCTTGGCGAGCACGATCGCCGGCGCCATGAGCAGGCGAAATGGCTCGCCTTCGAGCTGCTCGCGCACGTGCTGGTCGAGGGGCTCGCCCGCGATCGCCCGCCCCGCCAAGGTCTCGAGCCGCCCGATGTCGGCGTCTGTGAGCCGTTCGAGAAACCCGTTGGCGAGCGCCGACTGCACGGGGCTGTCGGGAGCGGCGATCGAGTTGAAGCCGCGAAGGAACACCGCGAGCCGCTGGAGCGATGCCCACCAGCCGCGGCGCGACGTGCCGAGCACCACGTAGTGAACCGTGATCGCTGCGAAGAGCAGCATCACCGTGGCGCCGAGCAGCACCTGCGTGAGCGGATCTTCGTCGAGAAACAGCCCCTGGAGTCCGAAGCCGACCCCCACGATGCCCCAGATGACGAGGATCAGCGTGGCGGTGAGCAGAAAATGGAACGGATAGTCGACGCCCCAGAGAAAGAAGTCGCGGATCGGCCGCCGCCCGCGAATCTCCAGCCGCCACAGGAGAACCGCCAGTCCCAGGCACAGGATGACGCGAAACACGTCCATCGGGCCAAGCCTCCGCGATGGCGGCGTCCTCCGCCCCACAGCGCGACGCCGCACGTCCCACGATAGGCCGCGGCGGCGAGGGATTCAATCGACGCGCGCTCCCGCGATGGACACTTGCGCACGACGTATGATGTGGCCGCCACGGACGGAATCGGCCCCGAGGAGTCCTGGCGATGTCGGCGACATGGTCACGCAGGCGGGG
>CAZXIG010000122.1:5388-7154 GCA_964640405.1 uncultured Candidatus Kuenenia sp.
CGGTGATTGCGACGGCGGTCGCGGCCACGATCAGCGGCGCTTCGGCGGACGAGTTCGGCGGCTCCGATCCGGTGCACGCGGCGGCGCGTGCGCTGCGGACCCCGTCGCCCGCCGAACTCGATGCGGCCCGACGAGTGGCCCGTGAAGCGCTTGGCCGGCTGCGCGGCGAGCTCGGGTCGCGGGCGATCGGCGTCGTGCTCGCTCCCGAGTTGCAGCTCGACCGGCTGGCCGCTGCGCTCGACGCCGCGACGCCGGACCCGGCTGCGCTCGACGACATCGAGCGGTCGCTGCGGCGGAGCGTGGCAGGCGACGCGGGAAAACTGGTGGATCGGCTGCGGACCGCGGTGGCGCGGTTCGCCCGCCTGGCTCGGCTGGCGACGGCTCCCCTCGACGAAGGCCGACAGTCGCTCGACACGCTCGTCCGGCATCTGGCCGATCCCGGCCTGCGAACGGCAGCCCGCGGTGAAGGCGAGCTGCGCGACGCGTTCGCGGCGCTCGCGGGGCTCGTGACCGACGAGCAGGTGATGGCGTCCCTGCGGCGCAGGCTTTCGGTGCCCAACATGGCGGTGTTCGTCGGCCACGGCTTCGTGGAGAGCGCGTCGCGCAGGCAGTTCACGGTGCCGGTGGCCGCTCGCGAGCGGCGGGAGGGCACGCTGATCTCGGGCACCGGGGCGGTGCGGGTCGATCTCTCCGCGACGCTGCCGCTGGCCGAGGGGGCGAGCGTGGTGCGGATGCACGCGAGCGGGACGGGCAGGATCGATGCCACGGCCGATCGCCGACGGGCCCACGTGCGGGCGCGGGCGACGCCCGACGTGACGGGTGTCGACGACGTGCGGATTCTCTGGGACCGGGTCGTCGGAGGCGAGCCCGCCGTAGAGGCGCGGTTTCACACGCGGCTGACCGGCGTGCGGATCGACGGGCTGGTCGGCCGGTGCCGGCTCGTGCAGCGGATTGCCGGTCGGGCCATCCAGGATCGGCTCGCGGCGAACGATCCGGCGGTATCTCGGCGGATCGAAGGCGAGGTGGGGGCGCGGGTGAAGGAGGAATCACTCGACCTGGCCTACCGGATCAATGGGATGTTGAAGTGGGGGGTGTGGGATCGGCTGCAGGCGGTCGATTACACGCCGGAGGTGTGGCTGCACAACGATGCGGCGGGGGCGCACAGCGGCACCTGGTATGCGGGGCCGACGCAGTTCGGGGCGGTCGCACCGCGTCCACCGCTGCCACCGAATCCATCCCGCCCGGTCGCCGTGGCGACCTGGATGCATGAGTCGGCGCTGAACAACACCTTCGCACGGCTCGGTGGCATCCGCCTCGACGAGGCCACCGTGCGCGGCCTCTGGGAGGTGCAGTGCAAGCTGACCTGCGACGAATGGGCCGACCTCCCGCCGGCGCGAGTTCCATCGGTGATCACGCTGGCCGAAGACGACCCGCTGACGGTGCGGTTCGTGCGCGGCGGGTTCGACATGCGGGTGCGGATGCAGGCCTGTGAACTGGCCGGCCGGCGGGTGGCGGCGGGGGTGCGGGAGGCCGTGATGACGTATCGTGTCGACCGCGACGCGCGGGGGACGATGGTCGCCCGACGCTCGCTCGAGTGGGGCGATGGCACGCCGCCCACCGAGCAGGAGTCGTTGGAACAGGCGCTCGGACTGTTTCTCGGGCGCACCATCCGGCCGCTGCCGCGGTATCGTTCCTCGGGCTTCGCCAACTATCTCCAGGTGAACCATCTCGACCTCGACGACGGCTGGCTCGTCGTGGCGGCGGCC
>CAZXIG010000122.1:7254-8653 GCA_964640405.1 uncultured Candidatus Kuenenia sp.
CAGGGCAAGGGCTCGTGCCTACCGTACGACGGCGGCGTGCTGCACGAGGCGTATGCCCGCATCCCGGCGTTCCGCCAGGGCCGCGTGATCGTGGCGGGCAACAGCAGCGGCGCGATCCCCGCCGCCTACTTCGGCTGCCACGGGTTCGACGACGCCACGGTCCGCCATGCCGAGGAGCGGCTGAAGTATGGCAACCGGGACGCCGTGCGCAACATGGAGAACGTCAACACGAAGATCTCGAAGCTTTCCCGCGATCAGGGCACGGAGATCGAGCATGCCGAGCTCCGCGAGTTCGTGGCCTTTGCGCTCGGCGTCTCCCAGTGGCGGGATACACGGAGCATGGACGAGATCGTGCGGCGGAGCACTCGACGGCCGCTGCACCCCTGCCTGATCGTCGCCTGCAACAAAGAGGTGCTCGAAGACGTGCACTCCCAGGACCGGTTCGCGGCCGGCCGGCTCAAGGAGTTCGACCTCGCCACGATGCGGGTCTCGTGGAAGCCCGAGGTGCACGCGTGGTATCACCGCCACCCCGAGCGGTTCCGCCGCGACCACCCCGACCTCGTGCTCGGCGACGACCGGACGGTCGGCCGGGGCGTGACCTTCTTCGTCGACCGCTCGATGTACGACCTGCTCTCCCGGATTCCGGCCGAGGAGCGGATCGCCGACCTGCGGCTGATGACCGACGCCGCCGACGTGGCCCTCGCGATCCTGGCCTCGGCCTCGGAGCCGACGTACTTCCCGCCGGTGGTCGATCCGCATCCGGAGAAGATCCTGGCGGCCGACGGCGGCGACGTTCGCGGCCGCGTGCGGAAGCGGACGTATTACGGCGGCTACATCATCTCGATGCCGGCCCACGACGTGCGGCGGATGCTGCCGGGCATCCGCGTGCTCGGCACGGGCTGGCGGCACAATCCGCTCTTCGCCCGCACGCTGCTCAAGAACTGGCTGCTGGCCGACTGCGAGGAGGTGGCCCAGCGGAGCGAGTGGTGGTGCGACATGGAGATCAACCCCGACGCCGAGTTCGAGAGCCACATCGAATATCGCGGGCTCTCGGGTGAGGAGGAGTTCGGGTTCGGCCAGCGGCGGGCTCGCGAGCTCTTCGACTCAGGGGGCGGCCGGCCCGCATTCGTGAAGCGGCCGCGGTTCCACACGGCCGCGGCCGCGGCGATCGAGCCCGCCACACCCCGACCCGACACGTATGACGCCGCCGGGCCTGACGGCGAGCGGCCCCTCAAGACCCTCCGCGGCCTCTGACGAGGTGCGAACGGTTTCCTTATAAAAGCCCCCAGGCGCGAGCCGGGGGATGATGCGGCCGCAAGCGGACGGAACGGCGCCGTGCTTGAGGCGACGCGGTTTGATCCCCCTGCTTGCGCATGGGGGCTTTTATCGGGAGATGGGG
>CAZXIG010000123.1:0-1175 GCA_964640405.1 uncultured Candidatus Kuenenia sp.
GGATCCCGGGGCAGATCATCTGGTTCACGCAGCCGATCGAGCAGCGGATCAACGAAATGGTGTCGGGCGTGCGGGCCGACATCGCCGTGAAGGTGTTCGGCACGGATCTCGACGCGCTCGTCAAGAAGGCCAACGAGGTGGCGGCCGTGCTCAGGAGCGTGCCCGGCGGTGCCGACGTCGCCGTCGAACAGGTGGCGGGCCAACCGATTCTCAAGATCGCCGTGAAGCAGGACGAGATCGCCCGCTACGGCATCTCCGCTCAGGCCGTGCTCGACGTGATCGAAAGCGTCGGGGGCAAGGCGGTCGGCACGATCGTCGAGGGGCAGCTGCGGTTTCCGATCGTCGTTCGGCTGTCGGAGCCGCTGCGGGCCGGCCCCGAGTCGCTCGCCGCCATCCCGATCCGCGGCCCGGCCGGCGAGAGCGTGCCGCTCGAGCGGGTCGCGTCGATCGAGACGGTGCTCGGACCCAAGTTCGTGACCCGCGAGTGGAGCGAGCGGCGGGTGGTGGTGCAGTGCAACGTCCGCGGTCGCGACGTCGGCGGCTTCGTGGCCGACGCCCAGGCGCAGATCGACAAGCAGGTCGAACTGCCGCAGGGGCAGTTCCGGCTCGAATGGGGCGGCCAGTTCGAGAACATGCAGCGGGCCCAGAAACGGCTCATGATCGTGGTGCCACTGGCTCTGCTCCTGATCATCGCCCTGCTCTACCTCACGTATCGCAACGTGACCGACACGATCCTGCTCTTCGTGAGCGTGCCCTTCGCCTGCGTGGGAGGCATCTGGGCCCTCGCGTTCCGGCAGATGCCCCTCTCGATCTCGGCCGCCGTCGGCTTCATCACGCTCTCCGGCGTATCGGTGCTCGCGGGCATGGTGGTGGCCAGTGCCCTCCGCGAGCGGCTGGCCCGCGGCACGGCCCGAGACGTGGCCATCGAGGAGACCGCCTGCGGGTCGCTCCGGACGATCATCATGACCGCGCTCGTCGCCAGCCTCGGGTTCATCCCGATGGCGCTCAGTGAGGGCACAGGGGCCGAAGTGCAGCGCCCCCTCGCCACGGTCGTGATCGGCGGCGTGATCACGAGCACGCTGTTCACGCTCTTCATCCTGCCGGCGCTCTACCGGCTCATCCTCCGCGTGCCGCCGGCGCTCGTGCTCCCCGGCGACCGGCCGGAAGCGTGAGCC
>CAZXIG010000123.1:1275-8640 GCA_964640405.1 uncultured Candidatus Kuenenia sp.
CCCACGTCGAGCCACGCAGGCAGCGGAGCGTCTGCGGGCAACTCGAGGATCGTGCGGAGTTCTCCGAGTTCCGCTTCGGAGAGCGGCACGAGCACGACGGGATCCTGAATGAGGGCGGGATCGACGAGCCGATAGCCGGTCACGCCGCCCCCCTCCACGATCGGCGCCCGGCCGTAGCCATACATCATCCGATCGACGTTCTCGAAGAAGTCACGGAGCGTGACCGTGTCCGGCCGCGGCCGCCGGATGAAATACAGCTCGATCACGTCCTTCCAGAAGTGGGGCACGAATTTCTCGCCCACGTCGGCATGGCCGACGCAATCGCGATTGGTGCCGGCGATGCAGATCGGCAGTGAGGCGAGCGGCACGTCGCGACGGCGACATTCCGCCTCGATCTCGGTGCAGAGATTGATCAGGAAGTCGGCGCTGAAGCAGTCGTCGCAGACGAGCACGAGGTCGCCCAGATCGACCTGCGACGGCGTTGAACCGGCCTCATGCTTCTGGCATGCGCCGTCGATGAGCGCGGCGGCCAGCCGTTCGAACCGGATCGCGTAGCTCTGGATTTCGGTCGGCAGGCCGTGGCCGAGCACGATGATCGTGGTCGGCACGTCATCTCCAGTCGCCTTTTTCACGCCGGCGAGGAATTCGTCGGCCACGCTCGCGATCGTCTCACCGGCGGCGTCTTGCTTGAAGACCGTGGGCCGGCAGCCGTAGGCCGTGGCGATGGCGGTGATCTCCTTCGGGTCGAGGCCGCGGGCGGGGTCGAGGAGACCGATGACCGTGCGATCAGGGGCGAGCACCGGGCTGGGGCCGCGGGCGGAGCGGACGCGGTCGATGAAGCCGGCCAGGGCCGCAAGGGTGGCGACTCGCTCGGCCTCGGGTAGAGCGGTCAGGGATTCGGCATGCCGCGTGGCGAGATGGTGGACCGCAGGCTCGATCTGCCGCCAGTGCTTCGCCGGCACGGGCCGTCTGGCGAGCACGAGCGGCGAGATATCCCGCTGGAAGTCCGTGAAGTCGGCCGGGATCACGGGCTCGGCCGCGGCGGACGGCCTGGCGAAGGCAACGCAGCAGACGCAGGCGGCGATGACGGCGGGAATGGAACTGGGCATCGTGCGATCCAGCATACCGCCGCCATCCGGTGGTTGACGCCCACGGCCACTTCCGTATACTGTACGCACGTACATACTTTGTCGCGTACGGGAGTCAACCACGATGGTGACGTTCGGGCAGGCCGGGCTGGCATTGATGGCCGGCGGTGTGGTCGATGGCGGGCAGTTGCAATCCCGCGTCCAGGATCGGGAGGCGGTGTCGAGTGGATTTCGGCGGCTCGATCGCCTCCTCCCCGGGGGCGGCATACGGCGTGGCGGCCTGATCGAATGGCTGGCCGTCGGCGAGGGCAGCGGGGCGGCCACTCTGGCCAGCCTGGTCGCCTGTCACCTGGCTGGTGCGACGGCCCGCACGATCGTCGTGGTCGATCGCCGTGGCTGGTTTCATCCGCCGGCCCTGCTGCCGTGGCTCGGCAGACATGCCACTCCGACAGCTCTCGCCCCCCGGCTCATCGTGGCCCGGCCGGCGGGCGACGACGACGAGATCTGGGCGATCGACCAGGCGTTGCGGTGCAGCGGCGTGGCGGCCGTGCTCGCCTGGCCCCGGATGACGGCCATCTGGAGCGGGAAAGAGCGACCACTGCGTTCGCACTCGCTCCAGCAGTGGACGACCGCCATGCGACGCTGGCAGCTGGCAGCCCGAGCCAGTGGCGCCGTGGGGCTCTTCGTGCGGCCGGAGGAGGCCCTCCGTGAGCCCTCGTGGGCCGAGGCCAGGATCACGGTCACCCCCCTGCCGTCGCCGATGGAAGCTGCGACCACCGAACGCTCGCTTCGACTGGCGATCGCAGGAGGCGCATGGAGCGGCCGCACCGCGGCGGCCATCGAGCCGGTCGATATCGTCCTCGACCTGGCGCGGGGCGGCGAGGCGTCGGTCCGCAGCACACCTCGGCCATTCACGTCCGGAGGTGCCGCATGCCGCGCATCATGACGATCTGGCTGCCACGGTGGCCGGTGCAGCGCCGGCTGCGCGAGCGTCCCGAATGGCGGAAGGTGCCGGTGTTCGTCTGCCGGCGCGAGCGGCGCGGCCTGATGACGGTGGCGTCGTGGGCCTGGGCGGAACCACCTCGCGAGGCCGCCGACAGACGGCGGGTTGGTCATGGCCTGCGGATTCCGACCGGCACGTCACTGGCGGAGGCCATGGCGCTGGTGGCGCTGACGCACGGCTCGCGGGCCTGCCACGTGGCCGAAGTGGTGCCCGATGATCCGCCGGGCGATCGATCTTCGCTCGATCTGCTGGCGCGATGGTGCCGCCGCTTCTCGCCGGCCGTCGCCATCGACACGGTCGATGAGGCGGCACTTGGCGCAGCCGTGCCCGAATCTCCCGATTGCATCCATCTCGATGTCACGGGCACGGCGGGCCTGTTCGGCGGCGAGAGCATGCTCGTGCGCACGGCCGTGTGGACACTCGCAGCCCACGGGCTACATGCCCGGGCTGCCATCGCCGATACGCCCGGTGCCGCCTGGGCCGCCGCCCACCACACCGATCTGCTCGCGGCCGCCCGCCCCCTCTCGAAGGCACCTGGCCGACACCGCGAGCGACCGCGGCGGTGGGCGGTCGTGCCGGCGGGCGAGCAGGCCACGGCGCTCTCCAGCCTGCCGCTGGCCGCGCTGCGGCTCGATCTCGCCACGACGGCAGCTCTCGGCGAGGTGGGCATCGACTCCGTCGGCGGCGTGCTCAGGCTGTCGGCGAAGAGTCTGGCCTCGCGGTTTCCCGCCCTGCTAGGGCATCGGCGGGCGCAGTTCGTGGGCACGCTCGCCGAGCCCTTGGCCGGAAACACCTGCGGTGAAGCCCTGCCCCAGGCGGCGCACGCATTCGAGATGCCGATACCCACGGCCACATTCACCGACGGCATGCTCGAGGCCGTGCTCGAGCGGCTGCTGGCCATCTGTCTCGCGCCGCTTTCCGCCCGCGGCGAGGGCGTGCTCGCCCTGCAGGTGCGGCTGGAGCATCCCGCCGGGGTCGGCCTGACCCCCTGCCCGCCCACGGTCATCGACATCGGCCTGTTTCGGCCGAGCCTCTCGAGCCGCCACCTCCTGGAACTGCTGCTGCTGCGGCTCGGCCGGCGGCGGCTGCCGCGGGAAATCGACGGCATCGCCGTGGAGGTGGTGGCTGCCGCCGCAGCGGCCTGCCGGCAACGGTCGCTCTTTGCCGATGCCGGAGATGCGAGTGGCGGTGTCAGTGCCTCCGACCACGCCGTGGCGGTCGACATGCTGCTCGATCGCCTCGCAGGCAGGCTCGGCAGGGAGGCCGTGTTCGAGCCCCGGCCGGTGGCCGACGCGCAGCCCGAGCACGCCTGGATCGCGAGTGCACCGAGCGGTCGGGGCCGGTCCTGTGGCACCGTCCAGGCTCGAGCCACGGGACCTTCGCGATCGACGCGCCGATCGGCCGTGGATGCCTCCACTCCAGAGGCCCATTCGCCGCTCCGACTGGCCGGCCGGCGGCCGATCTGGATGCCGGCGCGACCCCTGCGAATCGAGCCGCTGCAGGCCGATCTGGTCGCGGTGGCCGCCCACGATACGGCGCCGCCGCGGCGGCCACCGCTCCGCTTTCGGCTGGCGGGGCAGGTGCATCGCACCGTGCAGGCCCAGGGCCCGGAGCGGATCGAGACGGCCTGGTGGCGCGGGCCGATCGTGCGGCGCGACTACTACGTGGTCGAGACGGAGTCGGGAGCGAGATTCTGGCTCTTCCGACGGCTGAAGGATGGAGCCTGGTTTCTGCACGGCGTGTTTGCCTGACGTGTTTGCCTGAATGGAGGGAGCGATGACTGCAGACGATTCGGCGGAGCCGCGATATGCGGAACTGCATTGCACGAGCAACTTCACGTTTCTCACCGGCGCATCGCATCCGGAGGAGCTCGTGCAGACGGCCGCCGCGCTCGGCTACGAGGCGCTGGCGATCACCGACCGGTCTACACTGGCCGGGATCGTGCGGGCCCACGGCGCGGCGAAGCAGGCGGGCATGAAGCTGATCATCGGGGCGCATCTCGAGCCGTGCGATGCCGCGCCGCTGGTCGTCTGGGCCGCCGACCGGACGGGCTATGCCAGCCTCTGCCGTCTCCTCACGCGTGGCTACGCGCGGGCCGCCGAGACGGGGGGCGAGGGCCCGGCCAACCGCTGCATCCTGTCCTACGACGACATCGCGGCCCATGCGAGCGGCCTGCTGGCAGGCGTGCCGCTGGCCGCATTCGTGCAGGCAGCGGACTGCGACGAGCGGCTGGCCACGCACGTAGGGGGCGGGCTGGAAAAGGCGAGCGAACATCTCGCCCACTGGCGGAGCGTGTTCGACGACCGGCTCTGGGCGTTGGCCGAGGTGGCGCTCGAGGGCGATGATGACGACCGCCTGCGGCAATTCGCCCGCGTGGCGCGGCAGGCCGGTGTGCCCATCGCGGCAGCCGGCGACGTGCGCTATCACGAACGATCCCGGCTCGCGCTGGCCGACGTTCTCGCCGCCATCCGGCAGGGCAGCACGGTGGATGCCATCCGCGGGCGGCTGCTCACCAACGGCGAGCGGCACCTGCACGAGCGGGGGCGGATCGCCGGCCGGTTCGCGGCGCTGCCCGGCGCCCTCGAACGCACGCTCGAGATCGCCGCGCGGTGCACGTTCTCGCTCGACGAGCTGAAGTACGAATACCCGGACGCCATCGTGCCCCCGGGCCGCACGGCCCGGGAACATCTGGCCCACCTCGCCTGGAAGGGGGCCGCGCAGCGTTATCCCGACGGCATTCCGGAGAAGGTTCGCGAGCTGGTGGCCCACGAGCTCGCGCTCGTCGCCGAGCTCGGCTACGAGGCCTACTTCCTCACCGTGTTCGACATCGTGCGGTTCGCCCGCCGCCGCGGCATCCTCTGTCAGGGCCGCGGCTCCGCGGCCAACTCGGCCGTCTGCTACTGCCTCGGCATCACGTCGGTCGATCCGGCGCGGATGAACGTGCTCTTCGAGCGGTTCGTGAGCCGCGAGCGGCGGGAAGCCCCCGACATCGACATCGACTTCGAGCACGACCGCCGCGAGGAGGTGATCCAATACATCTACGCCACCTACGGCCGGCAGCGGGCGGCGATGACGGCCGAGGTGATCTCGTATCGCCTGCGGTCGTCCGTCCGCGACGTCGCCAAGGCGCTGGGGTTCTCGCTCGATCGCGTCGATCGGATCGCCGGCGCACTCGACGTGGGCGACGGCGTGGAGGAACTACCGACGCGGCTGGCCGAGGCGGGGCTCGACCCCGCGAGCGCCGCCTGCACGAGGCTCGCGGCGCTCGTCGGCCAGCTCGTCGGCTTTCCCCGGCATCTCGGCCAGCACGTCGGCGGCATGGTGATGACGCGGGGCGACCTCTGCGATCTCGTGCCGATCCAGCCGGCCACGATGGACGGCCGCACGATCGTGCAATGGGATAAGAACGACCTCGACGAGCTCGGCATCCTGAAAGTCGATTGCCTCGCCCTCGGCATGCTGTCGGCGATCCACCGGGCCTTCGACCTCGTGGCTGGGGCCGGCGGGCCACGGCTCACGCTGGCGACGGTGCCGGCGGAGGATTCGGCCGTCTACGACATGATCTCCCGTGCCGACACGGTGGGCGTGTTCCAGATCGAGAGCCGGGCGCAGATGAGCATGCTGCCCCGGCTCAAGCCCCGCTGCTTCTACGACCTCGTGATCGAGGTGGCGATCGTGCGACCGGGCCCGATCCAGGGCGACATGGTGCATCCCTACCTGCGGCGGCGGGCGGGGGAGGATCCGGTCACCTACCCGAACGATGCGATCCGCGAGGTGCTGGAGAAGACGCTCGGCGTGCCGCTCTTCCAGGAGCAGGCGATGCGGCTGGCGGTGGTGGCGGCCGGTTTCACGCCGGGCGAGGCCGATCAATTGCGGCGGGCGATGGGCGCCTGGCGGCGGCCGGGGTTGATCGAGGAGTTTCGCCTGAAGCTCATCGACGGCATGCTCGCCCGCGGCCTGTCGCAGCAGTTCGCGGAGCAGGTGTTCGGGCAGATCCGCGGCTTCGGGGAATACGGCTTTCCCGAATCGCATGCGGCGAGCTTCGCGCTGCTCGTCTACGTGTCGGCCTGGCTCAAGCATCACCATCCGGCCGCCTTCACCGCAGCGCTCCTCGGCAGCCAGCCAATGGGCTTCTACGCGCCGGCGCAGCTCGTGCGCGATGCCAAGGCGCATGGCGTGAAGGTGCTGCCCGTCGACGTGAATGCCAGCCGCTGGCATGCAACGCTCGAGATCGGTGCCGCCGCGAACCGCAAGGCGCCCCGCGGCTCCGACAGCGACGGGCGAAGCGGGCAGCCGGCGATCCGACTGGGGCTCGAGCAGGTGTATGGCCTGGGCGAGGCGGCAGGGCGGCGAATCGAAGCGGCCCGGCGTGACGGCCCCTTCCAGCTGCCACGAGAGCTGGCCCGCCGCGCCGCGCTCGATCGCGAGGCACTCCTGCACCTGGCCCGCGCCGGCGCCTTTGGCTCGCTCGGCCTCGATCGACGGCGAGCGGTATGGGAGGCGATGCGGTGCCTGGATCGCCCCGCCGACAGGCCGCTGCTGGACGACCTCGATGACGAAGACGACGACGATGGCGACCTCCTGCCGGCGCTCACGCCGCAGGAGGAGGTGATCGCCGACTACCGCACCGCAGGGCTTTCGCTCGAGGCCCATCCGCTCCAGTTCGAGCGGGAGTGGCTGGCCGCCCACGGCGTGGCGACGGTCGCCGAAGCCGTGGGGATGCCGGAAGGGCGTCGCGTGCTGGTGGCCGGCATCGTGCTCACGCGACAGCGGCCGGCCACCGCCAAGGGCATGATCTTCCTCACGATCGAAGACGAGACCGGCGCCGCCAACATCGTGGTGCACCCGCACGTGTGGGAGGCAGCCGATCTGGCCGCCCGCCGCGCGGCCGTGCTCGTGGTGCACGGCCGCATCCAGCGGCGGGGCGTGGTGGTGCACGTGGTCTCGACCCGCCTCGAATCCGCCGCCTCTCTCCGCCCCGAGGAAACGACCGCCACCTCCCTCCCCCGCATGTCCCGCGACTTCTGCTGACCCCCTTCGTCAACTCGCCTGCCCCGGCTCGGGGCTGTACATGTCCTCTCGCGGACGTTCGCTACGGACATCGTGTCCTTCGCTCACTGCATGTCCGCTGCGCTACGGCATCCTGCCTGCGCTTGCTTCCATAGCCCGCGAGAGGACATGTACAGCCCCGAGCCTCCGTCCTTGAAATGCCAGACGGGGAGGCTTCGGGCTGCCTGTGCCCTGGAGCCGGCGTATGCTGCCAAGCGCAGCCAG
>CAZXIG010000124.1:0-3081 GCA_964640405.1 uncultured Candidatus Kuenenia sp.
CGCAGCGAACGTCCGGGCGAGACGGCACGGGCAACCCCGACCCACGCCACAGGACTCTACACCCGCGCCCACTTGGCGAGCTTGCGGTCGAGGGTCGATCGCTCGATGCCGAGGATCGCGGCGGCCTTCGTCTTGTTGCCGCCGACGGCCGCCAGGGTGGCGAGCACGTGCCGCCGCTCCACTTCCTCGATCGTCATCGGTGTGAAGGAGCCCGACTGGGCCGCGGCCACCTTCCCCGTGTCGCCCGCCACCGCGAGCTTGGTGAGCGCCAGGTCGTCGACGTCGATCGACTCGCCCTGCGCCAGCACCACCGCCCGCTCGATGCAGTTTCGCAGCTCGCGGATGTTGCCCGGCCAGCGGTAGACCTCGAGGGCCTCCACCGCGGCCGGCGTGAATCCGCGGAGCCGACGCCCCGTCTCGGCGCAGAACCGCTCCAGGAAGTGAGTGGCCAGGACGGCGATGTCCTCGGGCCGCCGCCGGAGGGCCGGCACGAGGATCTCGACGACCTTCAGCCGGAAGTAGAGATCGCGACGGAAGCTGCCCGACGTGACGGCGGCCTCGAGATCGCGATTCGTGGCTGCGACCACCCGCACGTCCACCTGCACGCGGCCGCTGCCGCCGACCCGCTCGAAGGGATGCCCCTCGAGCACGCGAAGAAACTTGGCCTGGATGGCCGGGCTCATCTCGCCGATCTCGTCGAGCACGAGCGTGCCGCCATGCGCCGCCTCGAACTTGCCGATCTTGCGCTCCGTGGCGCCGGTAAACGCCCCCTTCTCGTGGCCGAACAGCTCGCTTTCGAGCAGCGTCTCGGAGAGGGCCGCGCAATTGAGGCAGACGAACGGCCCGCCCCTGCGGTCGCTCGCATCGTGGATCGCACGCCCGACGAGCTCCTTGCCGGTGCCGCTTTCGCCCCGCACGAGCACCGTGGCCTTCGTGGCGGCGACCCGGTCGATCTGGCCGCGGATGGCCTGGATCGCCGCGCTCCGGCCGACCATGTGCCACTCCTGAGCCGCCGGGCGGCGAGCCGCGACCGCTGGCGCCGGCGGTGCCGCTGCCGCCGGCCGCTCGGCCGAAATCGTCTGGGCCGTCGGCGTGTCGCCCTCGCCATAGGCGAGCGTGGCATGGCCGATCTCGATGACGTCGCCCGAGACCAGCGGCCGGTCGGTGGTGATCGGCTGGCCATTGACCTGCGTGCTGTTGCGGCTCTGAAGGTCGCGAACCGTCCAGCCACGTGCGGTCGCAAACACCTCGGCATGGAGGCGGCTCGCCCGCTCGTCGTGGATCACCACGCGATTCGTCGGGGCCCGACCGATGGTCACCCGTTCGCCATCCACGAGCGGCACGACGCTCCGCCCCATCAGCGGATCGTTCACGACGAGAAAGGCCGGTGGTGAGACGGCATCCATCGCGGCGGTCTCCGGCTCGAGGGGCTGGGCTGGGGCGAGGACGTGTAGGTGACGGCTTCCCGCATCATGATCGAGAGCCGACCGCTTGGCGAGGGCCCGAATCGGGCGAAGGGGACCGAATCCCGTACTTTTCCGCCCAGAACCGGGTTTGCCGCGGATTTCGCCTCCAACTAGCATCTGGTGCTGAAAAGGCTCTCCGCTCGCACCCGCACGCAGGGAATCGACATATGCAGTTCCGAGACGGATCTCGACGACTCACCGGCAAAGGCTCCGTGCAGATCGCCATGCTCGTGGCAGCGGCGCTCTGCTGGGCAGGCGACACGGCCCACGCCCAGTTCCGCGGTGGGTTCGGCGCCGGCGTGGGCGGCATAGCGATCGACGCCGATGGCATCGTGCGAAACCTCGAGCCGCAGGCGGTCGAGTCGCTGTCGCAGGAACGCCGTGCGATTCTCGGCGCCGCCAAGGGGGTCGAGGCCGGCGAGCACCGCAAGGTTTCGCTGGCGGCCGTTGCCGCCGCCGCGCGCGAGGCGGCCGCTGCGGGCAAGTCGGTGCCGGCTGACGTGCTCCTGCTCGGCGGCCTGCAACGGGTCGAGAGCGTGTTCGTCGATCCCGACCGACACGACATCGTGCTCGTCGGTCCCGCCGACACGCCGATCGTCGGCCCATCGGGCGTCATCGTGGGCGCCGCGAGCAAGCGGCCGCTGCTCCAGTTCGAAGATCTGCTCGTGGCCCTGCGGGCGATCGACGGCGCCCGCGCCGGGGGCATCCGCTGCTCGATCGATCCCACCCGCGACGGGCTCGCCCGGCTCGACGCCTTCCTGGCCCAGCAACGGGCGGTGACGGGCAGCCCAGAGCCGTTGTTTCGCGGGATGGAGCAGGCTCTCGGTCGACAGACCGTCACGGTCGGTGGCGTGCCCGTCGACAGCCGGTTCGCCCAAGTGCTCGTGGCCGCCGACTACCGCATGAAGCGGATCGGGATGGGACTCGAAGCGTCCGGCGTGAAGCAACTCCCGAGTTACCTCGCCATGATTCCCGCCGGCGGCAAGGCATCGTCGCTGCCCCGCTTCTGGCTCGAGGCCGAATACGATCCGATCGCCCGTGATCCGGATGAACTCGCCTGGCGGCTCTCCGGCCGGCGGATGAAGTGCCTGACCGAGAGTGATCTGGCAGGGAAGGACGGCATCCAGCGCGGGGCGGGGCAGGCCGACAAGGCCGCCGAAAAGTGGTGCGCTGCCATGACGGCCCATTACGACGACCTGGCCGAAAAACACCCCGTGTTCGCGGAACTCCAAAACTGCGTCGATCTCGCCGTCGTGGCGGCGCTGATCAAGGGTCGGCAGCTCGACCAACGGGCAGGGCTCGACCTCGGGGCGCTCCTCGATGCGGATGCGTTGCCGCTGCCGAAGTACGACGTGCCCGAGACCGTGCCCACCGTGGCCAGCGGCCTGAAGAAGGGCACGGCGTGGGTGCTCAGCGCCTCCGGCGGCGTGCAGGTTCAGCCCTGGCAATTCGCGGCCAACGCCGAGTCCGCGGCGGATGTCGCCGCACAGCGGACCGCCGCGCTGGCCTCGCGGCCGGATGCCGGTTGGTGGTGGGATTAGCCGCAAGCGCCGGCTCCGCGCATAAAAGCCCCCATGCGCAAGCAGGGGGATCAATGCGGCCGCAAGGAAAGCGC
>CAZXIG010000124.1:3181-8575 GCA_964640405.1 uncultured Candidatus Kuenenia sp.
AAAGCCCCCATGCGCAAGCAGGGGGATCAATGCGGCCGCAAGGAAAGCGCAGGCGTCGAGTCCGAGACGACGCGAATCATCCCCCGGCTTGCGCCTGGGGGCTTTTATTGGTGACGGCTCCGCGCATAGAAGCCCCCATGCGCAAGCAGGGGGATCAATGCGGCCGCAAGGAAAGCGCGGGCGCGGCCCACGCGATCGCGTCGACCGCGTGCGCGGCCGTCGGGAAATGGGCATCGACCCAGCCGGCGGCCGCGAGCGCCGCAAGATCGCCGTCGGCGCACGGCGGGGCGATGCTCTTCGCCAGCACGAGATCGGCGGCGAGCGCCGCGGCGACCACCGCCGCGATCGAGTCGCTCGTCACGTGCCAGCCGGCGGGAAGTTCGGTGTGCCACCGTGGGTGGGCGTCGAGCCAGGACGGCGCGTCGAGCACCGCGACGGCATCCGATCCGGTCGCATCGGTGACGACCGTGACCCCCAGGGCATCCGCCACGAGCCGTGCCGTGATCCGCATCGCGTCGATCGCCAGCGCGTGCATGAGTTCCGGCGGCCGCGGGCAGGCGGCGTCGAGCGTTCGCAGGCCATCGACGACCGCTCCGCCACCGACGACGAGCAGCAGCGGTCGTGGCAGGGCCGCGATCAGTGCGGCGAGATCCGCCGGCCAGTCGCTGCGGGCCAGCAGACTTCCGCCCACCTTGGCGATCAGGCGGCGGCGTCCGGCGCCGGCCGCGGGGCCGCGAATCGTGCCGATCGTCCAGCCGGCGGTCATGCGAGCATCCCCCGGGCGATGAGGGCGAGCGCATGGGCGGGAGCCGCCCGCGAGACGTCGGCTCCGAGCACCTCCGGCAGCGATACGATCGGCCCGGCGACGCCAGCCCGCTCGAGCGCCATGCGGGCCAAGCGTTCACCGTGGCCGGAGATCACGGCGGCCGTCGGCCGCCAGTCGCAGCCGGCCACGACTCGACGGACGGCCCGCGCGAGCAGCCGGGCCTGCATCGTGGCGAACGCCTCGGCCGCCTCGACCGCGTCGGCCGGTGAATAGTCGGCTGGTTCGAGCAGCAGCGTGCGGGCGAGACGAACGCGGGCGGCGTCGCGGGTGGCAGGTCCGCCATCGGCCGTATCGCGATGATCCGCCTGCTCGGGCAGGCATCCGAGCAGCATCCAGACGTCACGGGAATCGGCGAACCGCTCGGCCGCGACCGGGCGGCGGACACCACGGTGCGGCAGCGACCGCACCACGGCCGCCACGGGCGTCCGCTCCACGCCGCTGTAGACGAGTTCGCCGGCGAGCATGCGTGCGGCGTCGTCGAACGCCTGCGGTGCCGGCCGGCCCGACTCGAGCGGCACGATGTCGGTGGTCGTCGAGCCGACGTCGATCAGCAGGCAGCGATCGGTGGTCGCATGGGCTGCGGCCAGGCGCGCGAGAGCGTGCCAGTTGCTCGCGGCCGCCAGCAGCGGCTCGGCCTTCGCCTCCGCGGGGCCGACGATCCGGCCGTCGAGCAGATAGATGCCCGGGGGCGTTGCACACCCGAGGCGTTCGGCAGCGGCCACGAGCGACTCGACGATGTGCGCGACTCCCGCCGCACGCGACGGGTAACAGTCGGCGATCTCGCCCGTCATCGTGGCGACGAGCCGCCGCGGCACGTGCGAGGCGAGCAGGGCGACAATCGCGTCCGGGAGCCGTCGCCATTCCCGCCAGAGCGGAAAGGCGTCGCTCCGCGTCCAGCCGAGACCGTCGGTCGCCTTGAGGTTCGCGCCCCCGACATCAAGGGCCACGAGATCCGTGGGATCGGGGATGGGCATCGGCGAAGAGCCTGAAGGGATGCGGACGCGGCCAACCGCCCGTGAAGATCGCCTGGGTGTCACCGGCCGCGGCGTCGAGCATGGCCCGCACGAGGCTGCCGCTCAAGCCTGCCGCGTGGCCTACGAACGAGGTCGTGATCCGGGGATTCACCTCGAGCACCCGGTCGTCGCGGCCGTCGGCCCGTTCGCCGAGCATCAGGTCGACGCCGATCCAGCCGGCGGCAGCCTCCACGCCGGCGGCCCGTTCGATCCCGGCCACGGCCCGCCGCGCGAGGGCCTCCGCCCGCCGGGCGAGCCGCGGTTCGTCGAAAAGATCGCTGCCCACATACCGCGGCGCATCGCCCACGGTGAAACGCTGCCGCATCGGCGGCAGCACGTCGATACGACCGGGCCCGCACAGGCACGACACGCCGACGGGCATGCCGGCGACGAAAGCCTCGAGTCGCGTGGCCCGCGGCGCTGTCGCGACGTTCGGATCGCGAATGATCTGCACGCCGTCACAGCCGACGCTCGACCGATCCTTGCGCACGGCCGGCATGTGGAAACCGACCGGCACCGTCTCCCCAGGCGCGAGCGACCGCCCGGCGGGCACCGGCACACCCGCCGCGGCGAGGGCATTCACCGTCGCCTGCTTGTCGGACGCGACGGCGATGAAGGCTGCCGATGGCGCGAGAACCGCCGCGCCTGCGTCTCGCGTCGCGGCCACGCGTGATGCCAAGATGCCATCGGTCTCGGGCGCGACGATCACCGTCCTGTCGTGTGCGACCGCGGCCGTGACGAGCGCATCGACCTCACCGCCGCGGGGCACCGGCTGAATGTGAGCCTCGGCCGGCAGCGACAGGGAAATCGCATCGTCGACGAGCACGGTCACGTCGATCTTCGCAGCCCGCACGGCATCCGCGGCCAGCGCCTCGAGCATCATCCGCCCCTCGCGGACAATCCCCTCGAAGTCGTCGCCCGGCGAGCGGCTGGCGAGCCCGCCCGAGCAGCACCACTCGTAGAGCAGAATGCGAACGGGCGATCGATTCGATGTCGACTGGCGCATGGCTTGGCGTGCGGGAGGCTCGGGGCTGCCGATGCCCCGGGAGCCGGCGTATGCTGACGAGCGAAGCGATGGATGGCGAGAGCGAAGTCAGCATCCGAGCCGGCTTCGGCGAATCGGGGCCGCTCCGCCTCAGAAAATCCCGAGCTGATCCCGGGCCGCCTCGGTCATGCGGTCGGGGGTCCACGGGGGATCCATGACGATCCGCACCTCCACGGCCGACACCTCGGGGTGGGCGCCGAGCACCCGCTTCGTGTCGCCGATCAGCTGCGGGCCGGCCGGGCAGGCGGGGCTTGTCATCGTCATGTCGATGGCCACGTGCTGCTTGCCGGGAACTTCCGCAGCCGGCGTGAGCGTGACGCCGTAGACGAGCCCGAGGTCCACGATGTTGACGAACAGTTCGGGATCCTTGACTTCCTTGAGCAGCTCGCGGATCGAATCCTCTCCGAGCGGCATGCCCGCGGCGGTGGTCGTGGAGCCGGTGGCCGCAGGGGACGTCGTGGACGACGTGCTTCCGGCGGCGGGGGCTGCAGCCGACGGGCCGGGGGCCGACACGCCGGAGGCCTGGGCCGGCAACGCGTGGGCCGCGGGGCCTGCTCCGCCCGGTTCGGCCCGCAGCCGCACCCACACGGCCGACCCCTCGACCTTCACGTCGTGGGCCCGAGTCGGCCGCACGGCCGGCATCGTGAGGGCGGCGCCGGTGCGGATGTCGAATTTCGCGCCGTGCCGCGGGCAGGAGATCGTGTGGTTGCGGAGCTCGCCGTCGGCGAGGGGCCCGCCGTCGTGCGTGCAGACGTCGTCAATGGCGTGCCACGTGCCGTCCACGTGGAACAGCGCGACCATCTCGCCGTCGACCTCGACGAGCGTCTTGCCCGGATCGGGAACCTCGGACACGTCGGCGACCTTGACGAATTCGGCCATGCTTCACCGCCGGGGTTTGGTCAGCTGATCCGCCGAATCCGCTGGCCGATCGCGTGGGCCAGCGCCGCCCGTACCGGGGCGATCGTGATCCGGTCGAACACCTGCTGGAAGAAGCCGGCCACCACCAGCCGGGCCGCCTCGTCGGCGGTGAGACCGCGGGCCTGGGCGTAGAAGATCTGGTCGGTGTCCACGCGGCCGCTCGTCGCGCCATGGGTGCACCGCACGTCGTCGGCCTCGATCTCGAGCCCGGGAATCGAGTCGGCCCGCGACTCCTTCGACAGCATCAGGTTGTCGTTTCGCTGGTAGCCGTCGGTCTTCTGGGCGGCCTTGTCGACCTTGATCATGCCCCGCCAGACGAGCCGGCTGCGGTCCTGCAGGGCCCCCTTGTAGAGCAGGTCGCTCTTGCACGCGGGCGCCTCGTGATGCTGGAGCGTGTTGTAGACGAGCTGCTGGCGGCCCTCGGTGAACATCACTCCGTTCACCTGTGCATCCGCGTTCCGGCCGACGAGGGCCACGTCTTGGGCGACCTGCGACAGTCGGCTGCCAAGGGCGCCCAGCGTCCACTGGAGTCGGCCACCGGCGTGCACCACGGCCTTCTGCCTCGCGAAATGCCAGACGCCCGTGTTCCAGTTCTGCAGGTTCACCATCCGCAGGAAGGCCGACTGGCCGACGACGATCTCCGTGCCACCGCAGTGGAAGCCGCCGTTGCCGCTTTGCCCGCCGCCGGCCGTCTCGGTGAGCACGGTGGCCTCGGCGCCCTCGCCGAGCACGACGAGCACGTGCGACGTGTCGACGCCGCCGTCGGACAGGGCGGAGAGCACGTGAAACGGCGCCGCGATGCGGACCCGCGGCGGCACGTAGAGCACGGCGCTCGCCCGGTGGAATGCCGCGTGGAGCGCGGCGAACCAGTCGGAGCCGGAGTCGATCACGGAGAACCAGTGCGGCCGGAAAGCGTCGGGACGCTCGGCCAGCAATCGCTCGGCCGATCCGAAGGCCACGCCCTGGGCGGCGAGTTCGGGATCCAACTCGTCCGCCACCACGTGGCCGTCGAGCGAGGCGAACCGGCCCGCCAAGGCCGCGGGCGCCGTCGTCACCGACGGTCGGGCATCCCCCTCGAAGTCTTCAGCGAGCGCCGTCTCTCCAGCGGCCAGCAGGCCGGGAGGGATCGCGACACCCGGTGCGGGGGCCGGCCGGAACGACCAGCCCGCCGGCTTGAACAGCCGGAGGTCGGTCCGCATCCAGTTTTCGTCGCGGCGGTCGGGCAGGGCGAGTGACTCGAGGCGGGACTGGGCCTCCCTTCGCAGGTCGGCGACCCATTCTGGGGTCGACGAGCCGCGGACGAGCAGTTCGAGGATCTCGCGGGTGAACCCGCTCACCGCGGGTGGGTTGGCGACGGCGGTCGTCATGGCTTCAGCCCACCGACCCTTCCATCTGGAGCTGGATCAGCTTGTTCATCTCGACGGCGTATTCCATCGGCAGTTCCTTGACGAGCGGCTCGATGAACCCGCCGACGATCATCGTGCTGGCCTCCGACTCCGAGAGCCCGCGGCTCATCAGGTAGAAGAGCTGCTCCTCCCCGATCTTCGAGACGCTCGCCTCGTGGCCGATCGAGACATCCTGCTCCTCGATCT
>CAZXIG010000125.1:0-8560 GCA_964640405.1 uncultured Candidatus Kuenenia sp.
CTCGCGGTGGAAGAGATCGCGCGGGTCGCGGAGCAGTTTCGCAAGGGGGCGTGGATGACGAACCCTGGGAGCCACGATGGCCGGCTCGTCCGCTGCACGGGCGTCGTCGAGTCGCTGGAGAAAACTCCCGCGGGGCTCACGGCCACGCTCTCCTCCCCCGGCGGCCGCTGGTTCGCCACGCTCGCTCAGGGGCCCTCGGCGGCCGCCCTCCCGCAGCTCGCGGTGGGGAGCACAGTGGCGGTGGCGGGCATCCTCCGGATCGACCTCGACGCCGCTCGGATCAACGGCCTGATCGTCGACCATCCCACGATGAGTCGGATCACGCTGCTCGCCCGCGACGCCGCCGACATCGAGGTGGTGCGCGCGGCCCCGTGGTGGACGCCGCGACGGCTCGGCGTGGCAGTGCTCTCGCTGGCGGGCGCCGCCGGCGCGCTGGCGGCCTGGTCGGTCACGCTCGGCCGCGAGGTCCGCCGCCAGACGGGCCGCGCGGTGGCGGAGGCCACGGCCCGGCAGCGGGCCAAGGACGAATACGACGTCGCGATCCGCGAGCGCAGCCGGATCGCCGCCGATCTCCACGACACGATCCTGCAGACGATCGCCGGCATCGGCTACCAGCTGCAGTCGTGCAAGGCCGGGCTCGGCCCGCTGCCTGCCGGCCTCGACGAGCGGCTGCTCACCGCCGAGCGGCTCGTCGGCCACGCGCGGCGGCAGCTCCGCACCACGGTCTGGTCGCTGCGGTCGATGCCCGACCTGCGGCAGCCGTTGGCGACGTCGGTGGCCACGCTCGTCCGCACGCTCGCCGGCGGGCAGTCCGCGGCGGTCGAAGTGACCGCCGTCGGCCCGCCGCGGCCGGTGTCGGAGCCGGTGGCCCGCCAGCTGCTCTTCGTGGTGCAGGAGGCGGTGCTCAACGCGGTGCACCACGGTCAGCCGCGCCGCGTGAACGTGACGGTGGCGTTTGCCGCCGACGGCTCCGCGGTGGAGATCGCCGTCCGCGACGACGGCCTGGGCTTCGTGCCCGGCAGCCAGCCGGGGCCGGAGTCGGCGCACTTCGGCATCCAGGGCATGCGAGAGCGGGCCGAGATGCTCGGCGGCACGCTCGCGATCGAAAGCGCGCCCGGGCGGGGCACGACGGTGACGGTGCGGGTGCCTTGCCCGGAGCCCGTGGCAGCTGAGGAGGAACCATGACGATTCATCGCCGGATCAGTGTGATGGTGGTGGATGACCACCCCGCGTTGCGGCAGGGGATCATACGGATGCTGCGGTTCGAGCCCGACATCGACGTGGTGGCCGAGGCGACCCATGGCAGGCAGGCGGTCGCCCTCTGGCCGAACCACCGTCCCGACGTGACGCTCGTCGACCTGATGATGCCGCTGATGGACGGTGTTGAGACGCTCGAGCGGATCCGCCGCATCGATCCGCGGGCCCGCGTGCTGATCTTCAGCTCGTCGGAGAGCGCGGCCGACGCGGCGCGGGCCGAGCAGGCCGGCGCCTGCGGGTATGTGACGAAGGAGGCGGATGCCGCCGCGATCGTGGCGGCGATCCGCGAGGCGCGGGCGGGAGGTCGCCACATTCGGTGCGGTCGGCTCGTGGGCGATCCCGCCGCCAAGATCGTGCCGCTCACGCCGCGGGAGGCCGACGTGCTCGCGCTCTTGCGCACCGGGGCGAGCAATGCCGACATCGGCCGACGGCTGTCGATCTCGGGGGTGACGGTCAAGACCCACATCCGCGGGCTGATGGCCAAGCTCGATGCCCCCGACCGCACGGCAGTGGTGGCCCGCGCGTTCGACCTCGGCCTCCTCAAGGCCGCCCCGCCGGAACGCCGCTGACGGGGCCGCGGTCGTGCCGCCTGTGGCAGCCCGATTCCGCGCCGGCCTCCACCTTTCGTAGGAGGCGGGGCGATTCGCGGCATGCTAGGCTTTTTTCGCGAGGATGGACCGAAACGTTCGGCCACGTGCCTGTCGGACCATGATGGGCGGCGATCCCACCGCGCGCTGCCAGGCTTTGGACGAGGCCGGTGGTTCCCCGAGATCATGCCGTGAGAGACATGAAAGCCATCAACGGATGGATCGCGAGCGTGTCGTGTGTGCTGGCGTTGGCGGGGTGGGCGCAGGCAGCGGCCGCCGAGCCGGTCTTCGCGAAGCACATCCGGATCGAGCACCGCACGGACACGGGCGCCGCGAAAGGGCTGGAAGTGGCGGAAGTCGAGGTGATCAGCGACGGCAAGAACGTCGCCCCGCGCGGGAGCGTGAAACAGTCGTCCACCTCGCACGGACAGGGCGGCGCCCTGGCGGAGCTCGCCATCGACGGCTGCAAACTCAATTGGGGCAACTATCGCACCGTGGCCATGACCGATCAGCAGCCGGGTGCGTGGTGGGAGCTCGAGTTCCCGGAAAGCCTGCCCGTGGAAAAAATCCGCGTGTTCGAGCGCAGCGACGGGCCCTGGGAACGGCTGCAAAGCGCGTGGGTGATGGCGCTCAACGAGAAGCGAGAGGTGATCTGGGAGCAGCAAATCCCCCGGTGGCCGCCGATCCCCGAGTTCACCGTGACGCCGCAATTCCCGGAGCGCAACCTGCCGCCGGCCGCGTCGGCCGCGCCCCTGCCGCCGCCGCTGGTGGGCCTCTGGCCGGCCTGGACCGCGCCGGCCGCGCCCGGCGAGACCGCCTTCACATTCGGCCGCGCACTGTTCGCCGCCGAGGCCGTCGAAATCCGCTACGGCGACGCCGCGGATTTCGCAGCCATCCGGCTCGCCGGGTTGCGCGCGGCCGAATCGCAGGCGGCAGATCGCGGGCTGGTACTCCGCCCCGCCGACACTCCGGACACCCGCGAGGGCAGCGTGCGCTTCAGCGGCACGAAGTCGGGATTTCGGATCGAGGCCGCCTCGACGCTGGCGACGGGGGCCGCCGGCCCGCCGCTCCTCGACCTGGTGCTCGACGCGCCCGGCCAGGGCACGGCCCGGCCGCTGTTCAACCGCGGCTACACCGCGACGCGGCTGGACGGCGTGGAGGTGCGCGGGTTCATCGGGCCGGTTGCCTGGAAGAAACTGCATGCCGGCAACGCGCCCCTCACGCGGCTGAGCGTCGACCTGGGCGAGCGCCGCCTGGAACTGGACGTCTCCAAGAGCTGCGTGTTTGCCCGGCTGACCACCGAGGCCGACGGCTCCACCCATCTGCGGATCGAGCCGGCGCAGCCGCGGGCCGGCGTTCGCCGCCGCTGCGCGGTGGAGGCGCGGTTCCTGTCCGGGGCCGCGGCCGCGGAGTCCGCAACCGCGGCGACCGGCCTGAGTGCGCAGGTCGACCAGTCGTTCTTCAAGGCCGCGATGGCCCCGGGCGGCGGCCTGACGCTGGGCGCCGGCCCGCGACGCGGCAACGCGGCGATGTGCGACCTGCTTGCCGCCCGGCTGGTTGTCGAGCCCGAGTCTCCCGCCGGCGCATCGGCCGCATCGGCGCCGACGAACCCGCCGCCCACCGCCGTCTACCAGCCGCAGGGGGAGGCCGACACCTTCGCGCGGCTCGCCGCGGAGCACCGTTCGGAAACGGCGGAGGCCACGCACTCGGTGCGCTGCCTGTGGCGCGACACGCAGAGCGCAAAGCCGGCAGCCGTGTACGAGGTCGACCTGACGGTGCGGCCGTTGCACAAGGCGCGGACCGTGCGGGCCGATCTGGACCTGACGGCGTTCAGCGTGGCGGCCATCAACTACAGCGATTTCAAATTCGCTGAATGCTCCGCGCAGGTGCGGGCGGCGACCGCGTCGGACCAGCCGATCGTCTACAGCGGCGGCACGCTGCCGCAGCCGGTGCCGGGCGTGCGGCTGCTGCAGGCGACGGTTCGGCCCATGGATGCGCCAGACAATTTCTATGCCGCGGTCCGGGCGACGGTCGAGCCTCTGGCGTGCGGCTCGGCCCGGCTCGTGGAGACGCCGGACGCGTTCCTGCGCCTGGAACTGACGCCGGAAGGCTCCGACGGCACGGGGCTGGAAGCGGGCCGGGCCTACTCTCTGAAATACCGGGTGCGGCTCGAGCTGCTCTCGGCCGACGATGCCGGGCCGATCCAGGTGGGGCACACCGGCCGGCGCTGTCCTTTCTTCACCCTCCCGGAGCCGGCCAAGCTGGAGCTGCGCATTCCGCAGGGCGCCGGGACGCTGACGGTCACCGCCCGCGGCGACGAGGCGGGCGCCGCGGCCGGGGAGCTGCCGGGAACCCTCGCCAGCCGCGGCGTCGAGCAGACGCCCTTCGGCGCGGAGGAGGTCTGGGACTGGACGCTCGCCCGCCAGGACCCTGGCGTGACGGCAGTGGCCATCCAGTTGAAAGACGCCGCCGGCAAAGTCACCGCCGAGCGCGGCACCGAGGTGGTGCAGATCGGCACGCTCGATCAGCCGGAGATCGCCGACCCGGCGCTGCCGGACGAGAAGATCATGGATCTCGAGCTGGTGGACGAGATCAACTGTGGCGACGAGAACGACCCGCATCAGCGGCTCGACTTCCCCGGCACAAGCGCTGTCGTGCAGACCGCCATCGGCCCGTGCCGGAGCATGGTCAGCGAGCGCAACGCCTCGATGACGTTCGAGTTCAAGGTCAAGAACCTGCACAAGGCGCACCTCATCGTGGCCGAGTACCCGGATGATTCCTTCCGGCACATGAGCCTGGGCGTCGTCGAGCCCTGTGACCTGAACGCCAAGCCGGAGTACAAGAACGGCGTTTCGCAGGGCAACGGCCTGCGCCTGGGGCCGGTGACCGGCGTGCAGATGGGCTGGCCATACCCGGTCGGCGGCAAGCTGCGCACGATGTCGCTGGTTTACTGGGCCAGCCGGCCGACCGCCTACATCGGCGTCTCGGCCGTCGCGCACACGCCGGACTGGAATCCGGACAGCGTCGGCGCCGCGACCGTGAAGCGGATTCTGGTGTACGAGGTCAAAGGACGTCTGCCGGCGCTGAAAATCCCGCATGCGGTCCCCGGTCGGCTGCTGGGACCGTATTCGGAGAACTCACGCGCCTATTCGAGCTTCGGCTCGGATGTCGACGCCGACGAAGGACCGGTGCATGGCCTCATAGGGTCGCCGGCCATGACGAGCGGCGCGCATCCGCGGTTCTACGCCAAGCTCTACAACGCCTACTGCCACTACATCGAGTACCTGCGGTTCACCGGTCAGAATGTGTCGGTGGACGGCATGCACCGCTACGCCACCGGCATCCATCCGGGGCTGTACCCCGGTGGCTTTGATGCGGTGCGCGAACACTACGAGTTGCTCGCCCGCATCGGCGCGGCCAACGGCGTGGCGTTCATGCCGGCCGTCCAGGCCTCGCACATGATCTCGCCGTATCTCGAGCGACTGCTCCGCGACGAGCAGCAACGGTGCGACAAGGACCCGACCGCCCTGGAGCCGACCATCGTCTTCATCGACAAGGAGGGGAAGCGCCGGGCCCAGGGCTTGCAGGGCGCGGGCCAGCCCAACTTCGTCGCGCCCGAGGTGTGGGGCGACCTGGTGCGCATCACGGAGGATATCGCCCGGCAGTACAAGGGCGTGCCCGGAGTCGCTGGGGTCACCGTGCTCGCCGGCACCTGGCTCAGGCCGGGCTGGGACGCCACCGGCGGCTTCTCCGGGGTCGGTTCCGGGGACCAGAGCCTCGATGTCTCCTACGACGACCGCACCATTGCCCGCTTCGAGGCGAACAGCGGCGTGAAGATACCCGTGGCGGGCGACGACGCCGGGCGGTATCAGAAACGGTACGCGTGGCTGATGGCCAACGCCAAGGAGCAGTGGATCGCCTGGCGGTGCCGGATGCTCTACGAGCTGACCGCGGACATGCGCCGGGCGGCTGCGGCCCAGGGATTGAAGCTCAGCTTCATCTGGAACACGCACCCGTTCGAGAACGACTGGTGGCTGCGCGAAGCCGTCGCGGGGGAAGACGCATCCAAAGCCTTGCTCGAACTGCGCAAGACCGGCTACGACCCGGCCCTGTTCAACCGGCCCGGCGAGTCGACCGGCTGCGGCTGGTGGGACGGGCTGCACTCGCGCAACGACTGGCCCGTCTCCTTCATCGGCAGCGGCGTGCAGTCGGCGGCGCTGGAAAACGGCCCCCTGCGGGCGCTGTTCGACAACGGGCCCGATTCCGCGGCCTTCCTGTTCAACGCCTTCCGGGAGAGCCGCTATCCGTTCAATTCGTACTTCAAGACCTTCCAGTGGCGCAGCCTGCAGATCGCCGGCGGCGGTGAACAGATGAAGTTCGGCTGCCTGTACGCCTGGCCGGGCCCCGACTACGGCGCGCATGATTTCCTGCGGCTGGCCGCCTTCGCCACGCCGCCGGCGTTCATCACGCACACCTGGATCGACGTGAATAGCAGTGAGAATGATCCGCGCGACATGCGCCGCTTCGCGGCCGCGTTCCGCAGCCTGCCGCTGTGCCGCTACGAGCGGCTGACCGGCAACGGACTGGACAGGAATCTCGTCGTCCGCAAAGGCGAGGCGGACGGCAAGACCTACCTCATGGTCGCGAACCCGACGTGGAGTCCGCTCCAGGCCACGCTCGTCTTTTCCACGGCGGGTGGCGTCCGGAACCTCGTCGCCGACACGGTCAGCCCGGTCGCGGCCGGCCGTCCACTATCGCTGGAACTGGCACCCTACGACCTCGCGGTGCTTCGCCTGGACGACGGCGCGGTCCTCGCCGGCGGCGTAGCCGTCGCGCCCGCCGCCGCGATCCAGCAGTGCGGGGCCGCGCTCCAGGCCGGCGACGACCTGCTCGCCGCGTGGGGCGACAGTCTGCCCGCCGCCGACCCCGACCGCCTGGCAGTGCAGGCTGAAACCGCCAAGGCTCGCGCCGCCCTGGCCGGCGGCGACCTCTTCGGCGCGCTAGAGATCAAGGACGGCTGGCGGCTCCGCGGCGCCCTGCAGCACCTCATCCAGCCGCCGGGCGTTGCCCCCGCCGCGCCGCCGGTCGCGGATGCAGACACCGCGCTGCTGTTCCAATTCGACGAGGGCGCAGGCGCGCCCGTCGAGGCTGGCGCGGCCAAGCGGGCCCTGGCGGGCGCCGCCACCTACGCCGAGGGGCGCTTTGGAAAAGCCCTGGCCGCCAGCACGCTGACGCTGCCGCTGACGAAGGACGATCCGCTGCTGAACGGAGGGAGTTTCACGCTCGAGCTCTGGGTCAAGCCGGCCGGGGCCGCTGACTGGATCGCCTCACCCCCCTGGTTCCGGCTCATCGGCGTCGCGGACGCGAACAACCGCGACATGCTGACCTGGGACTGGAACGGCAGGGACGGCAATGCGCAGCCCATTCAGCGGATCAACCTGCTGGACGGCGGAAACATGCCCACGCGGCTGCAGTTCTACACCCCGTGGCGTGCCGCTGCCTGGCGGCACTTGGCGCTGGTCTACGACAAGGACGCGCAGCAGAACAACGTGCGGCTCTATATCGACGGCCGCCTGGAGGACCAGACGATGTCCTACCGTCCGTTCGTGCCGCAGCCCGGCGCCGCCACGCTCACGCTCGGCAACCCGCAGATCCTCATCGACGCCGTGCGCGTCTCGAGCAAGCCGCGGACACCGCAGGAGATGGGCTACCCGCAAGGGCACGACTCCACGTCGTGGAGCCGCAGGCTGCGGAACTGAAAAGGACAGAGCCGATCGCGGACGGCCGTTATCGGCTCTATGACTTCGGCGTGCACGACTTCAGTGACGCCGTCAACGTTTGGATCGGCACCACCGGCGGTGTGGACCCGAAGAACGTCAAGGCGATCTACGTCGACCGGTTCATCTTCGTGCGCGAACACTGACGCCTCGCGGCCGCATCCGATGAACAGGCCGCCACGCGGCGGCAATGCGACTGTTGCCCTTCAAGCATGCATGCATTACAATGTAACGCATGGAAACCACGTTGAACGTCCGCATCCCCACTGAACTCAAGCGGCAGCTCGAGGCCCTGAGCCGGCGCCAGCATCGACCATCGAGCGAGGTCGTGCGGGAGTCGTTGCGGCGCTATATCGCCGCCGAGCAGATCGCCGCCTTGCGGAAGATGACCGTCCCCCTCGCGGAAGCGCAGGGTTTCATAACAGACGACGATGTCTTCCGGGCCATCTCGTGAGGGTGGTGCTCGACACGAACGTGCTGTTGGCGGCCATCGCCACGCACGGGCTTTGTCAGGCACTGGTGACCCTCGTCTATCGGGATCACGTGGTCGTCCTCTCGGAGCACATCCTTGCCGAGGTGGCCAAACATCACCGGGGCAAGTTCAAGGCGACCAAGCGCCAGGCGGACGCCGTCGTCGCCACGTTGAGGGCGAACAGTGAAATTGTGAAACCGGCGGCGGTGCCTCCTGGTGCGGTGCGGGACAAGGACGACCTGCCTGTGCTGGGCACGGCGATCTCCGGATCCGCGGTCTGCATCGTGACGGGCGATCACGAGTTGCTGGCCTTGGAGACGTTTCAGGGCGTCGACATCCTTGCGCCGCGGGCGTTCTACGAACGACTGCGGAGCTGAAGATACGGGATCCGCTCGCCGGGGCGCGGACGCAGGGGGCGAGCCCTGCGTGGCATGTGTTGCCAAAACGCACACAATGGCATGTTATTT
>CAZXIG010000126.1:0-8521 GCA_964640405.1 uncultured Candidatus Kuenenia sp.
CGACGGCTCTTCATCGCGATCGACCTGCCGAAGCCCGTCTGCTGGCGGCTCGGGCAGTTGCTCCTTCAGCCGCCGCGGGGCGTGCGGCCGGTGCGGCCCGTGCAGCTGCATCTCACGCTCCATTTTCTCGGCGACATCGAGGACGCCGCGTGCGCCGGCCTGCCGGAAGCGCTCGCGCGAGTGACGCACGACGCCTTTTCGATCGCGATCCAGGGCACGGGGGTGTTTCCGCTGCGTGGGCGGCCGAGCGTGCTCTGGGCGGGCGTGGCCGAGTCGGCCGCTCTTGCCGAACTGCATGCCGCCATCGGCGCGGCGCTCGTGTCGCATGGCCTCGAGATCGAGCGGCGGCCGTACGTGCCGCACGTCACGCTCGCGCGGTTCACGCCGGCCGTGCCGCGCTCCTGGACGGTGAACTTCCTGAGCGAGACGGCTCGCCTCGCGATCGACGACATCCCCGTCGATCGCTTCCACCTCTATCGCAGCCGAAAGCTCGACGGGGCGACCGAGCACTCCGTCGAGGCGACGTTTCCGTTGGGATCGGGCTCGGGGGTGCGTCTCATAGCCGGCTCCCGGAAGAGTCCGGAGCCAGAAGGGCGTCGAGATGGGCACGGGCCCGATTGACCTCGGCGGTGACGGCCGCGACGGTGTCGAGGATCGGCACGCCGCGGGGCACCGGATGCATGAAGATCTCGACGGGGCCGGCGAACCGCTGCGATGCCAGCTCGCGCATGAGTGGCCCAAAGTCGAGCGGCCCGCGGCCCGGCATCTGCAGGAGTTCGTCCTCCTTCGGCAGCTTCTCCTTCGACCCCTTGCCGTGCTGCTGCGCGTAGACGAACTTCATCCGCGGACCCAGGTCGCGGGCGAGCGTGGCGATGAGGTTCGCGTCCTGCGGGAGGTGGTGTGGGGCGAAGGCAATGCCCACACGTTCGCTCGTCACGGCGTCGGCGAACCGGCGGATGCCGTCCGGCGTCTGGAGGAGCGAGTTCGAGTGGTTTTCGATCGCGATCACGCCCCCGGTCTCATCGGCGGCGGCGACGCTCGGCCGCAGTTTCTCCAGAAAACCTTCGATGGCGGCGGCGAGTTCGTCGCCCGGCGCATCTCCCTTGCCGGGCGCTATCGTGACGAGCACCGGTGCCTCGGCGCCGAGCCGCTTCGCGAGGGCGAACTCACCCGCGAGATTGAAGGCCCCGACCTTGTAGCAGGCGATGCTGCCGAGCTTTACGCCGGCGTCAGCGAGCATCTCCCGCACCTTCTCGTCGCCGAGCGTGTCGATCTCCTCACGCTGCGTGCCGTGCGGCTTGGGCCAGAGGTCGATCGCTCCCGCCCCAGTCTTCGCCACCTCGGGCAGGATGTCGGCGAGGGGAAAGTTTCCGTACAGCGCCGAGGCGAGGATGTACGCGGGCCGCCACGGGGCGTCGGCGGCAGCCCCGCCGCGTGCGACCGCCGCGGCCGCCACCGCGCCGGCGGCCGATCGCAAGAGCGAGCGTCGCGAAATCCCCTGGCCGTGCGTCATGACGCCACGGCCTCGGCCTGCGGCTGATAGACGTTGCGTCCGTCCTTCAGGAACGGCACGGCAAGGTGCATCGGCTCGTGCGTGCCCGGCTTGAAGATCGGCTCGGGGGAATACTGCGTGACGTAGGCCCGTCGCATCCGGTCGGTGGTGTTGAAGCCGCTGCGGTGGAAGACGAGCGAACTGAACACCACCAGGCTGCCGGCCGGCACCACCGCCGGCAGGCCCGGCTCGTCGCCGAAGTAGCCACACTTGTCGCCGCTCTCGGGGTCGCGGATGTGCTCGACGAGCGTGCGGATGCCGACCTTCGAATAGGGCAGGACGTAGGCCGTGCCGTTCTCGAGCGTCATGTCGTCGACGGCCGCCCACACCGTCACGTATTCGCGGTGCGGGAAGCCGAGGTAGCCGCTGTCCTGATGCCAGGAAAACTTCGTCCCCTTCTCCGCCGCCTTGACCACGTATTGGTCGTAGAAGAGGAAGGCGGTGTCGCCGATCGTGGCCTTGCAGACGTCGGCCATGAGGTCACTGAACACGTATTCCTCGAGTCGCGGCGCCTGGTGGTATTGCTTGGCGATGTGGTAGCGCTTGCCGCGGTGCGAGATGTGGATGTGGTCGACGCCGAGTTCGTCCATCTGCCGGTGCATGACGTCGATGAGGTGATCACAGGCATTGCGCATGATCTCGAGGTGCTCGGGGCGGATCACGCGCTCGGCGATGAAGTAGCCCTCCCGCTGGTAGAGGTCGCGATGGGCGGACGTGATCAGACTGGCCATAAACGAAGATCTCCCTGGGAAAACGGCGGCGTCCTGCCGGCCGCGGACCGCGGCGGGCACCATGCACATGATTAAACCTGTGCCCAACGCGGCCGTCATTCAGCCGGAATGCGGCTGGCATTCAGGTTTTCCGTCACTCCGGCAGCGGCCGGCCCTTCGTTTCGGGGCCGAGCCACACGATCACCGCGCCCACGAGATAGATCGCCACGAGCACCGAGCCGGCCTTGGGAAAACTCCCCCCGAAATACCCCATCAGGGCGGCCGTCTGCAGGCCGCCGATGGCGGCGATGATCCGCCCGAAGTTGAGGGCGAAGCCCTGGCCGGTGGCGCGGACGGCCGTGGGAAAGAGTTCGGGGAAGTAGAGCGGGAAGAGGCCGTAGAACGACGCGCTCACGCCGCCGGCGAGGAACGCCGCCACGAGGAACGACGTCCCGAACGAATCGTGCCCTTGGTAGAGCCACAGCGCCGCGGCGATCGTCGCCAGGCAGAGGATGGCGAACGTCGGCCGGCGGCCGAGCCGGTCGGCCACGAGCGCCGTGAGATACGTCGCCACGATCGCCCCGAGGGCGGTGGCGATCTGCGAATATTCCTTGGCATGCGGCGCCGCATCGCCGCCGAGCTGGATCGCCCAGCGTGGAATCCACTGGATCGCCCCCCAGGTGCCGAGGAGCGTGACGCCCGCGAGGCTCGCGCCAAAGAGCATCATCGCGACCACGTGCCGGCCCGAGCCGGGTGCGAGCGTGCCGGCCGCCTCCGCTCGCACCAGATACCGCCGCACCGGATGCAGATAGCCCAGCGCCGTGACGACGAGGCCCACGGCCGTCACGACGACCGCCGGGCCGGCTGCAAGCCCCGCCGGCGACCAGGCCCAGATGATGGCCAGCGCCGCCACGGCCCCGATGAGCACACCCACGAGATCGGCCTTCAGCCAGTGCGAGGTGGCGCCGCGGTCGCTCTCGGCCTGCCATTTCTCCGATTCGGGCACCCCCATGCGGATCAGGAAGATGAGCAGGGCCGGCAGCGCGCCCGAGATCATGAGCAGACGCCAGGCCGAGTTGGCCAGCAGGTGCGACACGCTCGCCTCCGACAGTCCGAGGCCCAGGAGCGCCCCTCGGGCACCGTCGATCACGCCCCCGAGCCCGAGGCTCAGGAGGGCGACGAGCAGGAAGCCCACGTTCGCCGCGGCGCCGATCAGCCCGGCCGTGACCGCCCGCGACTTCCCGGGCCAGAGTTCGTTGACGAGCGCCACGCCGAGCGACCATTCGCCCCCCATCCCCAGCGACGCGATGAAGCGGAGCACGGCCACGTGCCAAGCCTCTGTCGCAAAGCCGCACAAGCCGGTGAACACCGCATACGTGAAGATGCTCAGCGACATCGCACGGACGCGGCCGATCGCATCGCCGAGCCAGCCGAAGAGCACGCCGCCCGTGGCGGCGCCGACGAGAAACACGGCGATGATCGCGCCGAACCATTTGTCGGCGTCGCCGGGCGCGGCGGTCGCACCGAGCAGATCCTTGAGGGCCGGCCCGCCGATCAGCGGAAAGAGCCCCATCTCGAACCCGTCGAACAGCCAGCCGAGCACGGCGGCCACGAGCGCGGCGTTGCGGCCAAAACTGCCCGTGGATCGAACGGTCACGCCCGTACCTCAAAGCCAGCCCGTTGCGGACGGGACAGCATGCCGTCAGCCTCGGCATCCGCGACGAACCGTTCGACCACCGGATCCCAGGCCAATTTTCGCCCAAGACTACAAGAGATGTTGCCGAGATGACAGACCGACACGCTGCGGTGGCCGCTTTCCACGTCGGCAATCGGCTGGCGGCGCGCCGCGACGCAGTCAAAGAAGTTGCCCATGTGGTTCACGATCGCATCGATCTTGCCGGCCCGCTCCGGCCGCGATCGATTGTCGAAGTCGTAGAGCGCGAACGCCTCGCGCGGCAGCGGCCGGTCTTTGAGGTCCTCGACCGGCTTGCCCGAGAGGTTTTCGCGGTTCACGAAGATCCGGCCCTCGCTGCCGGTGAACATGATGCCGTTGCGACCGCTGTCGCTGACCGTCATCTCGACACCATTGGCGAACCGATACCGAACCGAGTAGGTGAGCGGCACGTCATAGCCGTCGGGCGTCGTGGGATACGTCGCCGTCCCCTCGATCTCGACGGGCTCAGCGCCGATCGCCCAGCGGGCGATGTCCACATGATGCGCGCCCCAGTCCGTGAGGTCGCCGCCCGAATAGGCCTGCCACCAGCGGAAGTTGAAGTGGCACCGCTCCTGGATGTAGGCCACGTCGGGTGTCTGCCCCTGCCAGAGGTTCCAGTCGAGGCCCGACGGCACCGGCTGCTTCGCGAACGGCCCGCCGACCTGGTTCTTGCCGAGCACGACGTCGACCTTCTCGAGCTTCCCGATCCGCCCGGCTCGCACCATCTCCACTGCCGTGCGAAACCGGTGGTCGCTCCGCTGCCACGACCCCACCTGCACGATCCGGCCCGAGGCTTGCACCGCCTTGCGGATCTCCTTGCCCTCGTCGATCGTGAGCGTGAGTGGCTTCTCGCAGTAGACGTCCTTCCCGGCCTTCACGGCGTCGATGAGCATCCTCGAGTGCCAGTGGTCCGGCGTGCCGATCAAGATCACGTCGATCCGCTTGTCGTCGAGCAGCCGGCGGTAGTCCTGGTGGCGGTCGGCCGCGGCGACGTCGGCGTAGATTTCGGCGGGCGTGAGCCGCACCTGCGCGGCCACCTTCGAGTCGATGGCCGTAAGCTCGCGGACCTCGCGATCGACATCGGCCAGCGCGATCACGCGCCCGTGGGCCTTCGCCTTGGCCGCGATCACCGACCCCTGGTAGCGGCAGCCGATCACGCCAATGCCCGGACCGTCGCCGGCAGGCGTCGCAGCCGCCGCGGGCCGGCCCGATGGATCGCCCGCAAACACGACCGCCTGCGCGGCGGCCACTCCCGCCACATGGAGAAATTCACGGCGGGTGGTGCCTCGGGCGGATCGATAGGCAGCGTGGTTTCGACGTCGGCTCATGGCATGGCCTCCAGATTCCAGGAGTATGCCCGCGCCGCGTGGCTCCGTCATTCAGTTCCAGCTCACCGCGGATTCAGATTTTTCGTGATTCCGAGAGGGCCTGCACTTCCCGGAACCCGCGATTTCTCTGCCAGTGTCGTGCTTCAACTGCCGCCGCAAAAGCTGAATCCGGTCACGCTCCACCTGAATGACACCAGGGCCCCCGCCCGCTACCTTGCGGTCATGAAACCACGCCTCTGCACCGCCTCCTGCATCTTGCTGCTCACCTGCTGGCTGCTCGCGCCCGCCGCGGTGCAGGCCGCCGACGTGGCGCTGCCGCTCGTCGATCTGCCCTTCGCGAGCAACTTCCGAAATGAAGGTTCGCTCGGCGGCGAGGCGACGATCACGACGCATGTGCCTGCCGAGGCGGCGGCCTTCGAGGATTGGCGGCTGGGCGGGTGCCTCGACCTCACGGCCGCGTCGCGCCACGGCGGCGCTGCCGGCGTCGACACCTCCCCGGCCGGGAGCAGCGTGGTCTTCAAGAACCAGAAGTTCGCGGGCCTCGATGCGTTCTCCATTGTCGTGTGGTCGCGGCAGGCGCCGGCCGTCGAAGGGCCGAGTCCGCGGCTGGCCTGGGCCGGGGGCGGCTGGGATCTTGTGCCGGCGCCACGAGGGTTTTCGGTGAGCCTCGCCCTCTCCGGGAGCATGACTCCGTTTTCCTTCGTGGCCCCCCGCACCTTTCGCGACCGTCTGGCATTTCCTGCTGCCGACGAGTGGCGATTCACCGCCATCACCGTCGGCAGCGGCACGGTGTGCGGCTATCTGGGGGGGCTCCAACGGCCCGTCACGCTGCTCGGCGAGCAGCCCGTCGCCGGCCCTCTTCCACCCGCCTGGGGCCCCGTGACGATCGGCAACATCGCCGGCGGCATCCGGCCATTCAAGGGCTGGATCGGGCGGTTTCGCATCTACGGCACGGCCCTGCCTGCCGCCGACATCGCCGCCATCCACGCGGGCGACATAGCGGCTGCGGCGGCGACCGTGGCCCGCCTCCCGCCGCCGCGGCCTGAGCCCGCGCGGCCGCTCGTCCTCAAGCGGTCCGCGATCCCGTTTTCCACCCGGTGGGAGCGGCCCGACGCGCTCCCCACGATGCAGTCGTTTCACGCCACCGACCTGCTCTGGGTGTATGGCACGAAGAGCGAGTTCGTGCAGGCGGCGCACGCCGCTGGCCTGCGCTACCAGGGCACTCTCAACGGCCTGCAGGGCACCGAGAAGGCCACGCCCGGCCCGTGCAACGCCGGCGACACGAGCGGCCGCCACGAGACGTTCGATGGCGAGAAGAACATGCCGTCGTGGATGGTCACGTTCAAGCCACCGCACTACACGGGCTGCTGCAATCAGCCGGCGTTTCGCGACCTGTTTTTCGCGGCCGCGCGGCAGCAGGTGGAGATCGGCGTCGACATGCTTCACGTGGACGACTCTGCCATCAACGCCTCGTGGGTGCGGCACGCGGCCGTCTGCTTCTGCGACGCCTGCCGGGCTGGGTTTCGCGATTATCTGCGCCGCGTGCACACGCCCGCGGAACTCGCCGCCCTCGGCATCGACTCGCTCGACGGCTTCGACTACCGCGAGCACCTGAAGGCTCACGGCATTCCCGATGCCGCGACCTACCGGCGCACGTTTTCGAGCCTGCCGCTCACGCCCGATTTCATCGCCTTCCAGATCGAGAGCACCCGGAAGTTTTATCGCGACTTCCGCGATGTCTTGGATGAAGCGTCGCCTTCCAAACGTATCGCCATCTCCGTCAACGAGGGCCTGCCAATCGCGGCGGCCGACGAGCGTCTCTACCATGCCGACACCGTGGACTTCTACCACGGCGAGGTCTACGACCGGACGTTCGCGGCCAGCCTCGCCGGCAACAAGTCGGCGGAGGCCCTCGGCATGCAGTTCGTCTCCACGCCCTTGCCACTGGGCACGGCCGACGGTCTGCGGACGCTGGCCCTGGCGTATGCGACCGGGCAGCTGCAGCTCGTGCCGTGGGACATCTACATGGGCTCCGATGCGATCGGCAGCCTGCCCCGCTACTTCGGCACCCGGGAAGACTATGGCGCCGCCTACGACCTGATCCACGAGCATCCGGAGTTGTTCGACGCCGCTTCGAGCATGGCCGAGGTGGGCGTGCTCGTGAATGCCGATGTGGCGACGAAGGCCCGGCTCGAGGAGGTGTGCGAGCGGCTGGCTACGCTCCAGGTGCCGTTTCACCTGATCGCCGCCGCCACGAAGCAGGCCCGCATCCCGCTTCGCGAGGCCGATCTGCAAGCCGTGCGCACGCTCGTGCTCGTGAGCCCGCCGGAGTCGTTCGCCGCCGAAGACCGCGCCGTGCTCGACCGCGTGCTGGCCACCCGGCGGCTGCGGCTCGTGGCTCCCGACGCCGACCTCGACGCCTTCATCGCCGCCCGCGGTATCGACATCCTCGGCTGGGAGGGCCCGCAGGGGGTGTACCTCTTCCCGCGGGCGTCGGCAACTGGCCCGATCATCCACGTCGTCAATTGGAATGCGTCGCCGGACGGCAGGCAGACAGACGTGTATCGAAACACGACGGTCACGCTGCGACACCCCGACCGCTGGGGGCCGCTCGGCCGGGTCACCTACCATCAGCCGGGCGAGCCGGCCATCGATCTCGAGCCCGAAGTGCATGCCGATGTCATCCGCATCACGCTCCCGCGGCTGGCCACCTGGGGCATCCTCAAACTCGCGCCCGCCGCGGCGGCTCGGTGAGGAACGTGACCGTGCGGTGGTGATCGCAGCGTGGTGATCACGGCCGACGACACGGTCACGGCGCCGCGAGGGCCGGCAGCTCCATGAATGCATAGCAGAGCATGTGCAGGATATTCATCTGCACGTCTTCCACGCGGCCGTAGTGGGTGTCGGCCACGACGATCGCCTGGCGGGCGATCTCGGCCAGCCGGCCTCGCTTCGCCCCCACGATCGCCGCCGTCTCGAGCCCCTGGTCATTCGCCCACTCGAACGCTTTGACGAGGTTGGGCGAGCCGCCGCTCACGCTCGCCGCCAGCAGCACGTCGCCGCGGCGGGCCACGGCCGCGCGGATTCGCGCGTCGAGGCTCCAGCCCGAGCAGAGCGCCTCGGTGGTGCGGCCCTCGGGGTCGAGCCGCAGGTGGCCGATCTCCGCCTCGCCCGGCGGTGCGCCGTGATAGATGCTGCCGCCGCACACGAGACCGCC
>CAZXIG010000127.1:0-8509 GCA_964640405.1 uncultured Candidatus Kuenenia sp.
ACGCCGCATCATCCCCCTGCTCGCGCATGGGGGCTTGGATGGTGAAACCGTCCGCCGGGGGATAATGCGGGCCGGTTCGGGATCGACGCCGCATCATCCCCCTGCTCGCGCATGGGGGCTTGGATGGTGAAACCGTCCGCGGTGAGCGACAATCGCGGGCATGCGTGATCTGCTGGAGGTGACCGAATCGGGGCTGTATTGCCCGCAGGGGGATTTCTACGTCGATCCCTGGCGGCGCGTGAGCCGCGCGATCATCACGCACGCGCACGGCGATCACGCCCGCTGGGGCTGCGAGCGGTATCTCTGTGCGGCCGCCGGCAAGCTCGTGATGCAGGCCCGGCTCGGTAACTCGGCGGTGATCGACACGCTCCGCGACGGCGAGTCGATCACGATCAACGGCGTGAACGTGTCGCTCCATCCGGCCGGCCACGTGCTCGGCTCGGCGCAGGTTCGCCTCGAGCACCAGGGCGTCACCTGGGTGGTCACCGGCGACTACAAGCTCCAGGCCGATCCCACCTGCGCGGCGTTTCGACCGGTGGAGTGCGACGTCTTCATCAGCGAATCGACGTTCGGCCTCCCCGTCTACCGCTGGCAGGAGCCGGCCACGATCGCCGCCGGGATCAACGACTGGTGGCGGGCCAACCGCGACGCGGGCCGCACGAGCGTGATCCTCGCCTACGCCCTCGGCAAGGCACAGCGGCTGGCGGCGATGGTCGATCCGTCGATCGGGCCGATCGTCGCCCACGGGGCCGTGATGAAGCTCGTCGAGGCCTACCGGGCCAGCGGCGTGCGGCTGCCGTCGATCGACCGGGTACCGCCGCGGGCCCGCCGCGTGGGCGACGGCCGGGCCCTCGTGATCGCGCCGCCGAGCGTGCTGGGGAGCTCGTGGCTGCGGCTCTTCGGCGAGTCGAGCGTGGCGATGGCGTCGGGCTGGATGCTGCTCCGCGGCGTCCGCCGCCGCCGCGGCTTCGAGCGGGGCTTCGTGGTCTCCGACCATGCCGACTTCCCCGGCCTCATGCAGGCGATCGAGGCCTCCCGGGCCCGCCGCGTGCTCGTCACGCATGGCTTCACCGACTCCCTCGCCCGCCTGCTCTGTGAACGCGGCTACGACGCCTCCGTGCTGCCGACGCGGTTCACCGGCGAAGGCGAACCCGACGTGCCCGACGAGGTCGACGCTTGAACGACTTCACCGCGCTCTACTGGCGGCTCGACGGCACGACGAGCACCACCGAAAAGCTCGCCGCCCTGCGGGACTACTTCGCCGCGGCCGCACCCGACGACGCCGCCTGCGCCCTGGCCGTGCTCTGCGGTGACCGCCAGCTGCGGGCCGTCTCGACCACGCAGCTCCGCGAGTGGGCCGCCACCGCGACGGGCCTGCCCCCCTGGCTCGTCGAGGAGTGCTACGCCCACGTGGGCGATCTCGCCGAAACGCTCGCCCTCCTGCTGCCGGAGCCGTGCGACGCCGCGAACAGCGGATCGACGCCCGGCCTCGCCGAGGTGATGCAGACCACGATCCACGACCTCCGCGGCGCCGACGACGACCGCAAGCGGGGGGTCGTGATGTCGGTCTGGCGCCGGCTGGCATCCCGCGAGCGGCTCGTCTGGCACAAGCTGCTCACCGGCGGCCTGCGGGTGGGGGTGTCGCGAACGCTCGTGGCCCGGGCGCTGGCGGAGATCGCGGGCGTCGATCCGGCGGTGATGGCCCATAGGCTGATGGGGGATGCGGTCTCGGATGGCGCCGCCTTTTCGCGGCTGCTCGCCCCCGAGCCCACGGCGGCCGACGACCGGCGCCCCTATCCGTTCTTCCTCGCCTCGCCGCTCGACCGGGGCGATGCGGAGGGCGTGGCCGCAGCCCTCGGCCCCGCGAGCGAATGGCAGGCCGAATGGAAGTGGGACGGGATGCGGGCCCAGATCGTCCGCCGCGGCGACGATGTCACCGTCTGGAGCCGCGGCGAGGAGTTGGTGAACGAGGCATTCCCCGAGATCGTGGCCGCCGGCAGGTCGCTGCCCGCGGGCACCGTGCTCGACGGCGAGCTGCTCGCGGTGCGCGACGGCCGCCTGCTCGGGTTCGCGGCGCTCTCGAAGCGGGCCGGTCGTCGCCGCGTCACCAAGAAGATTCTCGCCGACGTGCCCTGCGCCTTCGTGGCCTACGACCTGCTCGAGGCCGGCGGTGCCGATCTCCGCGAACGGCCGCTGGCCGATCGCCGCCGAACGCTCGAGACGCTCGTGCCCCGCTCGTTCACCGAGGTGCTCGTGCCCGGTGCGCTCGACGAACCCGGGCCGTTCCTCTCGCCGCTCGTGCCGGGCGACTCGTGGACGGCGCTCGCGGAGCGGCGGGCCGAGTCGCGGGATCGCGGCGTCGAGGGACTCATGCTCAAGCGGCGCGCGAGTCCCTACGCCGTGGGTCGCACGAAGGGGGACTGGTGGAAGTGGAAGATCGAGCCGCTCGAGATCGACGCGGTGCTGCTCTACGCCCAGGCGGGCCACGGCCGCCGCGCGGGGCTCCACAGCGACTACACGCTCGGCGTCTGGCACGACGGGAAGCTCGTCACCGTCGCCAAGGCCTACTCGGGCCTGGCCGACGCCGAGATCGTGGAAGTCGACCGGATCGTCCGCGCGACCACGATCGAGAAGCACGGCCCCGTGCGGATCTGCACCCCCACGCTCGTGTTCCAGCTCGCCTTCGAGGGCGTGAGCCATTCGACGCGGCACAAGTCGGGCGTGGCCGTGCGGTTCCCGCGGATCGTCCGCTGGCGGCGTGACAAGCAGCCCGCCGACGCCGGCACGCTCACCGACCTGAAACGGATGATCGACCCGCCGACCGCCTGACGACCGGTGGGGAGGCCGCATGCATCGCGCTCGTCGCTCGAGCCGGCAGGCTCACGGCCCGTCGAATTCGCCGTCTTCCCCACCCGACTCGGATTGTGTCTTCGCGATCGCGATGCGGCTCTCTGCCAGAGCCACCTCGATCGGATCCGACAATCGGCCAAGAATTCGCCCATAGATCTCGGCGGCATGCGCGATGACGGCCTCACTGCTGCCCGTCGGCAGACCACTCGATCGCATGCCTCGCTCGGCGAGCGTCCACCAGTCACCGGCCAACTCGAACGCCGCCTGCGGATCCGCACTTCCTGCCTCGCCGAGCGCGAGCTCGCGCGACGCCAGTTCGCCGAGAACCGTGCTCCGGCCCATCGCCAGCGCGGAGATTCCGGCCCGCCAATCCTCCTTCACGAAGCAGAGATACTTGCCGACAATTTCCGAGGCCGACTTGTCGTGCGGCGATTCGCGAAGCTCCTCGCAGGCGTCGACGTATTTTGCCCGGAGTCGCTTGGCTTCGAGGATTCGCTTCCGCAGCTGCTGGGCGATGGCGACCCGCCGTCCCGCGTCTGCGAGCGTGGTCATGCCGGTCGGGCCGAACGGCATCGCGGTTGCGAGTCCACCGCCCGCGACGGGCCGCCCGTCTTGGGGCGTCGCATTGGAGGGCTGGCTGACCATGGCCTGCTGCCGCGCGGCCTGTTCCATTGCATCCGCGATTTTCTCCGCCACATGGGCGGCCTTGAGCGCGACGTCGAATCGCTCGGCCCGCACGGCCTCGAAAGCCGTGTTCGTCACGAGTTCGAAGACGTCGATGGACGGGCTCGCGGTCCCTTCGCATGCGTCTCTCAGGAGGTCGACCCTGGCGGGGAGCTCGTCGACGTCGAAGATGTCGGCCCTGAGTCGAAGGCAGTCGATCGCATCGCGGTACAGTGCGGCCTGGATCGCCTCCCGCTCGGCCGTGACCAGCAAAGCGAACATTTTCGCCGGCTTGTAGGCTTGCCGATCAGTGGAACGAATTTTCGCGATCACCCTGGACAGGTCGGCCTGCTCCGAAAAATTGTCGCTGAACATTTTTTTGATCGCCTGCATTTCGGCTTCGATCTCGGCTTCCTGCGGCACGGCGAGCCGCTCCGCGGTCACGGCTGTGGCCGGCGGTTCAACGCCGGCACCGGGTGTGTCGACCCGAGGCGGGGCGGCCGGCCGACTCGGCGCCGACGCATCAGACGGCGGGCGTGCGACAACCGCGGCCGCGCTCGTCTTGGGGGCGTCGAGCCGAGGGGCGGCTGGCTGATCGGCGGGCGGCCGAGATGCCGCCTCCTGGTCATTGCCGCGCGAGGCGGCCGCCGTCGGCGGGGCGGTCGGAAGTTCGGCCGGAACCTGCTCGAGGAGATTTTCCAGAGTCGCCGGGCCGGGGGGCATGGGTTGCCGTCGCGTGGCCGGCGTGTTCGCCGCGCGGCTGTCGGGAGCCCGCGTCGGCAGTCGCTGCGGGGCGACCGCGATGCGCGACGGAGCCGAAGCGACGTGCGAGATCGCGGCAGGATCGTGCGGCTCCTCGTCGACCGCAGGCCGATCGGTCGCGTCGGATTTCGACCGCGAGAGCAGCCTCTGCCGGACCATGGGCTGCAGGCTCAGTCCGGCGATCACCGCCACCAGGGCGGTCACCACGACGACCGCCAGCGTGTTCTGCGAACGAGCGGGCCGCGGCAACGCCCGCGACTGCGGCAAGACTTCCGTCGGGACGTCATCCGTATCGACGACCGGAAGCACCGTGGTCGCCGGCGGCTCTTTCTCGAGTCGATCAGGCTCGAAGCACAGCCGCGTCATTCCCAGTTCGATCACGTCCCCCTCGCGGAGCTGGCAGTCCGCCACCACGCGCTGGCCGTTGAGGAGCACGCCGTTGGTGCTGTCCAAGTCTCGCAGGACATACGCGTCGCCGACGCTGCGAATCTCGATGTGGCGACGAGAGCAGTGCACGTCGCGGAGCACCACGTCGCAGTCTTCATCCCGGCCGAACACCGTGACGCCGCCCGCCAGATGGATTTTCTCCGTGCCTGCATCGTGAGCGGCCGACGAAGAGAGAATGAGCTGGGCCATGAAAAAGGGTCCTCCGTGTGGAGGTGCCGCGGCAGTTTCAGCCTCGAGAGGCCGAAACCAAGGGGACGACGCTGTCCGCGACAACGAAACGGACGGCAGGCAAGGTGGGCCAGGGCCGGAAGAGCGATCGACGCTCGACGGGCCAAGGGCTCTCAAGAGAAAGCACGGAGACAGTAGCCCTGCCCTCGAACCCCTGTCAAGATTTGGATTGTGTTACACGTGCGGATCGGGCGGCATCCGCGGCCGCACCGCTGTTTTCGCCGACGGTAGACCGACTTCGATGCCTCGTAAGCCATTGCCCAAGCGGCTCTCCAAGCGGCCGGCGACGCGTCGCCCTCGCACTCTTGCCAGCCACCCTGACGACGCGGGGCTGACGAGCTTTCGCGATTGGTTCGCGGGCCGTGGCTGGAGCGTGTTTCCGTTTCAGGAGGACGTGTGGCGGGCGTTCGCCGCGGGCGACAGCGGCGTGCTCCACGCGCCGACGGGCACGGGCAAGACGCTCGCGGCCTGGCTCGGGGCGATCGCCCGGACGCAGGCTGTCGATGCCACCGCCCCCGCGCCGCCCGCCGGCCTGCGCGTGGTGTGGATCACGCCCCTGCGAGCCCTCGCCGCCGACACGGTGCGGGCACTCGAGGAGCCGCTCCGCGGCCCCGATGCCGTGGCACGCGGCTGGACCGTGGGCACGCGCACGGGCGACACCTCGGCCGCCGACCGCCGCCGGCTCCGCGAGAACTGGCCGACAACGCTCGTCACCACACCCGAGTCGCTCTCGATCCTGCTCTCGCTCGACGACGCCCACGAGATCTTCGCCGGAGTCGAAGCCGTGGTCGTCGACGAATGGCACGAACTGCTCTCCACGAAGCGCGGCGTGCAGACGGAGCTGGCCCTCGCGCGGCTCCGCAGCCTGCGGCCCGGCCTCGTGTCGTGGGGGCTCTCGGCCACGCTCGCCAACCTCGACGACGCGGTCGCCGCGCTCGTCGGGCCGGCGCGGGCCGAGGCGGCGCGGGTCGTGTCGGCCGAGGTGCCCCGGCAGCTCGCGATCGAGACGCTGATCCCCGAGCCGATGGAACGCTTCCCGTGGGCTGGCCACATGGGGATGCGACTGTTGCCGCAGGTCGTGGCCGCGATCGACGCGGCCGCCACCACGCTCGTGTTCACCAACACCCGCTCGCAGGCGGAGCGGTGGTTCGAGGCGCTCTCGGCGGCCCGGCCCGACTGGAAGAAGCAGCTCGCCCTCCATCACGGCTCGGTGGACCGCGACCTGCGGACGCAGGCCGAGGAGGGCCTGCGGCGGGGCAGGCTCAAGTGCGTGGTGGCGACGTCGAGCCTCGATCTCGGCGTCGACTTCGGCCCCGTGGAGCAGGTGCTCCAGATCGGCAGCCCCAAGGGGATCGCGCGGCTCCTGCAACGGGCCGGCCGCAGCGGCCACGCCCCGGGCGCCGTCGGCCGGCTCGTCTGCGTGCCCACGCATGCGCTCGAGCTGATCGAGTGCGCCGCGGCGCGGCAGTCGGTCGACGCGGGCGTCGTCGAGGCCCGCCGTCCACTCACGCTCGCCCTCGACTGCCTGGCCCAGCACATCGTCACCGTGGCCTGCAGCGGCGGCTTTCGCGAGGCCGAGCTTCGCGCGGAGGTGATGTCGACGCATGCCTTCGCCGAACTCGACGACGCCTCCTGGCGGTGGGCGATCGACTTCGCCGCCCGCGGCGGGCCGGCGCTCGCAGCCTATCCCGACTACGCGCGGATCGTGGAGCGTTTCGGCCGCTGGTATGTGGCGAGCAAGGCGATCGCGCGGAAACATCGCATGAACATCGGCACGATCGCGAGCGACGCGACGGTCGAGGTGAAGTGGCTCCGCGGCGGCCGGCTCGGCACCGTCGAGGAGTCGTTCATGTCGCGGCTCAAGGAAGGCGACCGCTTCTTGTTCGCCGGCAAGCCGCTCACCCTGTTTCGGTTCGACGGCCTCACCGCCTGGGTGAAGCGGGCCCGCGGCCCGGCCACGCTCCAGGTGCCCCGCTGGAACGGCGGCCGCATGCCGCTCTCCACGCTGCTCTCCGCGGCGGTGCTCGATCTCGTGCAGGATGCGGGCCGGCACGGGGCTGGCCGAAACGTCCCGCGGGAGGTGAACGCGGTGCTGCCGCTGCTGGCGACGCAGGCCCGCTGGAGCCGTCTGCCCGATCCCGACACGCTGCTCATCGAGCGGTGGCAGGGCCGCGACGGGCACCACACGTTCGTGTTTCCCTTTGCGGGTCGGCTCGTGCACGAGGGGCTCGCGGCCCTCGTCGCCTGGCGGATCGCGAGCCGCCGGCCGAGCACGCTCATGCTCGCCGCCAACGACTGGGGCTTCGAGGTGGCCGGCCGCGACCCGCTCGCCGCCGATGGACGCGCCTGGCGGCAGCTCTTCTCGCCGGCGAACCTGCTCGACGATCTGCTCGCCTGCTTGAACGGCACGGAGATGGCCCGCCGTCACTTCCGCGAGATCGCCCGCGTGGCCGGGCTCGTGTCGGGCGGTCGCCGATCCGACCGTCAGACGCAGGCCTCGGCCGGCCTGATCTTCGACGTGCTCGCGGAGCACGACGCGGAGAACATGCTGCTGGCCCAGGCCCGCCGCGAGGTGCTCGAGCAGCAGTTCGAGTTCCGGCGGCTGCACGAGGCGCTCGAGCGGATCGCCGCCCAGAACATCCGCATCGTCGAGACGCCGCGGCTCACGCCGCTCGCCTTCCCGATCTGGGCCGAGTTCGTCCAGTCGCGACTCACGACGCAGGGCTGGCTGGAGCGGATCACCGACATGGCGCGAGACCTCGAGGCGGCCGCCGGCGTCGCCGCGGGCGCAGACTGGTAGTCTGCCCATCGCCACGTTGTTCGTATCCTGACGCCGATCATGCGAATCGTTCCCTCCGACAACCCCTTCGATCACACGCAGGCCGACATCGTCCTCCTGCCGGGACGGGCGGCGTTCCTGCCGGCCACCCGCACCTTGCTCGTCGCCGACCTGCATCTCGGCAAGGCGGCCACGTTTCGCAAGGCGGGCATCCCCGTGCCCGAAGGATCGGCCCAGCGGGATCTCGCACGGCTGGAAAGGCTCGTGGTCGAGACGGCGGCGACGCGGCTGTTGATCCTCGGCGACCTGTTCCATGCGGCCGGGGGCTGCACGCCACAGGTGTTCGCCGAGTTTGCGGAGACGCGGGCGCGGATCGCGCACACGTCGGTGCTACTCGTGATCGGCAACCACGATCGCCGCATCGGCACGCTCCCCGCCTCGCTCGGCATCGACTCCTGTCTCCGCACGCTCGACGAGCCGCCGTTTCACTTCGTGCACGAGCCGGCCACCGCGCTCGACGATTCGGGCCGCACCGCCTTCACGATCGGCGGCCACCTGCATCCCACGGTCTCGATCCGTTCGCCGAGTGGCGACCGCATCGCCGATCGCTGCTTCGTGGCCGAGGAGAGCCTGCTCGTGCTCCCCGCATTCGGCTCGTTCACCGGCGGCCACCGCGTCGAGCCGACGCCGGGCCTGCGGCTCTGGATCGCCCGCGACGACGGCGTCGTGGACGTGACCCGACTCGTGGCTCTCGCCGCCCGACCGCGCGCCGGGGGATGA
>CAZXIG010000128.1:0-8452 GCA_964640405.1 uncultured Candidatus Kuenenia sp.
CGCGGGCGAGTTCCACGAACGGCCGCACCATGGCGCCCGTGCCGCCGCCGTCGGTCCAGGGCTTCGACTTCTCGGCGAAGGCCGGGCCGGCGATGTCGACGTGCGTCCACGGGATGCCCCCCACGAACCGCTCCAGGAACTTCGCGGCCGTGATCGCGCCCCCCCAGCGGCCGTCCCCCACGTTCTTGATGTCGGCGACGTCGCTCGTGATCTGCTCGTCGTAGTCGGGATACATCGGCAGCTGCCAGACGGGCTCGCCCACGGAGCGGGCCGCCGCGGCGAGGTCGTCGCAGAGGGGCTGATCGTTGGCGAAGAGGCCGGCCACGTCGTGGCCGAGGGCCACCATGCAGGCGCCCGTCAGCGTGGCGGCATCGACGATCCGCCGGGGCTTCAGGCCACGGACGACGTCGAGCACGTCGGCCAGCACGATCCGGCCCTCGGCATCGGTGTTGTGCACCTCGATCGTCGTGCCGCTGCGGGCGGTGATCACGTCGCCGAGCTTGTAGGCGGCGGGGCCGGTCATGTTCTCGGCGAGGCCGATGGCGGCGACGAGGTCGATCGGGAGGCGAAGGGCGGCGATCGTGGCGGCGGCGGCGAGCACGGCGGCGCCGCCGGCCATGTCACACTTCATCGTGAGCATCGAGTCGGAGGGCTTGAGCGAGAGGCCGCCCGAGTCGAAGGTGACCCCCTTGCCGACGAGGGCCAGTGCGGGCTGAGCGTCGGCGCTCCGCGATCCGCCGCGGTAGCGGAGCAGCACGAGCCGTGGGGGGCGGCTGCTGCCGCGGCCGACGGCCAGGATCGCCTGACAGCGTTCGCGGGCGAGGCGATCCTCGTCCCAGATCTCGATCTCCATGCCGGTGCGGCCCGCGACCGCCGCGGCCTCGTCGGCGAAGGACTGCGGATAGATGTCGTCGGGCGAGGTGTTGACGAGCCGGCGGGCGAGGTTCACGCCGGCGGCGATCGTCCCGCCCGTCGCCACGGCCTCGGTTGATGCACCGAGCCAGAGCGTGGAGCCGAAGGGGGTGCGGCGCTTCTCGGCGCGGTAGAGATCCTGCCCCAGCATGCCCACGGCGGCGCCGGCCACCGCCTGCTCGACCTGCCGCGGCGACCACCACGCTTCGGCGGCGAACGCCACCCGCGAGCGGGCTCGGCCGGCGAGCAGACGGGCGGCCGTCGCGGCGGCGCGGTAGAGAACGCCCGCGTCGACCGCCTCCCGCTTGCCGAGGCCGACGACCACGAGCTGACCGGACGCGATGCCCGGTGCGGCGAGCAGCGGCACGCACTCATATCGCTTGCCGCTGATCTCGCCGGCGGCGACGAGCTTCGTGAGCAGGCCGCCGGTGACGCGGTCGATCTCGGCGCCCACGCCGGTGCCCACGCCTCCTTCGGTGAGGAACACGACGACGGCATCGGCCGCAATCGCCTCGGGGCGGGCGGCAGGGTCGGCGATGATGCCACCGGTGGCGGGGCGGGGGGCGAACTCATGCGACATGGAAAGGATCCTTCGTGCGTCAGGTGGGATGGTCGGTGGGTTGTTGTAGCGGGTCCGAGGTCGGAGGACAGCCCGGCGCGAGCCACCGCGAGCAGATCGCGAGGAGTACCGGCAGGACGACGAGGTTTCCCATGAGGCCGCCGACGAGGGTGAGGCAGGAGAGCCAGCCGAACGACACGGTGGGCATGAAGCCGCTCGTCGTCAGGGCGAGGAAGCCGATTACGAGCGCCAGCGTGGAGAAGATCATCGCCCTGCCGGCGGTCTGATGGGCCGTGTCGAGCGCCGCGGCACAGGCCTGTCCGTCGGCCAGGCGGCGGCGAAAGGCCGTGATGTAGTGGATCGAGCTGTCCACCGAGAGGCCCATCGACACCGCCGCGATCATGGCCGTTCCCATGTTGATCGGCTCGCCGACCCAGCCGAGCAGGCCGAGCACCACGAAGATCGGTAGGGCGTTGGGCACCAGCGCCAGCGCCGCCAGAAGCGGGCTGCGGAACGCGACCGCGAGCAGCAGCGTGATGCCTGCCGCCGCGACCGCGAACGTGAGCCACTGGTCGGCGAGCAGTCGATCGACGAGCTGGGCGAGGAGCACGAAGAAGCCCGTGACCTCTCCCGCGGGGCGGCCGTCCTCCGCCGGCGCCTCCTCCGCGACGATCCTTTGCACCTGGGCGATGATCGACCGCTTCGCCGCGGCAGGCTGCCGCTCGCGGGCCCGCAGCATCACGCGGAGCCAGGTCGAGCCGTCGGCCGGATCCCTGCCGATGAGCGAGCTGCCGAGCTGCGGAAACTGCTCCCGCAGGAGCTCGATCGCCCGGGCCACCACCCAGTTGCCCATGCTCGTGCTTTCCAGGCGTTCGAGCGACACGGGTGATACGGCCGCCATCACGTCGGCCACGCTCATCACCTTCGTGAGCGCGGGGGCGTCAGCGCCGTCCGCGCCGGGGGCCCGCACCTCGGTGCGAAGCCGCTTCTCCAGCTGCGTGAGCCGCGTGAGCGCGGCGGCGTCGATCGTGGCGGGGGCGGGCACGAGCACGTCCCAGACGCCCGCGCCGCCGAGTCGCGATTCGACCATGTCGTAGGAGGCGACGGTCGGGCTGTCGGGGCGGAAGTTCTTCGTGAAGTCGGTCTCGACGGTCAGCCACCGCATGCCCGCCACGGCGAAGGCGGAGGCGGCCGTGGCGGCGGCGAGGATCGGCAGCGGATGGCTCACGATCCGGCGGACCAGCGCGTCGAGGCCGAGTTCGAGGGCCCCTTCGCCCCAGGCCATCTTCGGGTCGGCGTCGAACCGGCCTGCCAGGGCGAGGAACGGCACGGCGATCGCGACGGCCACGAGCACCATGCAGGCGCCGACGGCCGTCATGATGCCGAAGTCGTGCACGGGGCCGACCTGGCTGACGACGAGCGAGCCGAAGCCGATCACGTCGGTGGCGATCGCGCCGAGCGTGGGCCAGAAGAGCGTCGCGAGCGATTCCCGCAGGGCCTCCTCGGGAGGGGCGCCGAGCTCCCGCCGCCGCCTGTATTCGACGATCACGTGCGTGACGGTGGCGATCGCCACGACCGTGACCATCGCGGAGAGCATCGTGGAGACCATCGTGAGCTGAAGTCCGGCGACCGCCAGCACGCCGCGGGTGCTCCAGAGCGCGAGCAGCACGACGGCCAGCGGCACGACGAGCCACCGCAGGCTCCGGAAGCAGACGAGCAGCACCGCGCCGGAGAGGAGTCCGCTCGTCGTGCCGAGCAGGTTGCCGTCGCGGGTGAGCATGGCGAAGCCGTCGCGGAGCATCACCGGCTCGCCGGCCACGGTGCCCCCCGGCAGCTCGGCGACCTCGGCCCGGAGCCGGTCGATCACGTCGGCCCGCGAGACGGCGCGGGCCCGCGGCGAATCGGCGGTGGCCGCCTCGAGCGGATCGAGCACGCAGACGATGCCCGCGGTGCGGTGGTCGGGCCCGACCGCGTAGCCCTCCATGAGCTTCACGACCTTGCGGGCCGTCGGGCTCTCGTCGATGTCGATGATCCGGTTCCCCAGCGGCGTGCCGGCCAGGCTCGTCGTCGAGGCGATGCCGGGCAACTCGGCGAGCCGCGCCGCCACGTCCCGAAGCCGCTCGATGCCCTGCGTCGTGAAGAGCTGCGGATCGTCGTAGACGGCGAGCACCGCCTCGCTCGAGCCGAACGCGCGGGCCATGCGGCGGTAGGGCACGAGCGCCGGATCGCTGCGATCGAACATGGCGTCGATCGACCGCGAGAATTGCAGGAGCCGCGATCGCTCCACGGAGACGGCGGCCACGAGCAGGCCGAGAATCGCCAGCGCCACACGATGGGCGACGAGCCAGGCCGCGACCCGATCGGCGACGGGACGCATGGGTGTGGGCTTTCAGAGCGGGGGCAATGCGGGGGTTGCAGGGGACGCAGTTTACCGAGACTGCCGGAACTGCCGCCACCGCCATCGCTTGACCCCATTTTGCGGCCACTTCTATAGTCCCGCGATTTTCGAGCGGGCCTCCGTGGCCCGCACCCTGTTCGAGAGCAACGGCATCCGCGTGTCATTCCCCGACATGATTGCCGCCCTGGATCGTCACCGCGCCGCCGCGCGGCCGCCCACGGTCTGCACCGTGAGGCCGCCGACGCCGCGCGCCGTGTGGCCACCGGGGCGTGCACTGAGCCTGCTGATCGCGATCGGTGTCGCGTGCGTGGCACCATTGCCGACGCGCGCGCAGACGCCGGCGGAACTCATCGTGCCGGGGGCGAGCGCCGGCCGGCTCGCCGCGCTGCCTGCCCGAGGGCTCGCCGCCACGATCGCCGCAGCCGGACGGATCGAGGTGCCGGCCGTCGATCCCGCAGAGCGGCTCGGCATCAAGGCCACGCAGGCGGCGCAGTGGACCGAGGGCGCCTACGACGTCTGGCACCTCACCGGCGGCGTACGCATCACGCAGGGCACGACCGTGGCGACGGCGCACGAAGCCGTCGTGTGGATCGAGCAGGAGCCGGTCGCCACTGAAGACACCGCCGATGAGTCTGCCGATCCGCGGGTGCGGGGCGTGCTCGTGCGGATGGCGGGCAACGTGAATGTGCAGACCACGGCGACGGGGGCAGCCGATGCACCGGCCGCTACCGTTCGGGGCGAAGACTGGGCCGGCCGGTTCTGGACCGTGCGGGATCCCACGCTCGACTTCGCGAGTGTGGTCGCCAGTCCCGGCGCGCCTCCCGTGTATGACGGGCCGAGCGGCGTCGAGCAGGCGTCGTACGAGGAGCCGGCGGAGCCGATCCAGCCGGCGCAGTTCAGCGAATTCGGCGCGCCCGTGGTGCCGCAGGTGAATGCCGCCACGGCCACCCGCCGGCTGCGGGCATTCCCGCGGTCGAGCGTGCCGCTGGCGATCAAGTGGTTCCCCAGTCCGTCGGGCACGGAGTGGATCGCGGTGATCACGTCGGGAGTGAATCTCGTCGTGGACGGCGTCGACCCGGCCGGCCCGCTCGACATCTCGGCCGACCGGCTCGTGATCTGGACGCAGGGGCAGGGGCAGCCCGACCTGCAGGGCAATTCCGCCCAGGCGGCCAACGTGCCGCTCGAACTCTACATGGAGGGCAACGTCGTCTTCCGGCAGGGGCAGCGGGTGGTCGAGGCGGCCAACATGTTCTACGACGTGCCCCGGTCGAGCGGCGTGATCACGGGAGCCACGGTGCTTACGCCCGTCGACAACTACTCGGGCGCCGTGCGGCTGCGGGCCGACGTGCTCAGGCAGGTGGATCGCAGCCGGTTCATCGCCGATCGGACCGGACTGACGTCGAGCCGGCTGGGCGTGCCGTCGTGGGAGTTCCGCTCGCGTGAGCTCGTCTTCAGCGACGAACAGATTCCGCTGGCCGGTCCCGATGGCCGGCCGCTCGTCGATCCGGCCACCGGCGAGCCGCGCGTCGAGCATCAGACCTTTATCACCAGCCGCGGCAACACCGTCACGCTCGGCGGCGTGCCCGTGCTCTGGTGGCCCGTGCTCGCGACCAACGCGAAGAAGCCGACCTTCTACATCAACAGCGCCACGGTGAAGAACGACCGGATCTTCGGCACGCAGGTGCTGACGAGCTGGGACGCCTTCCAGGTATTCGGCTGGCGACGGCCTCCGGACGGCGTCGACTGGGACTTCGACGTCGACTACCTCAGCTACCGCGGTCCCGGTGGCGGCACGTCGCTGCTCTACAACCGGCCCGACTTCCTCGGCATCGGCACCCCCGCCAGCGGCGATCTCGACGCCTGGTTCGTCGGCGACGTCGGCAGGGACAACCTCGGCCTCTATCGCCGCGACTTCACCTATCCGGGCTTTCCCGACCGCACCTTCCGCGGACGCACGTTCTGGCGGCATCGGCAGGATCTCGGCGGCGGCTGGCAGGCCCGCGGCACGGCCGGCTGGATCAGCGACATGAACTTCCTGGAAGAGTATTACGAGTCGGAGTGGGAGGAAGGCTACGAGCAGCGGACCTGGCTCGACCTCCGGCGGCCGATCGAGAACCGCGAACTGCGGCTGCTCACGAGCGTGCGGCTCAATCCCTTCTTCACGCAGACGGAGTGGTGGCCGCGGCTCGACCACTATTGGCTCGGCCAGCCGCTCCTGCGGGACTCGATCACGTGGTATCAGCACTCGGGCCTCGCCTACGCGCGGCAGGCCCTGCCGCAGACGCCGACGGCGGGGCAGGGGCGCGACATCTGGACGACGCTGCCCTACGAGAACAACGTGATCGGCGAGCGATTCTCGACCCGTCACGAGCTCGACCTGCCGTTCCAGGCCGGGGCGGTGAAGCTCGTGCCCTACGCGCTCGGCGAGCTTGCGCACTGGGGCCAGGCGCTCGACCAGGATCCGATCAACCGGGCCTACGGCCAGGTCGGCATCCGCTCCAGCCTGCCGATGTGGACCGCCGACAACACCGTCGAAAGCCAACTCTGGAATCTCCACGGTCTCGCCCACAAGGTGGTGTTCGAGGCGGAGTTCGCCTACACGCAGAGCACGCAGGACATCGACCAGTTCCCGCTCTACGACCAGATCGACGACGACGCGATCAACCAGTATCGCCGCAACATTCCCTATTGGGACTACGGCGCCGTGCCCGGCCAGCCGCAGCCGTTGCCCGCCTCGCTCGTGTTCGGCCCCGATGGCAAGTACGACCCGCGAAGCTACCTCGTCCGCCGCGGCATGGCAGGCTGGGTGACGGGGCCGACGGAGATCGCCGACGACCTGACGGCCTTCCGCGTGGCGGCCCGCCAGCGGTGGCAGACGAAGCGTGGCCCGGTGGGCAACCGGCGGATCATCGACTGGATCACGTTCGACGTGGACGGCGAATTCTTCCCGGTGGCGGACCAGAATTTCGGCACGGCGATGGGCCTCTGGCAGTACGACTTCCGCTGGCACGTCGGTGACCGCACGACCGTGCTCTCCACGGCCGACGTCGATTTCTTCGGCGGCGGCCAGCAGCTCTACACGCTGGGCATGCTCCTCAACCGCACGCCCCGCGGCAGCTTCTTCATCGGCTTCAACCAGTTCGGCGGGCCGATTAGCGCGAGCGTGCTCTCCGGCTCCTACACCTACCGCATGAGTCCGAAGTGGGCGAGCTCCTTCGGCACCGCCCTCAACCTCACGGGCCGCAACATCGGCCAGAACTTCCAGCTCGTGCGGATCGGCGAGTCGTTCCTGATGACCTTCGGCTTCAACGTCGACTACAGCCGCAACAACGTGGGCGTGACGTTCAACCTCGAGCCGCGGTTCCTGTCGCGGACGCAGTTCGCCAGCCGCACCGGCCTCGACGTGCCGATGGCGGGGGCGTACGGGCTCGAGTAAATCGCACTGGCCCAATCCGGCCCGGGGCTGCCTGTACCCTCTCGGCGGACGTTCGCTACGGACATCCTGTCCTCCGCTCACTGCATGTCCGCTCGCTTTCGGCATCCTGCCTGCGCTCGCTTCCATAGCCCGCGAGAGGGTACAAGCAGCCCCGGGCCTCCCCGTTTTCTGCATAAAACCCAGAGCGAGGCTTCGGGCGACCTGTGCCCCGCTCGCCGGCGTTGCTGACAAGCGGAGGCAGGATGCCGGGAGCGCAGTCAGCATCGAGCGAGCGAAGGGCACGCGGGCACCGATCCGCGTTAGCGGATTGGTCGTACGCAGCGAGCGTCCGGCGAGCCGGGGTACAGGTCGCCCGAAGCCGGGTCGGGCGAGTTGAGCACCGACTACCGGTCACCCTGAGCCGACTCGGGCGTGCGAAGCCAGACCGACCAGGCGGCAAAGAGCCCCGCGAGGATCGCGTAGGCGGCGGCGAGTTCGAGCGGGCCGCGGCTGGCGGCTGCGGCGGGCAGGTCGTCGAGCGCCCACGGCAGGAAGAGCCGGCCGTCGCTGAATGGCGAATGGATGACGCCAAAGAGGGTGGCGGCGGCGGCGGCCAGCGACCAGCCGGCCGCGGCGAGGAGCCGGCGGTCGATGAGCGCCGTCACGAGGCCGGCCCAGAGCAGGCTCGTGACGATGAAGCCCGCCGAGAGCATCCGGATCGAAAAGAGTTCGCGGGCGAGGGCCGCGGCCGGCTGGGCACCGGCGGCGAGCAGCTTGTCGGCCTCGATCGTGACGAGCGCCGCCAACGCCGGGATGCAGGCGATCGCCACCGCGGGGTAGTGCTTCTGCGGCGTCGCGTGGAAGCTCTGGGCCGTGATCTCGAGGCCCACGAAGATGAGCACCGGCAGGATCGCCGGGCCGGGGATTGCCTGGTAGAGATAGGCGAACGTGCCGGTGAGGCCGGCCAGACCGATGAAGGCGGCGGTCGCGAGCGTGTAGGCGGCGCGGCCCCCCATCGCCTTGTAGGCCGGATGGCCGATGTAGGGCGTCGTCTGGATCACGCCGCCGCAGGCTCCGGCCACGAGCGTGGCGATGGCCTCTGCCGCGATCACACGGCCCGTGTCGTATTCGTCGCCGGCCGCCGCGGCGCTCTCGGTGCAGTCGATGC
>CAZXIG010000129.1:0-3020 GCA_964640405.1 uncultured Candidatus Kuenenia sp.
CGAGAGGGCATGTGCAGGCCTGAGCCGGGTTGGGCGCGCCCGGTCAGAGTCGGGCGAGAATCCGCGGCTGTGAAGCCGGGGCGTTGTCGCCGACGACGATCGCCTCCCGCAGCAGGCCGACGGCAGCGGGCACGGACGCTGCATGCGGCGGATTGAAGTGCAGCTCGGCGAGCACGTCGCCGGCCGCCACCGGCTCCCCCACCTTGTGCCGCAGGACGACGCCCGCGGCCGGGTCGATCCGGTCATCCACCGTGGCCCGCCCCGCGCCCAAAAGCATCGCGGCCTGACCGACCGGAGCGGCCCGCAGCCGCATGACGTATCCGGCCCGTTCGGCGCGCAGGGTTTCGCTGCGTGTGGCCCGCGGCAGCACAGCCTCGGGATCGTCGCAGACGTTTCCATCGCCCCCCTGCGCCACGACCACGCCGCGAAACCGCTCGAGCGCGGCCCCCGAGGCGATGGCGGCGCGGCAGCGGTCGAGCGCCGTCTCGCGGTCAACGGCCACGCCGCCGGCGACGAGCATCTCGGCGGCGAGCGCCAGCGAGAGCTCGGTGAGATCCGCGGCGCCCTCGCCCCGCAGGCAGGCGATGGCCTCGCGGACCTCGAGCGCATTCCCCACGCCGCGGCCCAGCGGCTCGTCCATGCTCGTGAGGAGGGCCCGCACGGGCGTACCGAGAGAGCGGCCGATCGACGTCAGGCTGGCGGCGAGCGCCCGGGCGTCGTCGGCCCGCGTCATGAAGGCGCCGTCGCCGGTCTTCACGTCGAGCACGAGGGCGTCGATGCCCTCCGCGAGTTTCTTCGAGAGGATCGAGGCCGTGATCAGCGGGATCGACTCGACCGTGGCGGTCGCATCGCGGAGCGCATAGAGAAACCGGTCGGCCGGAGCGATCTCGGCCGACTGCCCGCAAAGCACGAGGCCACGGTCGCGGGCGATCCGCCGGTAGGCGGCGACGTCGAGGTCGATCCGAAAGCCGGGGATGCTCTCGAGCTTGTCGAGGGTGCCGCCGGTGTGGCCGAGCCCGCGGCCCGACACCATCGGCACGGTGATGCCGCAGGCGGCGGCGACCGGAGCGAGCACGAGGCTCGTGGAGTCGCCGACGCCGCCGGTGGAATGCTTGTCGACCTTGGGCCCGGGGATGTCGGAGAGATCGACGACCGCGCCCGAGTGGAGCATCGCCTGCGTGAGCGCGGCCGTTTCGTCGGCATCCATGCCGCGGCAGACGATCGCCATCAGGAGCGCGGCCCACTGGTAGTCGGGCACGTCGCCGATGGCGATGCCTCCCACGAGCCAGCCGATCTCGGCGGCCGTCAGCCTGCCACCGTCCCGCTTCCTGCGAATCAGATCGACCGCCCGCATCGGCACATGCTCCTCGTTTCCCATCATGGTATTCTCGCCACCGCTCGTCATGTCATCGCCCACCGAACCCGATGCCCTCGTGGCCGCCGCCCGCCGTGCGGCCGACAACGCCCATGCGCCCTACTCGGGCTGGCGGGTCGGCGCCGCCGTGACGTTCGCCGGAGCGTCGGGCCCGCCGTTCGTCGGCGCCAACGTCGAGAACGCGTCGTACGGGCTCACGCTCTGCGCCGAGCGGGCCGCGATCGTGGCCGGGGTCGTGGCGGGCCACCGGCGGATCGAGCGGCTGGCGCTCTCCGCCCGCGATGCCGACGGCCAGCCCGTGCCCGCAATCGTCCCCTGCGGCGCCTGCCTGCAGGTGATCGCGGAGTTCGCCGGTGGTGATCTCGAGATCACGATCGACGGCGGCGGCACGCTCCGGCTCACCGACCTGCTGCCGCACCCCTTCGGCACGGGTTCTAACGGGCCACGTCGAGGCAGGTAAGCGACGTGTCGTCGCGGAGGTAGAGCCGGCCGGCCGAGAGGGCCGGCAGGGCCCGCAGCGTGCCGGGCAGCGGCCGGGCCCGGGCGAGCACGTCGGCGCCGGCAGGCGTCGCCCGCATGAGCACGAGTTCGCCGTCGGTCTTCGCCGCCAGCAGCTTGCCGTCGGCGGCCAGCAGTGTTCCGTAGCCGAAGTCTTGCTCCCGCCACAGTTCCCGTCCCGTCTCCTCGGCGATGCAGACGAGGTCGGCCGGCGGCACGTCGTCGCGACCGTCGATGCCGTAGAGATGGCCCGCGGCCGCGATCGGCGTGCAATATTGCGTGGCCAGCGGGCCTGCCCCCTGCCACCGCGGCCGTGCTGCATCGCGGTCGAAGTCGGCGCTCACGCAGCCGATGCCGTAGGCGGCGGTGAGGAACAGCCGTCCGGCCGCCGGCACGATCGGCGTGGCCGCATTGACAGTCGGCCCCCGCTGGCCGAACGGAAACTGCCAGCGGACGTCACCGGCGGCGGCATCGAGCAGCAGACAGGCGTAGCGGGTGACGATGAGCACGTGCGGCTCGCCGCCGATAGTCGCGAGCACCGGCGCGGAGTAGCTCGCCGGCTCGCTCGTCTTCTGCCAGACCGTGGTGCCCGTGTCGACCGCGAAGGCCACGACACCCGCGTCTCGCCTGCCGCCCACGTTGACGACCACGAGATTGCCCACGATGAGCGGCGTCGAGCCGGCGCCGAAGTAGCCTTCCTGGGCGGCGAACTCACGGTGCGTCTCGCGGGCCCAGAGCCGTCGGCCGGTGGCGGCGTCGAGACAGGAGAGCACGCCCTGCGCGCCGAAGGTGAGCACGCGGTCTCCGTGGACGACCGGCACGCACAGCGGACCGTCGCCGCCTCCGACCTGCGGCCTGAAGGTCGTCGCCTGATCGGCCTTCCAGAGCGTCGCGCCGGTGGCGGGATCGAAGGCTTCAGTCACCTCGCGGTCGCCGAGGCGGTGGAAGAGAAACCCACGGCCACCGGCGATCGCGACCCCCGCATATCCGGCGCCCACCTCCCGCCGCCAGATCGGCCGCGGGCCGGCGGCGGGCCACGAGTCGGCCAGCCGCTCGTCGGCCGCGGCGATGCCGTTGCGCTCGGGCCCGAGGATCTGCGGCCACTCGCCGGCAGACGACGTGGGAGCCCGGGCGAGCACCGAGAGCA
>CAZXIG010000129.1:3120-8426 GCA_964640405.1 uncultured Candidatus Kuenenia sp.
TTCATGCGGTCTCCGCCCGCTGGCGGAAGTACTTGAAGCCGGGCACGAAGAAGCAGGCGGCGCTCACGAGGCCGAACACGATGTGCTGGTAGTCGGGCACGAGGCACATGACGAGCGCCGTGGCGAAGAGCACCGTCGCCTGGACGTAGAACTGGCCCGACAAGACCCCGGCCTTCGCGAAGAAGACGGCCCCCGCAATCAGGGCGAGCACCGGCGAGAGCCGCAGCGGCTCGAGCCCGAGCAGCGCCTCCACCCAGAAGAGCAGCACGCTCGCGATCACGCTCGCGCCCCAGATGTGGGCGATCTGCCGCTCGACGGCGGTCACCGGGCCATTCCTGTGGCGCAGTGCCCAGAAGATCGGAGCCCAGAGCGCGAGCCCGCCGCCCCAGAGCAGCAGGTAAGTGGCGCGGGTGGCGCCCTGCCAGGCCAGTACGTCGGTGGTCACGCAGAGGCCGAGGATGACGACCGAGTGCCACATCCAGAGCAGGCCCCAGTTCTCCAGCACGACGGCGTGGTGCGTCTCGCGGAAGAGCCGGGCCGCCACGTCGGCCAGCCCGCCGCGGCGGGCCGCCACCGGCTCTCCGGCGAGATAGGCCCGCAGATCGGCGGCGAGCGCGGCGGCCGACTCGTAACGGAGGTCCTGCGGCTTCTGCAGGCTCTTGAGGGCGATCATCTCCAGGTCGCGGTCGACCTGCGGATCGAGCGACCGCGGCAGCGGCGGATCGGCCTCGAGCACGGCCAACAGCGTGTCCATCGGGTTGGCGGCCTGGAACGGCGGCCGGCCCGTGAGCATCTGATAGAGGATCGCGCCGAGGCTCCACACGTCGCTCGTGGGGCCGACGTCGCCGCGGCTGCCGGCGGCCTGCTCGGGCGACATGTAGCAGGGCGTTCCGAGGATCGCGCCGGTATGCGTGACGGAGTCGCCTGCCTCGAGCCGCTTCGCAAGGCCGAAGTCCGACACCCGCGGCTCGCCCGAGGCGTCGATCAGGATGTTCGACGGCTTGAGGTCGCGGTGGAGCACGCCCCGGGCGTGGGCCGCCTGCACGGCCTCGGCCACCTTCGCGAGCAGCTCCGCGGCCTCACGCGGCGGCAGTGGGCCGCGGGCCAGCCGCTTGGCCAGCGTGGTCCCCTCGATGAACTGCATGCTGTAGAAGGGATGACCGTCGTGCTCACCGACCTCGAAGATCGACACGATGCCGGCATGATCGAGCTGCGCCGCCGCCTCCGCCTCGCTGCGGAAGCGGGCGAGATCGGCGGGCCCGGCGAGATCCCGCCGCAGCAGCATCTTGATCGCGACGGTGCGTCCGAGGCTCCGTTGCACCGCACGGTAGACGATGCCCATGCCGCCGCGACCGAGCTCCTCGAGCAGCTCGTAGTCGCCGAAGGCCGCGGGCAGCGGCGTGGTGCCCGGCACGAACGACCCGCTGCTCGGCGCCAACACCGTGACCTCGCGGGCCGCCGATGCGTGATCGGCCGCCGTGGGCTCGAAGATCGTCGACTGCTCCGCCACGGCGTCGGCCATCGACATCACGGCGAACAGCTCCCGCAGCTGCGGCGCGATGTCGGGGTGGGATCGCGTCATCTCCTCGAGCGCCGCCTGGGCCGCCGGCCCCTGCGTCTCGGAGAGCGATTCCACGAGCGCAGCCAGCCGCTCCTCCTGCACGGGAGTGAGCAGGGCATCACGGGCTCGGGAACGATCGACGGCAGGTGTCATCAGATCAGGCTCGAAAGGGACTCAACTTCGGGAATCGTAGTCGGCTGTTCACGAGGGCGTAGCCACCCCAACAGAACTTCAACGGGACTTCCAGCCTAACCAGGGAGCCGGCCGGGGCTGACCGTGCCCTGTCGCCGGGCTTGCTGACCAGCGCAGCCAGGATGGCGAAGCGCAGTCAGCATGCAGTGAGCGAAGGTCAGAATGACCGAAGCGAACGTCCGGCGACAGGGCACGGTCAGCCCCGGCCGGCGGTTTGGGCGAGTTGACCATCGCCCACCTCGAAGCCCTACGACTCCAGCAACACCCGCAGCCGACGCATCGCCCGCAGATACCGCATGCCCGCCGCCGGCTTCGAGAGCCCCAAGGCCTCGGCCGCCTCGGCGGTCGAGAGGTGCTCGAAGTGTCGCAGGAGCACGATCTGGCGGTCGGCCTCGTCGAGCTGCTCGACGGCGGCGGCGAACCGCCGCTCGAGTTCATGCCAGGTGGCCGCGGCCGCGGGCGTGAGCTCCCGGTCGGTCAGCTGCATGACCGGGCCCCCCTGCGAGCGGTCGCCGTCGTCGCCGGAGACGAGCGGCACCTCGCGGTCGAGGCTGCGGTTGGAGGCCACGCGGTGGCGGCGGTGGGCGTCGATGAGCCGATCGCGGGCCATGTGCCGCAGCCAGAGCTGGAATGGCATCGTGGGGTTGGCGAGGTAATCGCCGAGCCGGCGGTTCGCCTCGAGGAGCACGTCCTGCACGATGTCGCTGGCATCGACCCGCCGCTGCACGACGCGATCCATGCGGCGATCGATCATCCGTCGGATCGCCGCGCGATGCCGCTCGAGCAGGCCGTTGATCGCCGCCGGGTCTCCCCGCCGCGCGCGATCGAGCAGCGCCAGCGTCGGAGAAGGCTCCGGAGCAACCGCAGGCCGTCCGGTGGAGTCGGGAGAAGCGCTCATGAGATCGTTCATCCTACCAACGGGCCGCCCAGCCGCGGCGACCTTTCCGGTCGTGACGGTCGTGCCGACCCTGACAGGGCGTCGGCAAAAAATGTCCGGAAAATCTCCGGGCGTGACCCGCCGGTTTTTTGCCCGCTGCCAAACCGTGATCCATAATCGCCGGCGGTTGATGGAGAAACCGCTGGCAGCCGCGACAGGACGCGGCCTTCCGCGAACGGATTGCCCACGTGACTGGCGGCTGGACACAGGCGTCGCTCGAGCGTGCGAAACGCGTTTTCGCGTCGCTGCTTTCGCTCGCCGTCCTCGTCGGTTTCGCGGCCGCTCAGCCGGCCGTCGCCGATCCAGGGCTCGCGCCGGGGCTCAACTGGACCGCCAGTGGCCACCTCTCCACGGCACATGCCGACGATCTCGCCTCCCGGACGGAGACGCTCGTCCACCAGGGACGCTGGTCCGACGTCGTGAGCATCTGCGAGGTGGCAGCCCGCAAGGGCGTGCTCGCCCCGGCGCTCCGCCAGCAGTACGACCTCGCCAAGCTCCACTGCGACATCGCCCGGCGTCATGCCGAGCCGGCCTTCCGCCGGCAGCTCCAGACGCTTTCCGAGTCCGACGCGCGGCGGGTCTACGCCGAGGTGCTCTCGCGGATCGCCTCGCACCACGTCGATGCGCCCGACTTCAACCGGCTCTCGGCCCGAGGCCGGCTCGCCGTCGACATCGCGATCGACGATCCGACCTTCGTCTCGCTGCACGCCAGCCAGGCCACGCCCGAGAGGCGGAGCCTCTATCGCGAGCAGATCGCCCGTCTCTCGACCGCCCGGCCGGTGGCCTCGCAGGCCGACGCCGAGACCGTGGCCGCCTGGGTGGCCCGCACGGCCCACTCGCTGTTGGGCATCGAGCCGGCGGTCACGCTCATGGAGATGTCCGCTGCGGCCGTCGGCGGCCTCGACGAATACTCGTCCTTCCTCACCAACGGGCAGCTCGACGATCTCTATGCCCAGATCGAGGGGCGGTTCGTGGGTCTGGGCGTCGAGCTGAAAAGCGCCAGCGACGGGCTGCTCGTCGTGCACGTGATCCCGGGCAGCCCGGCGGAGCGGGCGGGCATCCGGGCAGGCGATCATCTCGTCGGTGTCGGCGGACGGTCGATCGGCGGGATGAGCGTGGAGGAGGCGGCCCAACTGCTGCAGGGTCCGGAGGGTTCGCTGGTCACGCTGGCCATCCTGCGAGCCCCGGCCCCGGCCCGCGCCGTCACGGTTCGCCGCGAGCATGTCGAAGTGCCGAGCGTCGAAGACGTGAAGCTTCTCGACCGCACGGCCGGTGTCGGCTACCTCAAGCTGTCGTCGTTCCAAAAGACGACCGCGACCGATGTCGAGGCGGCCCTGCGGCGGCTCGACGCGTCGGGCATGCGGTCGCTCGTGATCGACCTGCGAGGCAATCCCGGCGGCCTGCTCTCGGCCGCGGTCGACACGGCCGACATCTTCCTCGAGCGCGGGCTGGTGGTGGCGACCCGCGGCCGCAGCCCCGAGGAAGACTTCAACTACTCCGCCGGCCGGCCCGGCACCTGGCGGATGCCGCTGGTGGTGCTGATCGACGGCGACTCGGCCAGCTCGAGCGAAATCTTCGCCGGCGCGATCCGGGATCATGGCCGGGGGCGGATCGTCGGCTGCCGCAGCTACGGCAAGGGCTCGATCCAGGGCATCTTCCCGCTGGAGTCGGCGGGCGTCGGCATGCGGCTGACGACGGCGAAGTTCTTCTCGCCGAAGGGCCTGCCCTACAGCGGCGTGGGCGTGGAGCCGGATCTCCCCGTCCACACGGTCGCCCGCCCGGTGGATGGAGCCGTGGTGTCGCCGGCACCCGACGCGGCCCTCGATCTCGCCACCGAAACGGCCCGGAGCCTCGTGCCCCGCCAGGCGGCCAAGCCCGCCACGCGGATCACGGCCAGCCGGTAGGCGGCCCGCAGTCGCCGCTACTTGAACTGGCCTTTCCGCGCGGCTAGTCTGCCATGAGTCGGTCGTCCGCGTGTGCCCGCCGTTGAATCTCTTCTTCTGGCTGCGGCTGGCACTGGCGCCTTCGCGCCGGCACCGCATCCGGTCTGCTCCGATCTTCGGGGCGGGGCGGGCACGGTTGCAGTTCGTTCGTGCGTTCCATCCAGCCACTCTCCCTCCGGGAAACCTCGAAGAAGGACCTTGCCATGACCACCGTTCGCGCCAGTGCCGTCGCCGCCATCAACAACTACAAGTCCAACGGCCAGGCCTGGAACTTCCGCGAGACGCCGACCAGCGAGATCTTCGGCGCCAACGTCTTCAGCGATGCGGTGATGAAGGATCGGCTGCCGAAGAGCGTCTACAAGGCGCTGCAGGCCACGATCAAGCAGGGCAAGCCGATCGATCCGGGCATCGCCGACGCCGTGGCGCTGGCCATGAAGGACTGGGCCATTGAGAAGGGGGCCACCCATTACGCCCACGTCTTCTATCCGCTCACCGGCCTCACCGCCGAGAAGCATGACAGCTTCCTCACGCCGACCGGCGACGGCGACGCGATCGCCGAGTTCTCCGGCAAGGAGCTGATCCAGGGCGAGCCCGACGCCTCGAGCTTCCCCTCGGGCGGCCTCCGCGCCACGTTCGAGGCCCGCGGCTACACCGCCTGGGATCCGACGAGCCC
>CAZXIG010000130.1:0-1470 GCA_964640405.1 uncultured Candidatus Kuenenia sp.
GGCGAGCCGGCCGGCCACCTCGGCGAGGCGGTCCGCTCCGTGTTCAGCAGCTTCGAGAACCTCAAGACGGCACTCTCCGACGCCGCCATGAAGCGGTTCGGCAGCGGCTGGGCGTGGCTCTCGCTCGACCCGAAGGGCAAGCTGCTCGTCGAGAGCACGGCCAACCAGGACAGCCCGATCATGCACGGCAACGTGCCGCTCTTCGGCATCGACGTGTGGGAACACGCCTACTACCTGAAGTATCAGAACAAGCGGGCCGACTACGTGGCCGCGATCTACGACGTCATCGACTGGGACGCCGTCGGCAAGCGGTTCGCGGCCCACAAGAAGTAGGCCGCTTTTCCAAAGCCCCCAAGTTCGCAAGCAGCTTCGCAACCTGCCTCGCGGCTTCGGTCGCCCAGCCGGCTGGCGTTGACTCGGCCTCCGGACGAACCCTATTCCCCCGCCTGCGGTGGATGGATTTCGTCCGGAGGCTTTTTTCATGAATGCGGTTCGCGCGATGCGACGGAGTTTCGGCCACGGGGCGGTGATGCTGGCGGTCGCGCTGGCAGCCACGACGGGCTGCAAGAGCGGATCGTGGGGGGCGAAGCCCTCGTGGTGGACGCTCGGCGGGACCGGCGGCACTGATCCCGCCAAGCTCGCGGCGGCCCCCACGTTCTCCGACGACGTCACGAAACCCTCGGCGACCGCAAAGCCCTACCCGACCACCTCCACGCCCGAGGGTTACGTGCTGGCGAACGCGGGCCCGACGACGCCGGGCTCAACGCCGCCCACTGCGACGGCTCCTGCCTCCCCTACTCCGATCACCTACGGCTCGACACCGCCGACCACGCCCTCAGCCACCGCCGCTTCACTCGCGGCCGCACCGCCGGCGAACTCGACCGCGACTCCACCCGCGGCCATCGCCGCGCCAGCGACGCCGCTCTCGTCGATCGCCCCGCAGGTAGGCCCCTATGCCGCCGCGGCGCCGTCGACTCCTTCCGAGGCCGCGCTGCCGGCGAGCTCGCTCGGTGCGGCGCCCCCCGCCTCGCAGCCTGGAACTCCGTCCGGCTTCGATCCGGCCGCCCGCGTGGCCGATTCCCGCGGTGCGTCGTCTTGGCAGCCCGCGCCATCGAGTCCGGTCGATCCCGCCGCTTCCCGCTACGGCTCGGCAACCGGCAGCCGGTTCTCCGGCAGCAGCGTCGACTCCTCCGCCCCCTCGGCCTGGTCCGCGCCGGCGGCGATCGATGCACCGCCCGCTGCCTCCTCAGTGCCTGCAGCGCCTGCAGCTCCTGCGGCCTTCGTGCCGCCTCCAGCCGCGGCCACTCCGTCCGCGCCTCCAGCCGCGGCTCCCGCGACCACGCTCCCCCCCTCGGGCCGCCGCGCCGATCCCGGTTACCGTCCGGGAGGCACGTCGAGCTACCGCTCGAGCCGAGACATGCTCGGCGGCGAGGGCTCGATCCAGCCCGCCTCGTTCGAATCGACCCCGTA
>CAZXIG010000130.1:1570-8333 GCA_964640405.1 uncultured Candidatus Kuenenia sp.
CCGATGGCGAGCATTGTGTTTCGCAACTGGCGGCTGCCTGTTGCTTCAAGCACTGGTTCCGTGCACCGCAGCGGATACGATCCGCATCGAGCAGGCCGACACGCTGCGGCTGCCGGCGGAGGTCGAGACTGCCCCCGGCACGACCGCCCCGCTCACCGGGCTGAGCGGCCTCGCGTGGCTGGGCGACGACCGCTGGGTCGCGGCCGTCGACAACAGCGACCAGCTCGCGACGTTCACGCTCGAACTTGGCCCTGATGGCAAACCGCTCGAGGTCGCCGCACCGGCCATGCGACGGTTGGCGGCCCATCACGACTACGAAGACGTAGCCGTCTGCCCGCAGGGACTGCTGCTCTGTGAGGAAGACACACCGGCGATCAGGATCGTCGCGGCTGCCGAGAGCCGCGAATTGGGCAGCCTTCCGCTGCCGCCCCAACTCCGCGTCTGTCGAGGCAATCGCGGACTCGAGGCGTTGGCCTTCGATCCGGCGGGCGGCTGTGTCTGGACCGCCACCGAGGAGGCCGTGCCGGCCGACGGACCGGCGGCCACCGCCACGGGCGGCACGGTCGTCAGGCTCACACGAATCGCCCTGCCGGGAGGCGGTGGCGTCGCGCCGCCGAGCCGTCAGTTCGCCTACGAGGTCGATCCGCCGCACGCGGCCGTGCCGACGATCCGGGGCGCGCCGCTGTCGGGCGTCGTCGCGCTCGTGGCCTTGCCCGACGAGCGACTGCTCGTGCTCGAACGCTCGTTCGTGGCCGGGCTGCCGCCGTTCGAGAACAGGATCTATCTCGTGGATACCCGCGACGCGCCCGACGTCGCCGGCGTGATGAAGGATCTGTCGGCCCGGCCGCCGGCCAGCCGCCTGTCGAAGCGTCTCCTCTGGAAGGGATCGCTCGGCGTGAATCTCGAGGGCCTCGCCCTCGGTCCGATGCTCGCGTCGGGCACGCGAACGCTGGTCGCGATCGCCGACAACGGCGGCACCAACACACCCACGCTGCTGGTGACCTTCAGGCTCACCAGCCCATGACCATGTTCGACTCGATCACCTTGCGGGCGCGGTCGAGGTCGTCGCCGGTCTCGTGCATGTAGAGTCGGATCGCATGGAGCTTGTCGCCCGAGGCCTTGGCCAGGCACTCGCGGGCCGTGCTGCACGGGTTGATCCGCGAGTCGGTGAGCCCGAGCGCCGACTTGGAGATCACCCAGGTATCGCGGGGCCGGCGGGTGAGCCGCACGATGTCCTCACCCGGATACGCCTGCCGCACCACCGCCTCCGCGGCGGCGTCGTCGGCCGCCCACGAGATGATGATGTGGCCGCTGGTCTCGATCTCGAAAAGCGGCATGAGATTCTCCTTGCGGGCCGGCGGAGCGTTACCATCATGAGAATAGCCAACCAGCGCACCGCCCCACAAGCTGACGGGCACACCGGATGAAGTACGACCGCCTCGGTTTCCCGATCCCGCCGGAGTTCACCCCTCCCGCCGACGCTCCGGCGAAGCCCTCGGCATCCCCCCGCACGCCACGGCCTGCCGCCGGCCGGGGCAAGCGGGCGATCGTGCTCCTTGCCCTGTGTGGAATCGTCGTGCCGAGCCTGTTCGCGCCCGCGATCCTGCCGGTCGTGCGGGAGGCGGTCGTGGAATGGTCGCTCGACCGCGCCGTCGGCCGCGAGGCGCGCGGCAACCTCAGCGGCGCGCAGGACGAGGTGAGCCGGGCGATCGAATGGTCGCCCGACGACGCGATGCTCCGCTGCCGCCTCCTCTGCTGGCGGGCGATGCTGCGGATCGAGGATCGCGACCCGCGGGGGGCGCTCCGCGACGCCGGCGCCGCCCTTGCCGCCGCCCCCACCGCCACGCAGCCCCACCGCGTGCAGGCCCTGGCCCACGTGATGCTCGGCCAGGCCGAAGAGGCACTGGCGGCGGCCGAAGCCGCCCTGCAGCTCGCGGGCCGCGGCAACGCGGAGGCGCTCAACCATCGGGCCTACGTCCGGGCCCTGCTCGGCCGTGATCTGCCCGCGGCACTCGCCGACATCGACGCGGCCCTGGCCGGCAGCGAGGGAGCGCCGGCCGAGTTCCTCGACACCCGCGGATTCATCCTCCACCTACTCGGCCGCCATCAGGAGGCGGTCGATCAGCTCAATCTCGCGATCGACGAAACCGGGCAGCGGCGGCGGCAGCTCACGCTGCTCGTCGGCCGGGCCGATCGCGACGACGTGGCCTACCGGCTGCGGTCGCTCGACCACGGCCTCGCCGTGATGCACCACCACCGCGGCCTCGCCTGCCGCGCCGCGGGCCTCGAGGGCCAGGCCCGCCAGGACCTCGAGATCGCGGAGCAGAAGGGCTTCGATCCATCTCGCGGAATCTTCTAGAGCGAATCTGGCTTCTCCACGTCGGCCTAACGGCCGGTGTAGAGCAGCACGGGCGCGCTAAAAAAATCCTGCTCGACAAGCCCCCGCCAGGTCGCGAGCCGAGACCGAAATACGTCGCCCCGGTGTTTCGGCGTCTCGAGGAGATGCCGCTCCAGACGCTCGCGATAGCGGCCGGCGTGCGCGGGCCGAGCCAAAAAGAGCTTGTTCACTCCACACGCCACCCCGACGAGCCCGGGCTGTGATTCCATGAAGGCGTTGACGGCACGATTCACGCCGAGGGTCAGCGGGTTGAGGAAGTCATCGACCGCCACGAGTCCGCCCGGGGCGAGCGTGGCCTCGACAAGCCGTAGATCATGCACGACGTCGGCATAGTCATGCGAGCCATCGACACTGATGAACCGTGCGGGACTGCCCAGCATGTCCAGCAACGACTCGGGTGTCAGCTCGCGGGACGAAACCGCATGGAGCGAAAGCCCCGGCATCAGGTCGGGCACGATCGACACGAGGCCGGCCTTGACCGTGGTGAGATCCTTGAATTGAAACGTGTCGATTCCCAGCACCCGGGAGCCCGTCCGGGCGCCCGACGCCATCAGGAGCGACAGGTACTTGCCGCAATAAACCCCGATCTCTAACAGCGGCGCGTCTCGCTCCGTAGCCTCCTGGAGCCGCAGAAGGTCGGCAGTGACCTCAGCGTCGTCGTCGGTGAGCCAGCCTTCGAGTCCGCGAGTGACCCGTCCGATAAAGTCCGCGTCTGGTTCGAGGAAGGACATCCGCAAGCTCCTGCATCCGACGGCTGCGCCCCGACGGGCCAGCCAACCTACCGCAGGACGGCAGGCTGCCGCACATGATGGCGTGCAAAAAGCCGAAAACGAGACCGGACTTGCGCCCGCGGCGACTGGCGGTATACTGTCGTTCGACGACGTGGACGCCCGTTGTCGCGAATCGCAGCCGTTCGCCTCGAAGGACTGCTGGTTTGCGACGCCACGGGGGTGTAGCTCAGTTGGTTAGAGCGCCAGCCTGTCACGTTGGAGGCCGCGGGTTCGAGTCCCGTCACCCTCGCTTTCCACTCGTCCGCTTCGGCGACCGCAGGAATCCTCTGCCGCGTGCTCTTTCGTCGCCCCCTCGCCCCCGGCCGTGCGATCGTCACCGGTGCAGCCAGCGGTCTTGGCCACGCCCTTGCGACCAGGCTTCGCGCCGACGGCTGGCAGCTGGCCCTGATCGACCTGCCCGGGCCGGCCTGGCCACCGGCCGCCGCCGCGCCCGGCGCGATCTCGGTGCCGCTCGACGTGCGTGACGCCCAAGCCTGGGCCGAGCTTTACGCCCGGCTGCGGAGCGAATGGCCGAGTCTCGAGCTGCTCGTCAATGCCGCGGGGGTCGGCGCCGCGGGCGAGGTGGGCACGCTGCCGGAGCAGCAATGGCGGCGGGTGCTCGACACCAATCTGCTCGGCACGGCGCTGGCCTGCGAGACGTTCCTCCCGTGGCTCCGGCAGCAGCCGCGGCGGTCGCACCTCGTCAACGTGGCCTCGATCGCAGCGTCACTCGCCATCCCGGCGATGAGCGCCTACTCGGCGAGCAAGGCCGGGGTCGTGGCCCTCTCCGAGGCGATCGCCGCGGAGTGCCCGCGGGGCCGGCCTGGCGTCACCGTCGTCTGCCCGGGCTTCTTTCGCTCCGGGCTGCTCGACACCTGGCACTTCACCTCGGTTCCCGCCGCCCGCGAGGCCCGCCGCCGCATGGACACGACACGGTGGACCTCCGACCGCGTCGCCCGCCGGGTGCTCCGCGCCGTGCACCGCAACCGCCGGTACGTCGTGGTCGGCCTTCAGGCCCGCTGGCTCTGGCGGCTCAAGCGGCTCGCCCCGCGCGTGACGACGGCCGCGCTCCGCACGGTGTACCGCCGCCTCGGGTGAACCGCGAATCCCCCTGCTTGCGCATGGGGGCTTTGATGGGATCGATAAAAGCCCCCAGGCGCAAGCCGGGGGATGATCCGGGCCGCTTCCGGATGCACGCCGCATGATCCCCCTGCTTGCGCATGGGGGCTTTGATGGGATCGATAAAAGCCCCCAGGCGCGAGCCGGGGGATCTGCCCGACCGCAACGCGACCTTTCAACCCGTCACTCGAGCTCCTCGAGCCAGGCGCGGACTTCGTTGTCGTATTCGCTGGCGAGGCCGCCCACGATCAGCTGGCGATGGAAGCTGGCCGCGCCCCCCTTCTCCAAATCGGCATCCTCGGCGCTCGGAAACCGCTTCGCCGGGTCGGCGGCGATGAGGCCGCGGCAGAAAGCCATGAGCAGCTCGTTGCAGGTGACCTCGGCCGGCAGCAACTGCGGCAGGCGATGCACGAGCGACCGCTTCGCCTCCAGCAGATCCGCATACGACTGCAGCCCTGCGAACGGCTGCACGCCGCCGAGCATCTCCACGAGCACATAGCCGAGGCTCGCGAGGTCGGACCGCGGCGTATTGCCCCGCCCTTCGAGCACCTCGGGCGCCGCATAGGCGGGCGTGCAGGTGCGGGTGGGGGGCGGCTCGTCGATCGCATGGGCGGAGCCGATATCGATGATCTTCGCGTTGCCCGTCCGCTTCACCATGATGTTGGCGGTCTTGATGTCGCCGTGCACGATTCCCTCGCGATGGAGGGCGGCGAGGGCGGCGAGACATTCCCGCACGATGGCGATGGCCACGCCCGGCTTGAGCCGCGACTGACGCGGCCCCGCCGTCACGATCACGTTGTTGAGATACCGCCAGCGGTCGTCGCTCACGCTCGCGCGGGTCTTGGCGAGCAGGTCGGGCGCGAGCAGCCTGGAGAGGTCGTAGCCGTCGATCCACTCCATCTCCATGATCCGGATCCGCCGCTGCTCGACGAAGTTCTGCACGTCGAGCAGGTTGTCCTGCTGGATCTGGGCGACCCGCGCGGCCGTCGCCGCGATCCGGTTCATCGCCTCGACGTACTGCTCTTCCGTCTCGTACCGCTCCGGCGAGAAGACCTTGATCGCGACCGGCAGCGTGAAGCTGTCGGTGCCGCGCCGCGTCGTCAGATAGACGACCCCCTGTCCGCCCGAGCCGAGCCGGCGGTCGAGATTGTGATACTCCGTCCAGCTGAGCCGGCCGCCGGCGAGGATCTCGCTGTAGCGGGCGAGCAGATCCTGCGGGCACGAGCTCCCAACGTCGCCGCTCACGGCGATCGTCGGCACCTCCTCGCGGACGATGGTGGTGGTCATGCCGTCAGGTTCCGAGGCGTTCATGCTGCAGGGCTCACTGGTGAGGTGGATCCACGGGCGGCTCCGGAAAGCCCAGCCGCTTGTCGACCAGGTTTCGCAATGGCCGCCCCGCCAGATACCGCCGAAGATTATCGCAGAAAAAATCGGTCATCGCATCGATCCGGCGGGCCGACTGCCCCCCCACGTGCGGCGTGATCACGAGCCGCGGGGCCGTCCAGAGCGGACTTTCCGGGGCCGGCGGCTCCTCCGGTGTGACGTCGAGCCCCGCGGAATCGAGGTGGCCGCTGGCCAGCGCTTCGGCCAGGGCCCGTTCGTCGATGAGCGGGCCGCGGGCGACGTTGACGATGATCGATCCCGGCTTCATCCGCGCGATCGCCGCCGCGTCGATCATGCCGCGGGTGTGCTCCGTGAGCGGTGCCGCCAGGAGCAGGATGTCGGCCTGCGGCAGCAGGTCGGGCAGCGTGTCGGGCCCGCCGAGGAACTCGACCTGCGGCGGACGATGCACCGGAAACCAGTCGGTCGCCAGCATCCGCACGCGAAACGGAGCCAGCACCTCGACGAGCCGGCGGCCGTTGCCGCCGAGCCCGACGATCACCACGGTGGCCCCGGTGAGATCGCGGGTCGGCCGCCGCACGAACTCGCGGCGGGCCTGCTGGTCGAGAAAGAGGGGGATCCGCCGCGTGCAGGCCGTGATCAGGGCGAGCGTGTGCTCGGCCACCTGGTCGGCCAGGACACCCGACGCGCTCGTGACGACGATCGACGACCCGACCACGCACGGCACCAGGCAGTGGTCGAGCCCGGCCGCCGACGACTGGATCCATTTGAGCCGCCCCCGCCCGACGACCTCGTCCCAGGGCACGGGCACCTTCGGGTGGCCACAAAAGAGATCGGCCTCGGGCAGTTCGGCGGCCACCCGCTCCTGCCCGGCATCGACGATCTCGGCGTCGGGCACGACGGCCTGGATCTGGGCGACGTGGTGCGGCTCGACGGGATAGCAGAGAACGATTCGCATCCCGGCAGTTGTGGCAGGAGCAGCGGCAAACAGGCAAGCCGAGGCACCAGCGAGGGGCTGCCCGTGCCGTCGAGCCGGCGTAGGTGACCAGCGTAGCCCGGAGGGCGGAGCGCAGGCACCTCCGAGTGAGCGGAGGGCATGCGGGCACCGATCCGCGTTAGCGGATTGGTCGTACGC
>CAZXIG010000131.1:0-8164 GCA_964640405.1 uncultured Candidatus Kuenenia sp.
CCAGGAGCCGGCGTTGGCGGCAAGCGAAGGCAGGATGCCGAGAGCGCAGCCGCCATCGAGTGAGCGAAGGGCAGGATGCCCGAAGCGAACGTCCGGCTCCTGGGGCATGGGCAGCCCCGAACCCACGCGAGAGGCTTGGCATTTTAAAACTGCTGGGCGACATAGCGCCGGCGGAGACGGGAACGGAGCCAGATGGCGGTCACATTGAGCAGGGCGATGATCGCGACGAGCAGGAAGGTGATCGTGAACACCATCGGCTGGGCCGCCTGGCTGTTGGGGCTCTGGAAGCCGACGTCGTAGATCAAATAGGCGAGGTGCATGAACTCCCGCTCGGGATGGATGAACGGGAAGGCGCCGTCGATGGGCAGTTCGAGGGCGAGCTTCTTCACGCCCACGAGCATCAGCGGCGCCACCTCGCCGGCGCCGCGGGCCATGGCGAGGATCAGGCCCGTCATGATGCCGGGGAGCGCGCGGGGCAGCACGATCCGCCGGATCGTCTGCCACTTGCCGGCGCCGCAGGCGTAGGATCCCTCCCGCATCGAGTTGGGCACGGCCGAGAGCGCCTCCTCCGTGGCCACGATCACCACCGGGAGCGTGAGCAGCGCGAGAGTGAGCGAGGCCCAGAGCAGGCCGCCGGTGCCGAACGTCGGCTGGCTGTCGGCCACGAGGCTCGCCTTGAAGAAGAGTTCGTCGATGCCGGCGCCCAGGCCGTAGCAGAAGAACCCGAGCCCGAAGGCGCCGTAGACGATGCTCGGCACGCCGGCGAGGTTGTTGATCGCCACCCGCACCGCCGCGGTGACGGGCCCGCGCGACGCATACTCGCGGAGGTAGAGCGCGGCGAGCACGCCGAACGGGGCCACGAGCAGGGCCATGATGAGCGTCATCGCGACGGTGCCCCAGATCGCGGGAAACACGCCGCCGGCGCTGTTGGCCTCGCGGGGGTCGTCGCCCAGGAACTCACCCCAACGGGAGAGATACACGCCGAGCTTGCCCGTGAGCGAGAGCCGGTTGGGCTGCCAGGCCCGCACGATGCCGTCGAGCGGCAGCGTCGCCGTGTCGCCCGAAGCCGTCTCGAATTCGACCCGCCAGCCCTCGTTCTCGCCGCGGAGTTTGGCCGTGGCCGCGTCGAGCGTCGCCGCCTCCGCTTCCACGCGGGCGATCACGTCGCGCTCGGCCGCTGCCGCCCGTTCGCGGGCCGGGCTATCGGCGCCATGGTCGAGGCCCGCCTGCACCACGGCCAGCCGGGCCGCCCGCAGCTGCCGCTGCAGCTCGCCCCGCTCGACCTTGTCGATCCGCATCGCCTGCCGATGCCGCCGCCGCGCGGCCGGCTGCTCCCGCTCGAAGGCCGCCCACGTCTCGGCCGGCCCCTCGGCCATCACCTGCTCGCCGTGCAGCAGCCGCTTCGGGGTCCCGTGAAACCGCCCCCCTTCGAGCCGCTCCACCGCCGTCGCCCATTCGGGCCGGCTCGTGCCGGCGATCCGCGGCTCGTCGAACCATTCGAAGTGGTTGCCCGTGAGCTCGAAGTTCGCCGTCCGCACGAGCCGGCGCGCCGGCCGCGACTCGCGCCCCTCGGCGGCCGTCACCTCGGCCTCGCGGCCCGCCACCTCGCCGAGCGCCCTGCGTCCGTCGCTCAATTCCACGAGCTCGAGCGGCACGGGCCAGAACGTCGAGGCTCCGCGGACGGCGATGAAGGCCAGCAGCCCGATGATCATCGCGAGCGCCAGCGCCAGCGAGCCGCCGGTCAGCCAGACCCACGGCTCGCCGTGGGCCGCGAGGTTGGAGTAGGCGCTGCGCAGGCGGCGGGGGCGAGTGCGATCAGAGTTCATGCGCCCGCCTCCGAAACCGCTGCCGCACGAGCTCGGCGGCCGTGTTCACGATGAAGGTCAGCACGAAGAGCGCGAGCGCCGCGAGGAAGAGCACGCGGTAGTGGGCGCTGCCGCGGGCCGCCTCGGGCAATTCCGTGGCGATGGCGGCCGAGAGCGTCTGAAAGCCGTTGAACAGGTTCCAGTCGATGATCGGGGTGTTGCCCGCGGCCATCAGCACGATCATCGTCTCGCCCACGGCGCGACCGAGTCCGATCATCACGGCCGAGAAGAGTCCGCTCGCCGCGGCCGGCACGATCACCCGCACGGCGGTCTGCCAGGGCGTCGCACCGGCACCGAGCGAAGCGCTCCGCAGGTGGTCGGGCACGCTCATGAGCGCGTCGTCTGCGATCGTGAAGATCAGCGGGATGATCGCGAAGCTCATGCCGAGCCCGACGACGAGCGCGTTGCGTTGCACGTAGGTGCCGAAGATCCCGCCCCGAGTGTCGATCCGCAGGGCGTCGAGGAACACCGCGACGGCGGCCGCGAGGGCCACGGCCGCGAGCACACCGCCGGCCGAGACGAAAAGCGACGCGAGCCCCGCCTGGCGATCGGACCAGCCCGCGCCGATCCGCCTGAGCCAGGGGTTCACCACGCGGCCGACCAGGGCCGTCGTCACGATGGCCGCGAGTGGCAGCAGGGCCAGCATCCAGCCGCCGAATCCGCTGCCCCCCTGTCCATCGAGCCAGCCGCGGAAGTCGCCGGCGAAGAGCGTCCGCTCGACCAGCGGCGCGGCGGCCCGCGTGGCCAGCACGCCCACCGGCAGCGCCGCACACACGATCACGAGAAACCGCCACGGCGCCAGCCGGCTTCGCCAGCCCGGCGGCATGAGCTGCCAGAGCACGGCCCCGGCGAGCAGCGCGAGGGGCACCGTGAACAACCCCGTGATCACCGGCATCACTCCCCGTTCGATCAGCGGCGCGAAGACGAGGCCGGCGATGAACCCCAGCACCACGCTCGGCAGGCCGGCCATCAGCTCGATCGTCGGCTTGATCCGGGCCCGCCAGCGGGCGTGCAGGAATTGGCTGGCGTAGATCGCCGCGAGGATCGCGATCGGCGTGGCGAACACCATCGCGTAGAGCGTCGCCTTGAGCGTGCCGAACACCAGCGGCACGAACCCGAACTTCGGCTCGAACGCTTCGTGGCCTGTCGTTTCCCAGGCGTGCACGGGCCGCGGATAGTTCTCGTACCACACCGGCCGCAGGAGCGTGGCGAACGACACCTCGGGATAGCCGGCGTCGATCGACCAGGCCGCCATGCCGGAGGGCCCGACCGCGAGCAGCCGATTCTCCCGCGGCGATAGGCAGAGTCGCGAGCCGCCGCCCGCCGTCGGCCCGGCAGCCGTGCCGGCCTGCGATAGACGGAGCAAGGCCTCGCCGCGGGTTGCATGCAGCAGCCGCACCCCACCGCTCGCATCGGCCACGGCCAAGAGCCGCGACCGCGGCGAGGCGGCGAGCGCGGTCACCTCGCCGGCCGCGGGAAAGCTCCTGGCGGCCACGACCTGGAGGCCGTCGGCGGACGACGCCCCTTCCGCCCTCGCAGTGAAGAACAACCGCACCGTTCCGGTGGTGTCGGCCACGGCGAACGCCGCGCCGCCGAAGAGCCGCTCGACCGCCACGATGCCCGGCTCACCGGGGGCGGCATCGAACGACTCCATCTCGGCCGGCGTCTCCACGTCGCGGATGACGTAGCGGCGGGCCGCACCGTCGGCGGCGAACACGAACAGCTGGTCGCCGAGTTCGGAGACCCGCACGAACCGCGGGGCGAATCCGGCGGTCGGCTCGATCGTGCCGCCGACCGCGGAGGTGACGAGCTCGTCGGTAAGCAGGTTGCGCCGCGAGGTGACCGACTCGACCCGCACGCGGCCCGTCTCGTCGAGCGCTGCCACGAGCGGCCCGCCCGAGGCGGTCGTGACGTCGAGGTCCACGATCGGCGCGGCGAGCGACCGCGTCGCGGCCGCCAGATCGGCCACCACCTTCACGGTGGCATAGCGGCCGTTGTCGGCCCGCACGATCGCGCCGTCGGCCGTCGCGACGGCGGCGCCCCGCCGCAGCTCGCGGGCCGCGGCCGGCAATGCGCCGGCGTCGAGGAACGAGGACTCGATCCCGAAGTTGCCGGTGCGAATCGAACCGTCGGCGTAGCCGACGGCGGCCTGCCGCGTGCCCGGTACGGTGCGCATCGCCGTCGCGTTCTCGAGGCCGCATTCGGCGGGCGTCGTGCGGGCCAGCACGGCACCGTCGGCGACGCCCACCAGCACCGCGCCGCCGTCGCCTCCCCCCCGCGGCAGTTCGACGCCCCAGGCGACGGCCGCGGAATCGTCCATCACCAGGCTCGCAAGCCCCGCCGGAGCGAACGGCGATGCCGCCGCCTGCTCGAACCGGGCCCGCGCGGAACGGAAGAGCGGCAGCGCCACCGCCAGCAGGAACACGCCCACGAGCAGCACGGCGACGATCGTGCCGATCCCGCCGAGCGTGATTAGCACGCGGGCCAGCGTGTCGCCCGTACGCACCCATGGCCGCGTCGAGCGCCGCCGGGAGCGTCCGGTGAACGATGTCTTGGCGTGCATGCGGCCCGGCGTCCGTCCGGCGTGGTCGCGAAGTGGTGAGGGGGCGAGGGAAGCGGTGCAGCCGAGATCAGGGCGTGTCGATGCCCACGCTCGCCAGCGCTCGCTTGGCGACGGCACCGGTCACGGGCAGGTAGCCGTCCTTCTTCACGTCCCCCTGCCCGGCGCCGCTGAGCACGTAGCGGAGAAACTCGCGCCGGAGCGGGTCGAGGGCCGTGCCTGGCTTGTGGTTGACGCCCAGGTAGAGGAACCGCGACAGCGGATACTCGCCCGAGTAGGCGAACTTCGGCTCCGCCGCCACGAACGCCGCCCCGGTCTTGGCCGAGAGCGGCACGGCGCGGACGTCGGCCGTACGATAGCCGATGCCGCTGTAGCCCATGGCGAAGCGATCGCTTGCCACGGCCTGCACCACGGCCGAGCTGCCCGGCTGCTCCTTCACGGTCGGCTTGAAGTCTCCCTTGAAGAGCGCGTGTTCCTTGAAATAGCCATAGGTGCCACTCGTGGCGTTGCGGCCGTAGAGGCTGATCGGCTTGTCCTTCCACTCTCCCTCGAGGCCGAGGTCGCCCCACGTGCGGATCTCATCCTTGGCGCCGCCCGTGCGGTTCTTGGAGAAGATCGCGTCGACCTGCTGGAGGGAGAGGCCGGCGAGCGGATTGTCCTTGTGAACGAACACGGCCAGCATGTCGATCGCCGCCGGCACCATCACCGGCGGGTAGCCGTGCTTCTCCTTGAAGGCGTCGATTTCCGACGGCTTCATGTCGCGGCTCATCGGGCCGAAGGTGCAGGTGCCCTCGGTGAGCGCCGGCGGCGCCGATGCCGAACCCTTGCCTTCGATCGCCTCGCGGACGCTCGGATAAAACTTCTTGAAGCCCTCCGCCCAGAGAGCCACGAGGTTGTTCATCGTGTCGGAGCCGACGCACTTGAGCGAGCCCGACACCTCGCCGGCCGCCCGCTCGTAGCCCTTGAGTGCCGGGTCGATCTCCTGGGCCGGGCAGGCCGCCGCGAAACCGATCACGCCCAGCACGAGGGCCGCCACCAACCTCTTCGTCGTCGACATCCGCATGCGCACTGCTCCGGGGAGGGGGCCGGTCCGGCATCGAGGGCCGGCGGGACGAAAAACCGCGACCGGCCACACCCGGACCGGATGACCGCGGCAGTTCGACGGGCACTGTTTAGCGTCGCAGTATGAGGCTTTTGTGAGCGGTTTGGCAGCCCCCCGGCGACGGCCGGCCGGCGGGCATGGTAGACTTCGTTCCCATGCGACGAGGCACGGTGGCCCCGACGCGCCCCGGCAGCCCAGCTGACGTGACTCACCCGGCAGGACAGGCCTTCGATCAACTCGCGGCGACCCTGGAAACCCACGGCCCGGTGGTGTTGCCCGCCCTTCTGCTCTGCGACTTCGGCCATCTGGCCCGCGAGGTCGAGCGGCTCGAAGCCGCCGGTGCCCAGGCCATCCACCTCGACGTGATGGACGGCCGGTTCGTGCCCCAGCTCACCTACGGCCAGGTCGTGGTGGAAGCCGTGCGGCGGGCGGCACGGGTGCCGATCGAGGTCCACCTCATGATCGAGGAGCCGGAGCGTTCGCTGGCCGACTACGCCAAGCTCGGGGCCGACATCCTCACGGTGCACGTCGAAGGGCTCTCCGATCCCCGCCGCGCACTCGAGACGATCGCCTCGCTCGGCCCCCGCGCCCATCTGGCCTTCAGCCCCGAAACCCCTGTCTCGCAGGTCGAGCCGTTTCTCGATGTCTGCGACGGCGTGCTCGTGATGAGCGTCGAGCCGGGCTACGGCGGCCAGCGGTTCAATCCCGTGGCGATCGAGAAGCTCTCCCATCTGGCGGCGCTGCGGGCGGCCCGCGGGGCGAGCTTCCGGCTGGGCGTGGACGGCGGGATCTCGACCGAGACGGTCGGCCCGGTGGCCGCGGCCGGAGCCGAGCTGATCGTCGCCGGCAGCGCCGTCATCCGTGCGACCGACTACGGCCGCGCCATCACCGAACTGGAAACCATCGCCCGCACGGCGGCCTGACCGGCCCCGCGGCACTTCCGATCACCCTGGAGTTCGCCTTCCTCACATGCCCGACCACCTGATCGTCATCCGTTCGGGACCGACCGAATACGATCTGCAAGGACGCATCCGCGGCACGCTCGACGTGCCCCTGGCCGCTGCCGGCGTGGCAGCCGCCGAGGAAGCGGCGTCTCTCCTCGCAGCCCGGCCTCCGGAGGCGATCGTCACCTCGCCCGACGCCGCCGCCCGCGAAGCGGCCGGCATCGTCGCCCGCGGCTGTGGCCTGAAGGCCCGGGTTCTGCCGCTGCTCGGCAATCTCGACCAGGGCCTCTGGCAGGGCATGCTCGTCGACGAGATCCGCTGCAAGCAACCGCGGCTCTACCGGCAGTGGCAGGACAACCCGTGGGCGGTCGCCCCGCCGGAAGGCGAACTCCTCGAAGACGCCTGCCTGCGGGTCGAGGAATCGCTCGAGCAGCTCGTGCGGCGGCATGCCCGCGGACGGGTGGCCCTCGTCGTGCCGCAGCCGCTCGACCGGGTGGTGCGGTGGCTCGTTTCCGGCGCCTCGATGGGCGACCTCTGGGACTGCGAGCAGTCCGGCTCGCCCGTCGCGGAACTGCCCCTGGCGGCCCAGTGGCAGCCGGCAAAGCGGCCGCCCGCCCGGGTGTAGCCGGGATCGGCGCAGCGTCGGGCCCGCCAGACCCATTACACTGCCGGCCGGGTGTTCCGGCATTCGTTCCCTCGATAATCCACGCGACCATGGAAGGCAGCCCGCAGACGACCGTCGCCCGCGCCGATGCAAACGGCGCCGTGCAGCCCGGCGCCACCGCGGCATCCCGCGGTCCGGCGGCGGCCCGCGGTCCACGCGAGAAGCGGGGCGTGCCCGAGGGGCTCTGGCTGAAGTGCGACGGCTGCGGCGCCACGATCTACCGCAAGGAAGCGGAGGAGCTGCTCAACGTCTGCCCCCGCTGCGGCTTCCACTGGTACGTGTCGGCGGCCAAGCGGATCGAGCAGCTGCTCGACGCCGGCACGTTCGAGGAGTGGGACTCCAACCTCGCCCCCACCGACCCGCTGGGCTTCCGCGACAAGAAGCCCTATGCCGACCGGATCGTGTCCGAGCAGAAGCGAACGGGCCTGCGCGACGCCGCCCTCACCGGCTGCGGCATGATCCGCGCCCGCCGCGTGGCCTGCGGCGTGACCGACTCGTCGTTCATCATGGGCAGCATGGGGAGCGTGGTGGGCGAACGGCTCGCCCGGCTCGTGGAGCGGGCCACCACCCAGAAGCTGCCGCTGATCATCATCAGTGCCTCCGGCGGCGGCGCCCGGATGCACGAGGGCATCCTCTCGCTCATGCAGATGGCGAAGGTGTCGGCGGCCCTGGCCCGCTACTCGCAGGCCGGCGGCCTGTTCATCTCCGTGCTCACGAATCCGACGATGGGGGGCGTGGCGGCCAGCTTCGCGTCGCTCGGTGACCTGTGCTTCGCCGAGCCGCGGGCCCTGATCGGCTTCGCCGGCCCGCGGACGATCAAGGCCACGATCCGCGTGGAGCTGCCAAAGGGCTTCCAGACGAGCGAGTTCCTCATGGAGCACGGCTTCGTCGACCGGATCGTCGCCCGCAAGGATCTCAAGAGCGAGATCGCCCGCGCGATCGACTACTGCGGCGGGTGAACGCATCCCCCTGCTTGCGCATGGGGGCTTGTATGGGAAAAGGAAGCCCCCAGGCGCGAGCCGGGGGATA
>CAZXIG010000132.1:0-8147 GCA_964640405.1 uncultured Candidatus Kuenenia sp.
TCAGGTTCACGATGCCGGTGGGGGCGGGCGTGGCAACGCCGGTGGTGGCCACCACTTGGAACGTGCTCTGCACCTGCACGTAGCCCGTATCCCGGATCGTGAGAACGCCCGTCATGTTTCCTGAAGTTGCAGCTCCTCCGCCGACCCGCATGAATCCGTTCGTGGGGTTGGCGGTCAGCGTGCCGCTTTGGATGTCGACGACGCCATACGCACCGCCACCGGATCCGATGTTAAAACCTCGGGCTTCGGACGTCGTCACCGAGACGCTGCCGCCAGTCTGCTGAAAGAGACCGTTGCCGCTGTTGCCGATGACGGCAAAACCGCTGCCGCCGAGCGTGGCGGTGCCGCCGGAGATCAGATACGCACCGTACCCATTGCCGTTCAGCCCCGTGATAAAGTTCGTGTACGACGCCGATCCCCCGGTCTGCCCTACGACGCCCGCACCGCTCGATCCAATATCGAACCGGCCGCCGCCGGCCTGGGAGACGCTGCCTTCTGAAATCGTCATCGCCCCTCGGGCGCCGGCCGCACTGCCCAGCGCACTGACCGACGCGCTTCCGAAACTGAACGTGCCGGAACTGACCGAGACCCGCGGCAGTGCCGAGGCGGCGCCCACGGTCAGCGTGCCCACGCTCGTGCCGCTTGCGTTGTTCGAGATCGCCACCGTGCCGGCGCTCACGCTGAGCCCGCCCGAAAACCCGAGGCCGCCCGTCAGCGACAGCGTGCCCGCTCCCTGCTTCGTGACCGAGCCCGTGCCGAAGATCGAGCCCGACTGCACGAGGTCGTTGGAGCGGTTGAAGACGAGGGCTGCGTTGTTGGCGATATTGCCGCCGACCGAGCCCGTCGTGCCGCCGTTGCCGATCTGCAGTGAGCCGGCCGAGGTCGTGGTGAGGCCGGTGTACGAGTTGTTTGCGGCGAGCGTGAGCGTGCCGGAGCCGAGCTTCGTGACCGAGCCCGTGCCGAAGATCGAGCCCGACTGCACGAGGTCGTTGGAGCGGTTGAAGACGAGGGCTGCGTTGTTGGCGATATTGCCGCCGACCGAGCCCGTCGTGCCGCCGTTGCCGATCTGCAGTGAGCCGGCCGAGGTCGTGGTGAGGCCGGTGTACGAGTTGTTTGCGGCGAGCGTGAGCGTGCCGGAGCCGAGCTTCGTGAGGCCGCCCGAGTTCGACGCAGCGAGGCCGCCCGTCCAGGTGACGTTTTGGCTGTTGGTGTCGATCGAGATCGCCGAGCCGCTGGAGACGATCCGGGAGGCATAGTCAGCCGTGTTGTTCGCCGTGTATTGGAGCGTGCCGCCGGAGAACGTGAGGTTGCCGCCGCCGGCCAGGGCGTTTGCGTTGTTCAGCGACAAGACGCCGTCAGAGAACGTCGTGGTGCCGGCGTAGGAATTGGAGGCGGAGAGCGTGAGCGTGCCGCTGCCCACCTTCGTAAGGCCGCCCAAGCCGCTGATCGTGCCGCTGATCGTGTCGCTGGCGCCGGCGCTGGCGCCGCCGATCGAGAGCGTGACCGCCGAGTTGTCGGTGGCCGTGAGGGCAAAGTTGCCCGCGCCAGACATGCGACCGACATTGAACGTGCCGATCGAGGGGCTGAATCGCAGCGCGTTGGTTCCGGACAGTTCCAAACGGGCGCTTTGGAGTGCATTGGCGTGACCGAGATTCAGGATGGATTGATTCGCATTTGCCGACACCAGGAAGCGGCCGGAATACGTGTTGGCGGCAGCGAGCGTGGTCGTTCCCGTGCCAGCCAAAAGCGTGATGATCGTCCCTGTGCCGCCGGAAATCGTGCCGCTCAACGTGTTGTTGAGCGTCGACATGAAGCGCATCTGGTTGTTGCCCTGCATGTCGATGTTGCCGGCAAAGTTGCCGCTGCCCAACTGCGCGGCTTCGCCGGAGGTGGCATTGTTTCCAATGTCCAGATACATCGAGCTGGCATACGTCCCGCTGCCGACCGTGATGTTGCCGCTGAAGGTGTTGATGCCCCTGAGCGCGACGATACCAGCCCCCCCGGTGCCCGCGCCGGATTGGGTGAGCGTGAGGCCGCTTGTGCCGGCAAGGATGGTGGTGAACTGGACGCGCCGAAAACCGGTCGCCCCGCCCAACGCGACGTTGATCGTGGGCGCTCCGGTCGTGCTCGCGAACGTGAGCGTACCCGATGAAAACGTCGCGTTTTCAAGACCTGCGCCTAAGGCATCCGTGTCGCCGATGTCCATCGAGCCGATCGTGTAGTTGCCATCGACGGTGATCGTTCTCGGTGATGTGGTGAGGTTGACGTTGGCGAAGTTGGCGGCTGCGTTCGTGCCGCTGGCAACCGTGTTGTTCAGCCAGTTGGTCGTCGTCGACCAGGTGCCGCTGCCGTTGACGTTCCACGTGCCGTTGGTCTGTGCGACCGCGAGCGACGGCAGCGCGAGCGCCACGGCCACCGCGGTGAGTGCGTGGCTGCACCACCGACGCGACTGCATGCCTGGAATCGCGCTGGCCGCGCCATCGGCAGCGTTGCTTTTCGAAGAAACGAAGATCATGGAAGTCTCCTCATTCACTCGCCGCGGGAACGTGCTCCCCACCACTTTCTTTAACAGTACGTCGCGTCGCCGACCCCCGCCACGTCCGAAAGTACCCCGGGGAACAAAAAAACCTCCCCGTACGAAAGTACGGGGTGTCGTTTCGCGACACGCGCGTTTGCCCGCGCGGGCGAGGCGCCTTGATGCCCTTCAGGGCCCGGGATCACGCCGAAATACGTCGCAGCAGACGTGGCAGGATCGGCAGAAGGTAGAGGGGGATGTTGATCATGTCGCCATCCGTCTTCAGGTTGAGGAGGCTCGCCCGCACGGCCTGCTCTGGCGCGAACTGCCGCCGGTAGCTGCCGAGGCTCTTGCTCCGCGCATTCACCCCCGACTTCACTTCCAAGGGTGTGATCGCGTCGTCCTCGAGCAGAAAATCCACCTCGGTGCCCGTCTTTTCATTCCGCCAATAAAACAGCGGCCGCGGATCAGCCGCCGCGTCGGCGGCCACGAGTTGCTGGGCAGCATACTGCTCGGCGAGAGCCCCCTTGAACTCCTCGAACACCGCGTTGCCCTGCACCACGGCGGCCGCCGAGAGATTCGCCACGGCGCCCAGCAACCCCACATCGAGGGCAAACAGCTTGAAGAGCCGACGGTTGCAGTAACCGGCAAGCGGAAGCTTCGGTGTGGCCACGGCAAACGAGCGATGCACGAGCCCCGCCTGCTCCAGCCAGAGCAACGCATCTTCGTAGTCACGCGCCCGCGATCCATCCTGCACTGCCGAAAAGAGGAAGCGCCGATTTTCACGGGCCAACTGCCCGGGAATCGCATCCCAGAGCATCGCCAGCCGCGGCACGAGCGAAGCCGGGGCGTGCTTGGCGAAGTCGAGCCGGTAGGCGGCCACGATGTTCTTTTGAATCTGCCGCGCGCGGGCAAAGTCACGGCTCTCGCTGAACGCCGCCACCGCTTCGGGCATGCCCCCCACGACGAGATACTCGCGGAGTGCCGCGATCAGTTCCGCATGGATGCCGGCCGGCAGCGGCTCGAGCGCCGAAAGATCCTCGAGCCGGGCGCGATAGGCGTCGCGGCCGGTGGCGTCGAGAAACTCGAAGAAGTCGAGCGGATGGAGCGTGTGCAGTTGCACCTTGCCGACCGGGAACGACGCGGCCCGTGACAGCTCGACGCCCAACAGCGAGCCTGCCGCCACGATGTGCACTTCCGGCAGTTGCTCGGCGAAATACTTCAGGCTCGTGAGCGCCCGCGGGCAGGCCTGAATCTCGTCAAAAAACAGGAGGGCCGCGCCGGTGAGGACCGCGTGGGGATCAAATCTGCCCAAGAGCGCCAGGTCGCGGACCAACCGCACGGGACCGAGTTCGCCCTCGAAGACGGTCGCCAGCCGCGGGTCGGCCTCGAAATTGAGCACGTGCACGGCGGCGTACTCGGCGGCCCCGAACCGCTCCAAGACATAGGTTTTTCCGGTCTGCCGTGCCCCCTTCACCACGAGCGGTTTCCGATCCGCCCGCTGCCGCCATGCTCGGAGAAACGTCTCGAAATCGCGCCGCATGGAGAAAGTTCATACCATAAATCGCCATCCCGGGCACGTTTTCACGGCCAGTCGCGAAGGTTGCTGGCCGCCCACTTTTTGGCGCCTCACTCCGGCGCGGAGCGGGCCACCGAGGCGGCCACGGCGAGGATGCCCAGCTCGAAGCCGCGGGCCACGGCGCTGGCCCGGTCGCTCGCCCCGAGCTTCACGAGCATCTCGGTGACGTGCCCCTTCACCGTCCGCTCCGTGATCCCGAGCTGGCGGCCGATCTCCGCGTTGGAAAGCCCCTTCCGCATCAGGGCGAGCACCTCCAGCTCCCGCGGCGTGAGCAGCCCTTTGTCGCGCGGCCGCGGCGCCGCCTCGACGCCCCGCCGGATGCCCGTCGCGCCGCGATGCACGTCGCGGACGGCGGCCACAATCTCGCGGTGTTGGATGTTTTTCGAGACGAAGCCGCAGGCGCCGTCGCGGAGCACACGATCGGCGTCGAACGCGGACTCCGACGACGTGAGCACGAGCACCCGCGCGGCAGGCCGCGCGGCCCGCAGGCGAGCGAGCGTCTCGAAGCCGTTCATGCCCGGCAGGCTCAGGTCGAGCAGGCAGACGTCGGGCCGGCAGTCGCGCACGATCCGCACCGCCTCCTCCCCCGTGCCCGCCTGGCCCACCACCTCGAAGTCGGGCTCGCGGTGGAGCAGGTTGGCGAGCCCCTCGCGGAGCACCGGATGGTCGTCGACGAGCAGCAGACGGATTTTTTTCTGGTCGCTGTTCATGGGATGAGCCCGTATTGTGCGCCCGCCGCCGCGGGCGCCTCCCGTACGGACGTACGGGGTCGCGCCGCTGGTTGTCCAAACGGGGGGCCATCACCCGAGCGGCAGCCGCACCGTCACCGTGGTACCCTGCCCGGGAGCACTTTGGATGTCGAGCGTGCCGCCGATCCGTTCGACCCGCTCCCGCATGCCGTCGAGGCCGAAGTGGCCCTGGGCCCCCCCGGGCCGCGCGGCGGGATCGAAGCCGCGGCCGTCGTCGGCCACCTCGAGCACGATTGCATCGCCCGGCGGCGGCACGTGCAGCCGCACCGTCGTGGCGGTGGCCGCCGCGTGCCGCGCGGCGTTGAGCATCGCCTCCTGGGCCACGAGCAGCAGGTTGCCCGCGGCGAAGTCGGGGAGCGCCGGCAGATCGGCGGCGACGTCGGCCTCGATCACGGCGTCGTGCTCCTGCGCGAGCCGCGCGGCCAGCTCGCGCACCGCCTCGGCGAGCGTGCGGTCGGTCGGCGACGTGGCCCGCAGCGCCCACACCGTGCCCCGCAGCTGCTCCACCGCATGGCCCACCATCCGATCGACGATGTCGAGGTGGCGCGGGGCGTCGGCGGCCAGCGTCCCGTCGTTGGCCCGGCAGGCCGTGAGCTGGTAGCCGATGCCCGTCACCGTCTGGAGGACGGTGTCGTGGAGGTTGGCCGCGAGCCGGTTGCGCTCGCGGAGCGTCGCCTCGAACTCGACGGCCGACTGCTGCCGGTGCTGCATCGATGTCGCGAGGTCGACCGCCTGCCTCCGCACCCGGCGGCCGAGCAGCACCACGCCGCCGATGCTCGCCGCGAGTCCGGCCGTGGCGGCGGCGAGCACCGTGGCCAGCCGCCGCGGCGTCCACCACGAGGCCGCCTGCACGACCTCGATGTCGGCCGCGTCGCGGGCGAGCACTGTGATGCGCTCGAGCGTGGGATGATCGACGATCAGGCCGTTGATCCGCGCGCCGTCGAGGTCGAGCCGGAGGATGCCCGCCACCGCCACGGTGTTTCCCACCGCGAGCCGCGCGAGGGCCGGGAGCGCGGGCTGGTCGCCAAGCGTGGCGAACCACTGGCCGCCGGGGGAGGAGAGCGTGGCCGTGAGCCCCGCGGGGGTTTTCTCCACCGCCTCGACGACACCCGTGCAGCGGACGAGCCGGCCGTCGTGGCTGCCGGGCTCGGTGTTCCACGTCATCCTGCGAAAGTCGTTGGCCACCCGCGCGATCTCGGTCACGGCGAGCGGCTCGGGCTTCGGCGGCGGCCCGGAGCCGACCCGCCGGGCCACGGCAAACGTGAGGCCGGCGATGCTGCGGCCCATGTCGAGAAAGCCCGCCGCCTGCACGCGATCGCCAGGGATGAACTGCGGCTCGTCGGCCGCCGCGGCCGGGGCGAGGTCGATGCGGACGGCCGCGCTTGGATTCTGCAGGAAGAGGAGCCCGGGGGCGGCGTACGACACGGTCCCCTCCGTGCGGACGCGGTGTCCGGTGCGCTCCCGCACGACAAATCGGCCGAGCTCGTCGAGCGGCGAGATCTCGCCGCCGAACGGGTCGGCGGGGGCCGGCGCGAGTATCTGGAGATCGTCCGGATCGGTGACGAGGACCGAGGGCGCGACGAACTGGCCGCGGCTGTTGCGCAGCGCGGACACGAGCCCCGTGACACGAATCTCCGCATCGACGAGCCGGCCGGAGTCGAGCTGCTGATCGGCGGCCAGGCACGAGATGCTCAACGGCCAGCCGCCGGCGTCGAGCATGAGCATCGGAATCGACTTATCACGGTGCCCCGCGGTGCGCTCGCCGAACCCATGCACCACGCCCTGCACCGTCACCCACCGCCCCTCGTCGCCGCCCCGGGCCAGCCGGCTCAGATCCGCCGGCACCGGCGGCGGCACCGGCCCGCGGCCGACGACGCGGGTGCGGCGACCGCTGATCGCAGGGGCATAGCCGGCGGCGACCACGGTTCCCTCGATCTCGACGATCATGCCCCGCTCGATCGTCGGCGCCGAGCCGTCTTCGGCCTCCACGCGACCGAATCCGGCGACGAAGATCGGGCTCTCCCCGTCCTGGATCACGAGGGCCGGAACATGCGTTGACGTGACGACGCCGCGAACGACGGCCTCGGGCTTTGCGTCGACCTCGGCGGGCGAGAGCGCGAGGATCGCCGCGATCGACCGCAGCGGCTCAACCGCGGCGGGCGCGGCGGCAGGCGTCGCATTGGCGGCGAGGCCGGCAATGACGGGCCCCGCCCACGCGACCGCCGCGATCGCGCTCCGCATGAGCCACGATTTCAACGCGCCGGATCGGTGCATAGCCGCGGGTGTGTGCATTCCCCGAGTGTAGCCGGGCGGAAAAAGGGGACGCCACCAGCTACAATCGTGGTGTTCCCGACACCTCTTGCAGGACGGCCGGACGTGAGACTCACCCACGCACAGCGCGAGCAGATCATGCGGGCGATCCACGAGCGGATCGGCGGCGATGCGGAGGTTTGGCTGTATGGCTCCCGTGCCGACGACGGCGAGCGCGGGGGCGACGTCGACCTGCTGATCCGCACGGGACGGGCCGTGGCGGTGCTCGATCAGGCTGCCTTGCAGGACCGGCTCGAACGCGACCTGCTGCTGCCCGTCGATGTCTCCTTCATCGACCCCGCCAAGGGCATGACCCGGTTCCAACGGCTCGTGGCAGCCGGTGCCCTTTCACTGGGGGCGACCCGATGACTGCCTCGCTCGACGACAGCCGCGGGCACCTCGCCGATCTCGTCGAAGCCTGCCAGCGGTGCGCGTGGCACCTCGACGCGACAGCCGCGCGGATCGAGTGGCCGCTCACGCCCGCCACGCTCGAACAGCGGCAAATGGATCTCGGCCTCTTCGAGCCGCTCGCCGCCCTGAACGAGCGTTTCGCCAAACTCCAGGATCTGCTCAGCACCACCATGCGGCACCTCTGCGAACTCTGCGGCGAACGGTCCGACACGTTCCTGCGGGTGCTGGCATTTTGCGAGAAGGTGGGAATCGTCCCGTCGATGGAAGCCTGGCAGGCGTGCCGGAGCCTGCGGAACCGCGCGGCCCATGATTATGGAATCGATTTCGCATTGACGACAGCGCACTTCAACGCCCTCCACGGCCAGATCCCGCTGCTGACGGAGGTGACTCTCGCCTTGGGCGATCACGTCAAGAGTGCACTCGGGATCGAACCCGCTGATCGCCGCTTCGCGGAAGCACTCCGCCGGGCTTCCGGCCGAAATTAATGGAGCGGAAAAAAAGAGCGGCAGCTCAGTTCGGGCTGCAGTCCATACACTGCTCAGGCGAACGTGATCCGGCGGTCGAGGTCGATCCGGCACCCGTC
>CAZXIG010000133.1:0-3504 GCA_964640405.1 uncultured Candidatus Kuenenia sp.
ATGGGGGCTTCTATGGATGGGGGCTTGGTGAATCCGCGCTGCATCGGCATGGCCGTGCGTGCGCCTCACGCCAGCCCTTCGAAAAACGCGGAGCCGATCCGCACGAGCGTGGCTCCTTCGGCGATGGCCTCGGCGAAATCGCCGCTCATCCCCATCGACAGCTCCGCGAGCCGCTCGCCGCCGGCCACGCCGGCGCGGAGTCGATCCCGCAACTCGCGGAGCCGGCCGAACTCCCGCCGCGCCGCCGACGCATCGCCGTCGGGCACGCTCGCCATGCCCATCAGCCCCACGATCTCCACGTGCGGCCGCGTCGCCCCCGCCGCCACGAGCGCCTCGGCCTCGGCCTCGCCCACGCCGGTGCGGCCGGGATCGCCGGCGAGATTCACCTCCACGAGCGCCCGACAGGTGATTCCCGCCGCCGCGGCCTCCGCCTCGACCGCGTCGAGCAGGCGCAGGCTGTCGAGCGAATGCAGGAGCGACATGACCGGCAGCGTGCGGCGGATCTTGTTTCGCTGGAGATGCCCCACCAAATGCCAGCGCGGCGCGGGCGCGAGGTCGCCGAGCGCCTCCGCCTTGGCCCACAGGTTTTGCGGCCGGCTCTCCGCCAGATCGTGGCAGCCGGCCTCGTAGAGCAGTCTCGCGATCTCCGGCCCCGCATACTTCGTGACGGCGATCACCGTCACCTCGTCGGGCGAACGCCCCGCCCGTCGGCAGGCATCCGCCACGCGGTCGCGGACGGCTTCCACGTTGCGGCGGCAGCGATCCCGCAGGTCGTCAGCTGGCGGCATGCACCACCGTCACTGGATCTCGAGCGTGCGGGCCACCTCACCCGACTTCTTGATGCGGCCGAACAAAAACTCGCACGACACGTTGCAGCCGAGCAGCGTGCGGTTGCGGGCCACGTCGAGCGCCCGGTAGACGAGCCACTGCTCGAGCCCCGCCTGCACGCGGAAGCCCACGGCCTGGTGTGGCGGCAGGTTCTGCCGCGTGTCGGCCACGGTCAGCTGTCGCCAGGTGAGCGGCCCGCCCACCCGCGCGGGATCGAGGTCGAGCCAGAGCGGCGCCGAAAGCCTGCGGTAACCGCGTTGCGTGAGCACGATCCGCCCGTCGGCCTCCGCCGAGAGACTTCCCTGCCCCGCCACTCGCCATTCGGGAAGCGCGAGCGGCAGCGCCATGAACCGCTTCGCCGTGTCGTAGACGATCAGCTCGCGGGTCTCCGCCGCCGGCTCGGTTTCGAGCGACGCCGCCAGACGGATGCCGCCTGCGTAGTCGATCGGCTCGGCGTGGGCGCTGCCGTTGGCCGACGCCACATGGCCCGCGGCCCCCGGCTGCGGCCGGATCGTGACGGCATCGGAGAGCAGCACGATGCGATCGGCCGGCAGCATCACGACCTGACGCTCGAACTGCAGGCCGCCGGCGAGCGGCGCCGTCAGCTCGAGGAACGTCGCCTTGCTGTCGGATTCCCAGCACGATACGACCCAGCCGCCTTCCACCTCGAGCGGCCGACCGGCGAGCGACACCTCCCAGTCCCACGCCCCTTCGACGAGCAGCCGGTCGTCCACGGCGATCTCGAGCCGCGGCACCGCGTCGCGGTATTCGAGCAGGATCCGGATCGCCTTTCGGCCCCAGCCGCTCCGGATCACGGCCACGGCCGACTCCGAATCGTGAAAATCGCGTTCGAGCAGCCCGGCGGCATCGCCACGACCGGCGTCCGCCAGCACCCGGGCGGTCCGCCGCACCGTCTTCTTCAGCGCGTGCTTTCCTCCGTCGGCGACCGCTTCCACGAGCGGCGCGGTCAGGCATGCGGGCAGACGCCCCGCGCCCGACAACAGCCGCCCCTGCCCTCCCAGGAGCCGCACCGCGAACGACGCGCTCGCGGCCCAGAGATCCTCCACCTCGTCGTCCCACGGCAGATCACCGGTCGCGAGGGCCACGTCGCGGCAGGCGGTCCACCGCACCACCCGCTCCACCACCGTCGCCGAGCCGCCGAGCCGCACGGCTCCGGCCTTCGATACCAGTCGCCGGAGCTCCTCGGCCAAGGCACCGGCCGCCGAAGGCTCAAGGCAGCGGCAGGCTTCGATGTCGCCGAACAGTCGGGCCAACGCGATCACGAACCGGGCGGGCCGCGTGTCACGGGAATCGAGCACGGTCGCGGCTCCACGGGCCGCCCGCACGAGCCGCTCCAGCAGTCCGCCGGCGGAGCCGCCGGCCCGCCGCGTCCGCGCCATCCAGGCCACGGCCCAGGTCGCCGCCTCGCACAGCAGCCATTGCTCCGATGCGGCGCCGACGGAGGCCTCGTCGAGGCAGGCGGCTACGGCGTTTTCGGTGAGCGTCATCCGCTGCACGTTGCCCGCGCCGCGGGCGACCTGCCGGGCGAGCGTGCGGAGCCGACGGCGAACGTCGAGCGACCCGCTCGCATCGGCCAGCGCCCGGATCCGGGCCGAGGCGACCCGCGACTTCACCACCTGCGGCTGCGCCGACTGCTTCGCCCGCCGCGATCCCGCCTCCCGCGCGGCGTCGCCCCGGGCCGCCACCGGCCGATCCGATTCGGACGGCGAGCGGGGCTCGTCTGCCTGGCGGCCGCTCCGCTTCGACCGTTTCTGTTTCGTCCGCTTCGCCTGCTTGTCGCGCGTGGAAACCATTGCCGCTCCATCGGGCCGCCGGGGTCGCTGTCGCCGGGCCGCCCGGGCCCGTTTTCCTCGGGGGCTGCCGCGGCGGTATCGTACCGGAGCAGCGGGCCGGCCTCCACGCCCCACCCGCCCCCTTCTCCGGAGAGATCGCATGCGTCTCGCGGCACCGCTTTTGATGCTGGTTTTCGCGCTCGGCTGGCAGGCCGCCCTGGCCGAGCCTGCCGACACCGCGGCAGCCGAGCCCGACCGCCACCCGGAACTCAAGCGGCTCTCGCCGACGGAGCAGGTCTGGGTCGATCCGGTGAAGAAAGAGGTCGTCGTCGCGGGCCGGATCGCGATGGCCGACGGCCCGATCGAGGTCTTCGCCTGCCCCGAGAAGACGAAGGAGCACGAGGCGATCGTGGCCACGCGGTCGTCGGCCAGGCTGATCCACGCCGCCCTGCTCGCGATCGGCCTCGACCCCGGCAGTCCCGTGTCGTTCGATCCCGACTACGTCGCCGCCCGCGGGCCGGCCGTCGCGATCCGGATGCGGTGGAAGGATGAGGACGGCAAGCCGCAGGAGAGCCGCGCCCAGGAGTGGATCCGCAACGCCCAGACTGGCAAGCCGCTCGACGCCGACTGGGTGTTCGCGGGCAGCACGTTCTGGAAGGATCCGCAGGACGGCCAGGAGTATTACCAGGCCGACGGCGGCGACCTCGTCTGCGTGTCGAACTTCCCGACGGCCACGCTCGACCTCACGATCGAGAGTTCGCAGTCGAACGAGGCGCTGCTGTTCGAGGTCTTCGAAGGCCGCGTGCCGCCCCGCGGCACCGAGGTCGAGATGATCCTGTCGGCGAAGAAGTGATCACCCCGCGTCGCACGCGCGGCCTTCATG
>CAZXIG010000133.1:3604-8127 GCA_964640405.1 uncultured Candidatus Kuenenia sp.
AAGCCCCCAGGCGCGAGCCGGGGGACATTCCGCGCCGCCTCGGGGCGTTCACTGAATGGCGACGCGGCAGTGGTCGAGGATCTGCGCGGGCGTCGCCACGAAGCCGGTATAGAACGGGCCGAACTCCGCGTAGCGGGCGCTCGCCTCGTCGAACCGCATCGTGTAGACGATCTCCTTGAGAAACTCGGGCCGCCGCGCCCAGAGCGTCACGCCCCACTCCCAGTCGTCGAGCCCCACGCTCACGGTGATCAGCTGCGTCACGCGGCCGCCGAACGACATGCCCGTCCGGCCGTGCTCGGCCATCAGCCGGCTCCGCTCGGCGAACGGCAGCGTGAACCAGTTCTCCCCCACCTTCCGCTTCTTGTTCATCGGATAGAAACAGGCGTTGGGCCACGGCGGCAGCTCGGGCTCGAGCCGCGCCTTCCGCATCATGTCCTCCCGGGAGGCGTAGCCCTGCACCTTCGCCTTGTACGATGGGCTGTCGGGCACCTCCCCTTCCTCGATGAGCCGCTGGCCGTACTGCTCGACCGTGGGCACGTATTCGCTCACCTCCGTGAGGCTCACGAACGAGTAGGTGGGCGTGAGCGCGGCGCCGAGCGGCCCGGCGAGCAGCCGCTGGTGCACGGCGTCCACGGCGAGCGGCGAGGGATCCATCACCATGATCCCGAAGTCGGCCTTGTGGCCGGGCACGAGCCACGACTGGAGCCGGGTGGGGGCGTGCGGGCCGGCGGGATCGAGCGCCGCCTGAAACTGGTGGCAGCCCTCCACGCGGGCGGCGTGCGACATCCCGGCGAGCCGGGCCCGGTCGAAGGCGTAGAAGATGTGCGACACGTGCCAGCCGGTGGTCGGCTCGATCGACGTGGTCACGTTCGCCGCCGCGTCGGTCCCGTGGTGCGGGCGGCCGGGCTGGCCCGGCGGGCTGCCAGGGGCGTGGGTGGGGGCGCCGGGGCGGGTGGCTGGCTGGGTCACGGGCGGAACTCCTTCGACCGCGGTCAGGGCGGGCGGCTCATGCGGCCGCACGGCGCCCGGCCGCGAAGCCCGAGTGTAGCAGCCCGCCGCTATCCGGAACCCCCGCGTTGACGCTAGAATGCGAGTGGAATTTCGCAGCCTTTCGAGGGGAATCCATCATGGGCCAGGCAATCGTCGATCCGCAGGAACTCCGCCGCTTCGCCGGCCGGCTGCGGCACTTCAGCACCGAGGTCATGGCACAGATGCAGATGGTGCAGCGGCAACTGGCCGCCCTCGGCTCCTCGTGGCGCGACGCCGAGCACCAGAAGTTCGCCGAGGAGTTCGAGCAGCAGCTCAACACCTTCGGCCGGTTCGTCGAGGCGACGGGCGACTACGTTCCCTACCTGATCCGCAAGGCGGAGCGGGTCGAGGAATACCAGCAACAGCGGTAGTCATCCTCCCTCCCGGCCTCCACGGCTTTTCGGACGCAGATCGATGTCCACACAGGCAGACGTCAAATCACTCGATACGCTCGCCTTTCTCAAGGCGGCCCTCGCCCAGTTCGCCCACGAGAGCAACCAGGCCTTGAGCGAGGTGGAGATCCAAGGGCAGCGGGCGGTCGACTGGATCACGGTCGATATGGCCGCCTTCTGGAAGGGGGAGATTCGCCGTCGTAGCGATCTCGTCAACAAGGCCAAGAAGGATCTCGAGCACTGCCGCACGTTCAAGAAGGTGGGCGACAACCAGCCCTCCTGCATCGAGGAGAAGAAGGCGCTCGACAAGGCCAAGGCGATGCTCGAACACGCCGAGAAAAAGGCCGAGGCCGTCCGACGCTGGACGCCCGTCGTCACGCAGCAGTTCCGCGAGACGTGCGTGCGGCTCGTGCGGTTCCGCGAGGTGATCGACGTCGACTGCCCGAAGGCCGCGGCCCAGCTGGAGCGGATGCTCAAGGCGCTCGAGGCCTACCGCGAGATGGCGTCGCCCGCCGACCGGGGCTCGAGCGATGGCGCCGCGGGCACGGCGTCCGTCACCAGGCAGACCGACGCCGAGGCGGCGCCGCCCCAGGCGCCCGCGGCCGCCCGCGGGGAGACGGCGTCATGAAGGTGGGCGACCTCTCCGGCGGCGCCTCCAAGCTGGCGCTCGCCCTCAAGCAGCTCAATCTCAAGTTCGAGTCGGCCCGCGACACCTGGAACGACTCGACGAGCAAGGCCTACCACAAGGACCACATCGAGCCCCTCATGCCCGCCGTGAAGGAGACGCTCGAGGGGATCGGCCGCCTGGCCGAGGTGCTCGCCCGCGCCGCCCGCGACGTGAGCGATACCGACGGTTTCTGACCGGCCGCAGCCCCTGCCCCAGCGACCCACCGAGGATGCTTCCACCGTGACGAACGCCTACGACCGCGATCTTCTCCGCAGCCAGATCCAGATTCTCCGCGAGGCCGCCGCGACGCGATCGCGGCTGGAGAAGGAGATCGCGGCGGAGCACGAGCAGGAAACCGGCCGCACGCGATCGGAAGCCGACGCCGCCCTGGCCGCGACCCGCAAGAAGTTCGCGGCGGCCATCGAGGCCACGAAGCAGGAATATGCGTCCGTCCTGCAGAAGACGAAGGCGCTCGCCGCGAGCGAGCAAAAGAAGCTCGACGACCAGCGGCAGGCGCTCACCGCGTCGCTCACCAAGACGGCCGAGAAAGAGGCCCACCAGGCCCGCGAGGACGACCAGTTCGAAACGGGCTCCGCGCGGGAGGTCTTCAAGGAGAAACGGAAGGATCCGGCCCGGCTGTTCGCCAAGGCCGAGAAGGACATCGCCCGCGTCGCATCGCAACTGGCGGAGTGCGAGACCCGCACCGCCGAGTTCCTCGCCTCCCGCGGCGTGCCCCCCGCCGAGGCCGCCTCTGGCCCGGCCGACGAATCCCAGCCCGCGGGCGCCGACGTGCTCGCGGCGCTCGAGAGCCTGCGGGCGGCGTCCGTGTCGAAGGCCCAGGAGATTCTCGGGCTGCCCGCCGCCAAGCGGGCCTTCGGCGGCGGCCCCACGGCGGCGGCCACGATTCTGCCGGTACTCCTCGGACTCGCCGCGGCGGCAGGTGTGTTCTTCCTGGTGCCGGGCGATCTCGAAGAGTCGCTCGGGCTCAAGCTCGGGATCGCCGGCGGCGTCGCGGCGGTGCTCGCCGGGGCGGGCATCGGTGGCGGGCTCTGGTTCGTCGGCAAGATGCGCCGGCAGGTTCGCGAACAGCTCGCCGCGCTCCGCGGGGAGTTCGACGTCACTGCCGCCCGGGCGAAGGCCAGCGAGGGTGTCGCGAAGGAGTTCATCGCCAAGCGACGCGACGAACAGCTCGCCCAACTCGATGCGAAGTTCGAGGAAGACACCGCCCGCCGCGCCCAGCAGCTGACCGACCGGCTCGCGGGTTTCACGGCCAAGCGCGACAAGGCCCTCGCCGATCTGCAGACCAAATACACCACGGCCACCGAGTCGCTGAAGCAGAAGGTGGCGGCCGCCCGCGACGCTGCGGAGCAGAAGTATCCGCCGCGGCTCGCCGAGCTCGATTCGCAGTCCGCCGCCGCCGTCGCCGAGATCGAAACCGCCCGTGACGCCCGGCTCGCCGCGGCCGATGCGAAGCGTTCCGACCGCTGGGCCGCGATGACGGCCGACTGGCGGCGGGTCCGCGAGGAGACGACGGCGGTCTACGCCGAGGCCGACCGGATCGATGCGGCGGCGTTCCCGTCGTGGGACGATCTCGCCCGCGACGACGTGCCGCTGCCGGCGGAGCCGCCGCCGGGGCTCCGCTTCGGAACCATCTCGCTCGGGCTCGACAAGCTGCCCGGAGGCATCTCGCCGGTCGCGGAACTCAATGCCTTTGGCCCGGCCGCCTGGACGCAGCCGGCGATCGTGCCCTACCCCGTCAACGCCTCGCTCCTCATCAAGACGACGGTCGAGCAGAAGGAGATCTCGTCGGAGTTCATGCAGGCCCTGATGCTGCGGATCGCCACGGGCATCCCCGCGGGGCAGAGCCGGTTCACGATCATCGACCCGCTCGGCCTCGGCAAGCAGTTCGCGGGCTTCATGCATCTCGCCGACCACGACGAGCTGCTCGTCACGAGCCGCATCTGGACGGAGCCACAGCTCATCGAGGAGAAGCTGGCCGACATCACCGAGCAAATGGAGGTGGTGATCCAGAAGTATCTCCGCAACGAATATGAGTCGATCGGGGCCTACAACGCCGATGCCGAGGTGCCCGAGCCCTACCGGTTCGTCGTGGCGGCCAACTTCCCGGCCAACTTCACCGAGACGAGCGCCCGCCGGCTGGCGAGCATCGCCGCCTCGGGGCCGCGGTGCGGCGTCTACGTGATCGTTTCGGTGGACACCAAGCAGCAGATGCCCGCCGGCTTCGCCCTCTCGGACCTCGAGCAGCATGCCACGACCGTCGTGCTCAAGGACGGCGTCTACACGTGGACCGACCCCGAATACTCGAAGTGGCCGCTCACGGTGGAGCAGGCACCCTCCGACGAGGTGTTCACGCAGATCATCCAGCGGGTGGGCAAGGCGGCGAAGGCGGCCAAGCGGGTGGAGGTGCCCTTCGA
>CAZXIG010000134.1:0-8088 GCA_964640405.1 uncultured Candidatus Kuenenia sp.
CCCCAGAGCTACCCCCAGAGTCGATTGATCACGCCGTAGTAGAGCGGGATCCCGACGCTGATGTTGAACGGAAACGTCACGCTGAGCGACAGCAGTTCGAACAGCCCGGGATTCGCCTCGGGCACCGCCTGCCGCATGGCGGCGGGCACCACGATGTAGGACGAACTGGCGCACAGGAGCGTGAACAGGAGCGCATCCCCCTTCCCGATGCCGAGGGCGCAGGCCAGGCCGATGCCCAGGGCCGCGTTCACGAGCGGCGCGATGATCCCGAAGGCGACGAGCGCCGGCCCGACCTCGACGAGCTTGCCCGCCTTCTTGGCCGCCAGCATCCCTACGTCGAGCAGGAAGAGGAGCACGATCCCCTTGAACAGACCGGTCATGAAGGGCTTGAGGCCTTCGCCCGCCGTGCGGCCGGTGATCACACCGATGACCAGGCTTCCGATCAGCAGCAGCACGGTGCCGTTGCAGAACGACTCGTGCAGGATGGCCTTGAGTCCGGGACGCCCCTGCTGCGATTCCGCCCCCTTCCGCGGGGCGAAAATCCGCACCAGCATGATGCCCATGATCACCGCCGGCGACTCCATCATCGACATGATCGCTACCATGTGGCCGCCAAAACTCACCTGGGCACGATTCAGGAACTCCGTGCCCACGACGAAGGTCACGATGCTGATCGACCCATACGTCGCGGCCATCGCCGCGGCGTCGTAGACGCTGAGGATCCTGCGCAGGAAGAAAAACGTGTAGAAGGGCACGAACAGGGCCATCGCCATGCCCGCCAGGATGACCGTCGCCACCTCGGTGGTCAGTCCGGCCATGGCGAGCTTTTCGCCCCCCGTGTAGCCGATCGAGATCAGCAGGTAGGTCGAGAAGAATTTCGGCAACGGATAGGGCAGTTCGAGATCCGAGCGGAGGAGCACCGACACGAACCCCAGAAAAAAGAACAGCGCCGCAGGGCTCAGGACGTTCGCCAGTATCGTGTCGAGATCCATCGAGGGCTCTTCTCCGGGGCCGCAGGGCAGAGGCTCCAAGGCCTCCCGCGTTCGAAAAATTTCGGCACGCTCCCGTTCTGCCACAAATAGATAACGACCCTCTTTCCATAGATATTTTCGATATCCCTGCCCCCGCCCCCTGACTGGCGTGCATGACGGCGTTCGCGGCAGTGCGGGAGAACGTGAAAATCCAGGCCCAAACGCTGGTGGAGGCCTCGACGGTCATCTCGTCGCTCGTTTCCTCTGGGAAGGTCGTCGTCGCCGGCGGTATCTTCGACCTGGAATCCGGCCGCGTCGAGCCTGTCGACCTCGCATGAGTCAGGCCACGACCGGCCAGCCGGACGCGCCGTCGCATGGAATGGCTGAACTATCACCACCTGCTCTACTTCTGGACCGTCGCGCGGGAGCACAGCGTCTCCAAGGCGGCGGCGACGCTCCACGTGGCCCAGCCGACGGTGAGCGCCCAGCTGCGGTCGCTCGAGCGGTCGCTCGGCCAGAAGCTCTTCGAGCGGCAGGGGCGGCACCTCCGACTCTCGCCCGAGGGGGAGAAGGTGTTTCGCTACGCCGACGAGATCTTCTCGCTCGGCCGTGAACTGCTCCAGACGGTCAAGGGGGAGCCACAGCACTCGCCGCGGCGGTTTCGCGTGGGCGTCTCCGACGCGCTGCCGAAGCTCACGACCTACCGGCTGCTCGAGCCCGCCCTCGCCATGCAGCCGGCCTTCAGGCTGCACGTGCGGATCGACAAGACCGAGCGGCTGCTCGGGGAACTGGCGGTGCATGCGCTCGACCTCGTCGTCGCCGACGCACCGATGATGCCTTCGCTCAAGGTGCGGGCGTTCAGCCATCTGCTCGGGGAGACGACCGTCTCCATCTTCGGCGCGGCACCGCTCGCCCGCTCCGCCCGCCGGAACTTTCCCCGCTCGCTCCACGGAGCCCCCATGCTGCTGCAGACGACCAACACGGCCGTCCGCCAGTCGCTCGACCAGTGGTTCGACGTGCACCAGATCGAGCCGGTGATCGTCGGCGAGGTGGAGGACATGGCCATGCTGCAGACGCTCGGCGAGCACGGCCTGGGCCTGTTCGCCGCGCCGACCGTCGTCCGCCGGGAGATCTGCCGCCGCTACAAGGTGGCCTGGGTCGGCGAACTCGACCGCGTTCGCGAGCGGTTCTACGGCATTTCCGTCGAACGACGGATCACGCATCCTGCGGTGCGACTCATCGCCGACCAGGCGAAGCGCCGACTGTTTACCTAACGAAGGAGGAACTCGTGTCGTACTCGCTGCGGAATCTCGACGCCTTGGAGGCCGAGGCCATCCATGTCATCCGTGAGGTGGCGGCCGCCTTCGAAAATCCGGTGCTCCTCTATTCGATCGGCAAGGACTCGATGTGCATGCTGCACGTCGCCCGCAAGGCCTTCGCGCCCGGGCCCGTGCCCTTCCCGCTCCTGCATATCGACACCACCTGGAACTTCCGCGCGATGATCGAGTTTCGCGATCGCTACTGCGCGGAGCACGGATTCAAGCTGATCGTCCACGTGAACGAGAAGGCGATCGCCGCCGGCATGAACCCGTTCGATTACCCCAGTTCCGTCTACACGCCGACGATGAACACGCACGCCCTCATCGACGCCCTCGACACCTACCGGTTCGACGCGGCCCTCGGCGGCGGGCGACGCGACGAGGAGAAGTCGCGGGCCAAGGAGCGGATGTTCTCCTTCCGCGACGCCAATCACCAGTGGAACCCGAAGGCCCAGCGGCCCGAGCTGTGGGATCTCTACAACACGCGGATCAACCGCGGCGAAAACATCCGCGTCTTCCCGCTCTCCAACTGGACCGAGCTCGACGTCTGGCAATACATCCACCGCGAGCGGATTCCGCTCGTGCCCCTCTACTTCGCCGCCGAGCGGCCGGTGGTGGTTCGCGAGGGTCAGCTGATCATGGTCGACGACGACCGCTTCCGGCTGCTGCCCGGCGAGGTGCCGCAGATGAAGCGGGTGCGGTTTCGCACGATGGGCGACTACCCGCTCACGGCGGCCCACGAGTCCTCCGCCGAAACCGTGCCGGAGGTCATCGCCGAGATGCTGTTGACGACCACGAGCGAGCGGCAGGGCCGCCTGATCGACAAGGACGAGGCGGGCTCGATGGAGAAAAAGAAGCGGGAAGGCTACTTCTGAGCCGCGGGGTGCTGGGCAGTTTCCACTCCGACAGCTAGACTTCAAGGGTCAGGAGAGAGTCGCAAGACCGCCGAAGGCTGAACGCTCAGGCAAAAGTACTGACGACACACACTGTTGGAGAGTGACGCATCCCGCCGGCATCGGCGGGGCACGTCCACCGAAGGGGCAACCCCCGGGCCGACGCCCGCGGCGAATCTCTCAGGTTCCAGGACAACAGGGTTCCGCGGGCGGCCTCGCGCCTCGCCCGCACGCCGTGGAGCCCTGTCATGTCGAACGTCCTCACCGCCCCAGCCGCCTCCGCTCGCCGCCCGCCGATCGCCTCCGAGTCTGCTCCGCTCCTGCCGCTCTCCCAGCTCGAAGACGCGGCCGAATTCCGTGGCCGCCACATCGGCCTCTCGGCCGCCGACGAGCGGTCGATGCTCGATGCCGTCGGCGAGTCATCCCTCGAGTCGCTCGTCGCGGGCATCGTGCCGGCGAGCATCGCCCGCCGCGGCGGCATGCAGCTGCCGCAGGCCGTCACCGAGGCTGCGGCGCTCGCGGAACTCCGCGCGGTCGCCTCGCGAAACGCGGTCCTCAAGAGCTTCATCGGCCAGGGCTATCACGGCACGCATACGCCGGGCGTCATTCTCCGCAACATCCTGGAGAACCCCGCCTGGTACACGGCCTACACCCCCTACCAGGCCGAGATCAGCCAGGGCCGCATGGAGGCGCTCGTCAACTTCCAGACGATGATCTGCGATCTCACGGGTATGCCGATCGCCAACGCCTCGTTGCTCGACGAGGCGACCGCGGCCGCCGAGGCGATGACGCTCGCCCGCCGTTCGTCCACTGTCGCCGGCAACGTGTTCCTCGCCGACCGCCGCTGCCACCCGCAGACGCTCGAGGTGCTCGCCACGCGGGCCCGGCCGCTGGGCATCGAGGTTCGGATCGGCGACGTCGCCGATCTCGTCGAGCAGGTCGATTGTTTCGGCGTGCTCGTGCAGTATCCGACCACCGATGGCGAGATTGCCGATTGGCGCGGGCTCGCCGCGAAGGTTCACGCCAAGCAGGGCCTCCTCTGCGTGGCGGCCGATCTGCTCGCCCTCACGCTCCTCGTGCCCCCGGGCGAATGGGATGCCGACATCGTCGTCGGCAGCACGCAGCGGTTCGGGATGCCGATGGGCTGCGGCGGCCCGCACGCCGCCTATTTCGCCTGTCGCGACGCCTTCAAGCGATCGCTGCCGGGGCGGCTCGTGGGCGTGAGCATCGACTCCCACGGCCGGCCCGCCTACCGGCTCGCCCTCCAGACCCGCGAGCAGCACATCCGCCGCGAGAAGGCCACGTCGAACATCTGCACCGCGCAGGTGCTGCCGGCGGTCGTCGCCAGCATGTATGCGGTGTATCACGGGCCCGAAGGGCTCACCCGCATCGCCCGACGCGTGGCGGCCTTCACGTCGATCCTCGCCGCCGGCCTGCGGCAGCTCGGGGTGACGGTGAAGCATTCCAATGCCTTCGACACGCTCGCGCTCGACACGGGCGAGCGGACTCCGGCGTTCGCGGCCCGCGCCCGCGAAGCCGGAATGAACTTCCGCACCCTCGACGACCGCACGCTCTCGATCGCCCTCGACGAGACGACCACCCGCGGCGATCTCGTGAAGCTCTGGGAGGTGTTCGCACCGGCCGGTGCGCGGCTGCCCGAACTGGAGTCCTACGAAAACGGCATCGAGCCGCTCATCCCGGTCTCGCTGCGGCGGACGAGCGGGTTCCTCGCCCATCCGGTGTTCAACACGCATCACTCCGAGACCGGGATGCTGCGTTACATCCGTTCGCTGTCCGACAAGGATCTCGCGCTCGACCGCAGCATGATCCCGCTCGGCAGCTGCACGATGAAGCTCAACGCCACGAGCGAGATGATTCCGATCACGTGGCCCGAATTCGCCCACGTCCATCCGTTCGCCCCCGCCGACCAACTGGAGGGCTACCGCATCCTCGACCGGCAGCTCCGCGAATGGCTCTGCGAAGCCACCGGCTACGCCGGCATCAGCCTCCAGCCCAATGCGGGCAGCCAGGGTGAATATGCGGGCCTGCTCGTGATCCAGGCCTGGCAGCGGGCCAGAGGCCAGGGGCACCGCAACATCTGTCTCATCCCGTCGTCGGCGCACGGCACCAATCCCGCGAGCGCCCAGATGGCGGGCATGGAGGTCGTGGTCACGGGCTGCGATCCGCAGGGCAACGTCGATCTCGCCGAGCTCGAGGCGAAGTGCGAGCAGTATTCAGACCGGCTCTCGGCCGTGATGATCACCTATCCGAGCACGCACGGCGTGTTCGAGACGGAGGTGAAGCAGCTCTGCGAGATCGTGCATCGCCACGGCGGTCGCGTGTACGTGGACGGCGCCAACATGAATGCGCTCGTCGGCGTGGCCGCGCCCGGCGAGTTCGGCGGCGACGTGAGCCACCTCAATCTCCACAAGACCTTCTGCATTCCGCACGGCGGCGGCGGGCCAGGCGTCGGCCCCGTCTGCGTCGTCGAAGACCTGGTGCCCTATCTGCCCGGCCATGCCACGGGAGGTCTGCCCACGGGCGCCGTGGGTGCCGTCTCGGCGGCGCCGCTCGGCAACGCGGCCGTGCTACCGATCAGCTGGATGTACTGCCGGATGATGGGCGCCGACGGCCTGCGGCAGGCCACGGAAACGGCGATCCTCACGGCCAATTACGTGAGCGCCCGGCTCCGCGACCACTTCCCCACGCTCTACGCGGGGAGCAACGGCCGCGTAGCCCACGAGTGCATCCTCGATCTGCGGCCCCTCAAGGATTCGAGCGGCATCACGGCCGAGGACGTCGCCAAGCGACTGATCGACTACGGGTTCCACGCCCCGACGCTGAGCTTTCCCGTGCCGGGTACGCTGATGGTGGAGCCGACCGAGAGCGAGACGCTCGCCGAGCTCGACCGGTTCATCGAGGCGATGATCGCGATCCGTGAAGAGATCCGGCTGGTCGAGGAGGGGCACTGGCCCAAGGATGACAACCCGCTCAAGCATGCGCCCCACACGGCCGCCTGCGTGGCGGCGACGGGCTGGGATCGGCCCTATCCCCGGGAGGTCGCCGCCTTCCCGGTGAAGCAGCTCGAGTTCCGGAAGTATTGGTCTCCCGTGGGCCGGGTGGACAACGTCCACGGCGATCGCAACCTGTTCTGCAGCTGCGTGCCGACGTCGGCCTGGGAGTGAGGCCGGGCCGCGCCCATGCACGACATCGACCTCATCCTGACGCTCACCGGGGGTCTCACGGCCGCCCTGGTGCTGGGCTTCATCACGCAGCAGCTGCGGCTGTCGCCGATCGTGGGCTACCTGCTCGCCGGCGTCGCGGTCGGGCCGGCCACGCCCGGCTTCCAGGCCGACCGGGGCATCGCCGAGCAGCTCGCGGAGATCGGCGTGATCCTGCTCATGTTCGGGGTCGGTCTGCACTTCCACTTTCGCGAGCTGCTCGCCGTGCGACACGTCGCGATCCCGGGCGCCCTCGTGCAGAGTGCCGTGGCCACGGTGCTCGGTGCCCTCGCCGGGAGGATGCTCGGCTGGGAATGGGCCACGGCGCTAATCTTCGGCGGTGCAATCTCGGTGGCCAGCACAGTCGTGCTGATCCGCGTGCTCTCCGACAACCGCGACCTCCACACCCGGGCCGGGCACATCGCCGTGGGCTGGCTCGTCGTGGAAGACCTGCTCACCGTGATCGCGCTCGTCGTCCTACCGGCGGTCGTCGGCCAGCCCCAGCTGGAACTCAACGGCCTCGCGTGGGCGCTCGGCCTCGCCGCCGTGAAGATGGCGGCCCTCGTGGCGATGACGATCGTGGTCGGGGGCCGCGTCATCCCCTGGGTGATGGAACGGATCGCCGCCACGCGGTCGCGGGAGCTGTTCACGCTCGCCGTGCTCGTGATCGCGCTCGGCATCGCGGTCGGCTCGGCGAAACTGTTCGGCGTGTCGATGGCTTTGGGCGCCTTCCTCGCCGGCATGGTCGTGGGCCGCAGCGAGTTCAGCCTCCGGGCCGCGTCCGACGCCCTGCCGATGCGCGACGCGTTCGCCGTGCTCTTCTTCGTGTCGGTGGGCATGCTCTTCGACCCCCTGTCGCTCGTGCGGTCGCCGTGGGCGATCGCCGCGGCGCTGGCGATCGTGCTCGTCGCGAAACCACTCGCCGCCCTGGCCATCATGTTCGGCCTCGGCTATCCGCGGCGGGTTGCCCTGCCGGTGGCCGTGGCGCTCGCCCAGATCGGCGAGTTCTCGTTTATCCTCGCCTCGCTCGGCGGCCAGCTCGGCGTGATGCCCGACGACGCGATCAACACGCTCGTGGCGACGGCGATCGTCTCGATCACGCTCAATCCCCTGCTCTATCGCTCGATCGATTCCTGGGAACGGTGGCTGAACCGGCTGGGGCCGGCCACGGATCTCGCGACGGACGAGGAGCCGACCGACGAGCACGACCCGAGACAGCGGGCGATCGTGGTCGGCTACGGGCCGGTCGGCCAGACGGTCACGCAACTACTGCTCGACAACGAGATCGAGCCGACGGTGATCGAGCTGAACCTCGACACCGTGCGGCGGCTCCGGGCCTTCGACGTGCGGGCGATCTACGGCGACGCGAGCCGCCCCGAGGTGCTTCTCGAGGCGGGAGCGGCCCGGGCGGCCCACCTCATTCTCTCCTCCGGTGCCGGCAGCCTCGACGAGGAGATCATCCGTCGGGCCAAGGAGATCAATCCGGCCATCCACGTGCTCGCCCGCACGCAATACGTGAGGGAGCTGCCGAAGCTCCAGCGGGCCGGCGCCGAGGACATCTTCGCAGCCGAAGGCGAGGTCGCCCTCGCCTTTACGATGCGGATTCTCGAACGGCTCGGCGCCACCGGCGAGCAGATCGACCGCGAGCGGCAACGCGTCGAGACGACCTTCCGCAGCGGCTAGA
>CAZXIG010000135.1:0-8055 GCA_964640405.1 uncultured Candidatus Kuenenia sp.
GCCGGGTTGGGCGAGTGAACGCCTCAGGACTTCGCGTATTTCGCCGCCATGTCGGCGAGGGTGATGCACTTCACCTTGCCGGCGTTGCCGGCCTGGCCGAACTGCACCATGCGCTCGGCGCAGACTTTCTTCATCGCCTCACGGGAGGGCTTGAGGTAGTCGCGCGGGTCGAACTTCTCGGGCGTCTCGGCCAGCACCTTGCGGATCGCGCCGGTGATCGCCATGCGGCAGTCGGTGTCGACGTTGATCTTGCGGACGCCGTGCTTGATGCCCTTCTGGATCTCTTCGACGGGCACGCCCCAGGTCTGGGGCATCTTGCCGCCGTACTTGTTGATGATGTCCTGCAGCTCCTGCGGCACGCTCGACGAGCCGTGCATCACGAGGTGGCAGTTGGGGAGCTTGGCGTGGATCTCCTCGATCCGCTTCATGGCCAGCACGTCGCCGTCGGGCTTGCGGGTGAACTTGTAAGCGCCGTGGCTCGTGCCGATCGCGACGGCGAGCGCATCGACGCCGGTGGCCGCCACGAACCGGGCAGCCTCGTCGGGGTCGGTGAGGAGCTGGTCGTGGGAGAGCTTGCCGGTGGCGCCGTGGCCGTCCTCGGCCTCTCCCTCGCCGCTCTCGAGCGACCCCAGGCAGCCGAGTTCGCCCTCGACCGACACGCCCTGCCGGTGGGCGAGCTTCACGACCTCGGCCGTGACCTTCACGTTGTAGTCGAAGTCAGCTGGCGACTTGCCGTCTTCCTTGAGCGAGCCGTCCATCATCACGCTCGTGAAGCCGTGGTCGATCGCGCTCTGGCAGGTGGCCGGCGAGTTGCCGTGGTCCTGGTGCATCGCGATCGGGATCGTCGGATAAAGCTCGGCGGCGGCGAGCATCAGGTGGCGGAGGTAGTTGTCCTGCGAGTAGCTGCGGGCGCCGCGGGAGGCCTGCACGATCACGGGGGAGTCGGTCTCCTTGGCAGCCTCCATGATCGACTGAATCTGCTCCATGTTGTTGACGTTGAAGGCGGCGAGGCCGTAGCCGTGTTCGGCGGCGTGGTCGAGCAGGATCCGCATGGGCACGAGAGGCATCGCAGGGTCTCCAAAAGGCGGGAGGGGCGGGGGCCGCGTTCGGCGTCGGCGGGCCGAGCATACGGAAAAAACCGGCGTGATAGAATCCCCTCAGCCCCCTGGCAGAACTCCGGACGCCCCGGTTCATGGATCTCCGCCCCGTCACCGACCCGCTCCGCAGCTTCCTCTACGTGGCGGGGGGCTGGACGTGCCTGGGGCTGGCGATGATCGGCGCCGTGCTGCCGCTCCTGCCGACGACGCCGTTCCTGCTCCTGGCGAGCTGGTGCTTCTACCGCGGCTCGCCCCGGATCCACGCCTGGCTGCATCGCTCGCAGTGGTTCGGGCCCACGCTCGACGACTGGCACCATTACCGCGGCATCCGCCGTGGACTGAAGCACCGCGCGATCATCATGGTCGTGGCCGTCGTGGCGATCAGCCTCTTCTACAGCTCGCTGCCCTGGTGGCTCCGCTACGTGGTGCTCGGCCTCGTGGCCGTGGGCCTATACACGATCTGGACGGTGCCCACGCTGCCCGACGACGCCCCGAAGCCGCCCCGCACGCTCGCGGAGTGAGCCTTCACCGCGGCCATCGGCAGTATGCCGGGCATCCGCCGCCACGTGTCGGAACTCTCAAGCGCGAAGGCCGCCGCCATGAACCCACGGTCACCCAGCCGCGCCGCGCTGGAGGCCGGCGGGACGGTGAAGGGCCGGGAGACCGCGTACTGACCGCCGAGGGCGAGTCCCTTCTCGTTCGAGGAGACGACGACCACGTAGGTGATGCCGGGCGTGAGCTGGTATTGCTTCGTGATCGACGCGCGAACGTTCCCCCGGGCATCGACCGTCGTGCCCGCCGGCGCGCCCACGTTCGTCCACGGCGCCGACAGTACGGGCCCCGTCTGCGAGACCTGCACGAGTTGGCTCGAATAGCTGTTCGCCGGGAACGTTCCGCTGGGCAGGCCCTGGAGTTGGAAGGAGAGCAATTGGGTGGTCACGCTCCAGGTGGGCTGCGTGGTGAAAGCGAGCGGGGCGGCCGTGCCCCGTTTGTCGGAGGTCGTCCAGGGATTGAGCGCGAGTGACACGCTGTTTACCAGCGGATTCGCGAGCGTCGGGTCGAACCCTCCCTGGTCGTCATAGGCGAAGGCGTAGGCGAGTCCGACGTTGGAACCGACCTTGGGCAGGCTGATCGCCGGCTTGTGGAGGAATCCCGCGTAGGGATTCGACCAGTTCGACCCGGTCGTATCGGCCTCGGGATAGAAGTTCGTCACGGTCTTCCAACCGCCGGAGACGGGCTGGTCGACCGGCACCAGGTTCGCCACACCACGATTGAAGGCCGAGACGATCGTGTTCTCGATATCTTCGAGCGTCCCGGGGTTGGCCGGGGCTCTGATCTGGCCGGCCAGCTGCTGGGCTCCTCCGTCGGTGAACACGCCGTCGCACGCAAACACCATCTGGCCGACCGACTGGGCCTGCGGCCCGCCGGCCCACGAGGGCGCCTGCGGGGCGAAGTGGGCCTCGACCGTGGCCGTGCCCACCGTCGCGATGCCGGTGAAGCCCACGGTGAGCGGCCCGCTGTAGCCCGAGCCGGCGCGCGTGAGCGCCACCGCGGCGATCTGGCCGGCGGCGTTGGTAAAGAAGATGCCGCTCGCGCCACCCCCACCGCCGCCGCTGAACGTGAGCGTGCCGGAGGCGTTCGGCGTGAAGCCGGTCCCGGCGTTCGCGATGCGGACGCTCCCGATGCCACCGCCATTGGGCAATCCGGCGGGCAGGTCGCGGAGCGGCCGATTCTCGGCGAAGAACGGCGCGTACATGTGGTAGGTCTGGCCGCCGTGCATCAACTCCCACGACGGGTCGGCCTGCTGGAGCTGGAGCACCGTGTAGACGCCCGGGTAGTCGAATTCGTAGCTGCCGGAGCTGGAGCCCGTGAAGGTGCCGGCCAGCGTGACCGTGGCGCCGCTGACCGCGGTGACGACGGCAGCCGTCGAGGAGATGCCGCTCCCCTTGACGAGCATGCCCGGCTGGATCACGCCCGCGGGCGGACCGGCAGCGAGGGCAAGCGTGCCGCTCGTGGACGACGAGTTGGCCGTGAGCGTGCCGGCCCCACCTGGATAGCTCGCCGGCGTGAACTGCGTCTGCGTGGTTCCCACCCAGTACGCACCGTCGCGCTCGAGCAGGAATCCGCCTCCCGTGTAGCGGCCGAAGAACGTGGCGAGCGCGGCGTCGAAGTAGCCCTCGAGGGCGGCCTTGTCGCCGGCGGCCATGCTGGCCGGCGGGTTGAGGATCGCGTCCTTCGGGCTCGAGAGCCGGTAGGGCGTGACGAGGTTTTTGAAGGCGGTCTCGGCGGCCGTCGCGGCCGCCGAGACGGGCGACGTCTTGGCCGTCGCGGCCGCCATTTGCGAACCGAGGTACTGCAGGAACTGCGGCTGCCAGTCGCCGCGGGCAAGCCGGGTGCCCACGCCATTATCCCGTCCCGCGCCGTCCCGCGGGCCGATCTGCAGCGTCATCGGCAGGCCCACCGCATCGACCTGGGTGGTGTCGATGAACAGCGTGCCGTCGTTGCCGCTGGCGCCGGGGTTCGTGCGGGATTGGTGCCGCTGCGTGAACTCGAAGAAATCGTAATTGATCGTGTCGTTCGCATCGGTGGGATTGCTCGAGTCGGGAAACTGCGCGGCACCCGAGCCGTCGAGAGGGATGGACGGCGGCAGCCCCATGCTGACGATCGCCCGGACGGAGTCGAGCCGCGCCGCGGGCACGTTGTTGACCAGAAACGTCCGCGTCGTCGCCTTCGCACCTGCCGCGAAGAGCACGAACGACGGCACGTAGGCCGGCGGGGAGGTTGCGGCGGAGACGACCTGGAGGGGCTGGCTGAAGTTCGGCGTGCCTTGGGCGTTCAGCACCGGCGTGAGGTAGACGTTGGTGGCTTTCCCGTCGAGATCGATGCTCTGTCCGGCCAGGGCGATGTAGGTCGCCAGACCCTGGTTGGCCGCGTTGTTGGTAACCGTGAAGGTAATCGGCCCATTGGCGGAAACCCCGACCGCCGCGTTCATCGGAAACGACGCGATGTCGGAAACCGCGGCAGCCTGGCCGTCGAGTTGCTCGAGCACGCAGCCGGTGAAGGAGGTGGCCGTCTGCCCGGTGTAGGAGACGAGCGCGTAGCGCTGGCCGACGTCGTCTGTCCAGCTCAGATTGAGATATTGCTTCGCGGCGGCTGTGGCGACCGGGAAGCCGAATTGCGTCGCGACCACCGGGAGCGTGAACGGGTTCGTCGAGAGGGTCGTCGCCTGCGTTGCGACCGTCTGCCGGGGCGCCGGAGCCGTCGTCTCGATGACGGGCGCTCCCAGGCCGATCGCGAACGTTGACACGGCGGCCGCCGCCTGGGTGACGCCCACGACACCGACGAGGGACAGGCCTCGCAGCGTGCCCGACTTCGTGGCGGTCGGCAGCGTGCTGGCATTACTGCCGCTCGTGCGGTAGCTGAAGATGCCCTGTCCACCGGAGCCGGGGATGATGACGTAACCCGTGCCTCTGAATCGCGGTTTGCCCACGCCGCTGGCCGCGACCGTGAGCTTCGATGCCGAGAACGTGCCCGTTTGGGAGGTCTGCGTCTGGGCTGCCTGGCGGATGACCGTGTTCGCGTTGACCAGCTTGTCGGCATCGCCCCCGGTGACCGCGAGCGTGTCGAATCTCCACACGTCGCCCGTGCCCGTCGCACTGCCGTAGGAGACCGCCGCGAACGAGCTGAAAATCGTCTTGCCCGCCGGCCCGAAGAGCAGGGAGCCGTTGGACTGGAACGCGCCCGTCGTTCGGACCTGAAGATCGATGCCGTCGATGTCGCCGAGATAGCTCGTCACCGGCAGGCCCGAGAACGTGTTCAACGGCAGGATGACTGTCCCGGAGGCCAGCGCGAGCCGAGGCTCGAGCCGTTCGACGAGCACCTGCGACCGACGCGACGGAGGAGCCGGCCGCCGGCGGGCAGCCTGTTTCTGCGCCCCCTGCTTCGAAGTCCCAGTGAAGTCGAGCCTCAAATGCCGCAGCATGTGAAAGTTCCCCCGTGCTCGGCGCGTCGTTCTGAGGCTGGCAGGGCTACCGGCAGACAGCGGTTTCGTAACTCCGCGAGCGAGGAAGTCGAACCAAATGTCTGCCAACAGGAAGCTACCCCCGTTTCGCGACCGCCGCAAATGAACGGTCGTGCCACCGGGTCGCCCCGACGATGCAATCAGAGGCCGTGGAGTCGATCGCGGTGGGTTCGGCGACGCGGACAGACTGACGCCTGTGCTACTCAAGGTCGGCGTCGGGCTCGGGAAGCCAGCGGGTGAGGATCGCGCCCAGGAGGGCGTAGCCGCCGGCCACACACGCGCCCACGATGGCGATCCGCAGCGGATCGGGGGGCGTGGCCGCCGAGAACGTGAGCGTCAGCCACGCTGCCGCCGTGCCGAGTACGCGGCCGCCGATATTCGCCGCGAAGCTTTCCCCGGTGCCGCGGAGATGTGTCGGGAACACATGCGGGATGTAGTTGCCCCAGAAGCTGAACTGGGCGACGGTGAGCAGGCCGGCGAGAAAGATGCCCGCCTTGATCCACGGGAGAGACTCGGCATTGGTGAGCTGGGTGGAAATCCACCAGAAGAGCGCCGGCACGACCAGGAGCGCCGGAAGCTGGAAGATCCGCAGGAGCAGCCGCCGCGACAGAATCCGCACGGCGGCGAAGGCCAGCAGCACGCGGCCGACGAGCCCGCCCACCTCCTGGAAGATCGTCACCTGGGCGACCGCCTCGTCGGTGGCGTTGCCCGAGATGCTCTTGAGCCGCGCCGGTGACGGCGCCGGCTTGCCCGCCTGCTCGGCTGCGGCCACCGCCTCCTCCTGGGCCGCCTTGGCCGTCGCGAGGATCGCGGCATGCCCCTTCGGCCCACCGAGGATCTGGGGCAGTTGCTGGATGGCGCCGAAGGCGATCCCGTAGCTGGCTGCGAAGACGAGCGTGGTCACGACCGTCGTGCGCACGAGCGCCGGGCTGAAGAGCTCGCGAATGCTCGGCCGCCGGAGCGTGCCGGCCCGCTTCTTCTCGGCCCACACGGGGCTCTCCGGCAGGAACGGCCGGATGAGGATCAAGGGCAGCGCGGGGATCACGCCGGAGATCAGCGTATACCGCCAGGCCTCGTGGCCGTCGTGGATCGCGGGCAGGGAATCGGCGAAGCGTGCGGCCAGCACGTTGGCCATGCCCACGAGCAGCCCGCCGAACGACGAGAAGGCCTGCGTCCAGCCGAGTACCCGCTCCCGCTGCTCCCGATCCGGAAACAGCTCCGCGAGCCAGGCCACGGCCGCCACGAACTCGACGCAGACGCCGATGAACACGAGGCAGCGGAAGAAGAGCAGCTGCGGCAGCGACGTGGCAAAGCCGGCCGCCAGCGCCGCGAATGCGTAGAGCAGGATGCTGAACGTGAGCACCCGCCGCCGGCCGAGCAGGTCGGTGAGATAGCCGCCGACGAGGCCGAACACGCCGCCGGCGATCGCCGGCACGAAGAAGAGCGCCCGGGCCCACTGCGCGTAGGCGGGAGAGCCGGGCACGAGCAGCGGCGTGCCCTCGGCCGTCATGCCGCCGAGCGTCGCGAGCGCCGGCTTGATGATCAGCGGCAGCATCAGGAGCTCGTAGATGTCGAACGCGAAGCCGATCGCCGCGATCGCGCAGACGAGCCACCCGGTGAGCGACAGGCGGCCCGCGACGGTCGTGCCGCCGTTCGATGACGAACCCATGAGAGCGACTCCGTAAAGGAAGCGTGCCGGTCAGGCCGCACAGCCTACCGGCACCGGTCGCCGCGATCGAAGGTCAGCCGCAGTCAGTCCCCCGGCTTGCGGGTCGGGCTCGCGCCCGACATCCCCCGGCTTGCGGGTCGGGCTCGCGCCCGACATCCCCCGGCTTGCGCCTGGGGGCTTCCTTGGAGTTTGGGCATGAAAGCCCCCATGCGCAAGCAGGGGGAGAATGCGGCCCGCCCGTTACTGCGGGCCGATCGAAGCCGGGTTCTTCGCGAGGAAGTCGCGGGGGCCGCGGGTCGTGTAGTACGGATACGCCACGGCGCCCGTCGGCGGGCCGGCCGGCTGGGTGGCGCCGTAATCGCTCGCCGCGAGCGCCGCCTTCTCCTCGGGCGAGAGATGGTGCTTCTTGAGGCCTCCGTAGCGGCCCGTGTGCGGCACGCGGCAGGTACCGCCAGGGCAATCCTGGCAGGCGCCGGTTTCGCAGTCGCCCGTCGGGCAGCCGCCATCCTGGCACTCCTGGCAGGCGCCGTCCTGGCACGGCCCGCCGTGATGCTTGGCGTGATGGGCGTAGGGCCCGTCGGTGTTGAGCAGGAACAGGCGGTCGATGATCGAGCAGCCGCTCGCACCGGCGACCACGGCAACCAGGGCGGCGAGCGAGAACACGCGTTTCATGGCAGGGGTTTCCGCATGGGCGGCCGAGCTGCCGGCGGCGAACCACCGCCCCGCGCACTCCTCCGCGTTACGGGTCGTATCGGTCGCACCGCGGGCGCCGATTGAGGAAACCCTGCGGGTGGCAAACTGGGCAAGCTCCGCGTTCGGTCGCCGGCTCGGGGGCGGTACAAGTCTCGTCGCGGTGGACCTCGCGGACTCGGTCCAAATGCTCCTCGAGCTTGCACCGACCCCCTCGCCTACCCACGCGAGGGGCCGCCACTGTCAGCCGGTGAAGCGGCTGACGATGAGCGAGATGTTCTGGCCGCCGAAGCCGAAGCTGTTGGAAAGGGCGTGGTCGCACTTCCCCTCCCGGACCTTGTTGGGCACGTAGTCGAGATCGCAGTTGGGGTCGGGCGTCTCGTAGTTGATGGTCGGCGGCAGGAGGCCGTCGCGGATCGCGAGCAAACACACGATCAGCTCCGTGGCGCCGGCGGCCGCGATGAGGTGGCCCATCATGCTCTTCGTGCTCGAGACCGGAATCTTGTAGGCATGCTCGCCGAAGACCTTCTTGATCGCCAGCGTCTCCACCTTGTCGTTGACGTCGGTGCTCGTGCCGT
>CAZXIG010000136.1:0-8039 GCA_964640405.1 uncultured Candidatus Kuenenia sp.
TACAGAGCGCGGCGGTGCTTCTTCTTCGGCTTGCGGGCCAGCGTCGCCGTGGCGGTGCCGGCGGCGGGCCTGGCAGCAGGTTTGGCGGAGCGGTGGGATTCCCGCGGATGACGGGATTCGCCCTGTCGCCGGCCGCCCTGCGGACGCCCCGATCGCCGACCGCGCGGCGGCCGGGAGCGATTGCCCGCGGGCTGCGGCTCCGGTATCGGACCTGTCGGCGGGGCGTTCCGCTGCGGGATCGACATCCGCAGCAGTCGCTCGATCGCCACCAGCCGCGACCGCTCCTCGGGATCGCAGAAGCTCACGGCCGAGCCCGTCTGGCCGGCGCGGCCCGTGCGGCCGATGCGATGCACGTAGGTCTCCGGCTCGTGGGGCAGTTCGAAATTCACGACGTGCGACACGTGATCGACGTCGATCCCGCGGGCCGCGATGTCGGTCGCGATCAGCACCGGCGGCCTGGGCGACTTGAACGCCGCCAGGGCCCGCTCCCGCTGGTTCTGCGACTTGTTGCCGTGGATGGCGGCGGAAGCGATGCCCGCCTTGTCGAGATCGCGATGGAGCTTGTCGGCGCCGTGCTTCGTGCGGGTGAACACGATCACGCGGCCCATCGCCTCCTCCCGCAGGAGCTGCACGAGCTTGGCCCGCTTCTCGCTCTTCGGCAGGAAGAAGACCGACTGGCTCACCGTCTCGGCCGGCGTCGACTGCGGCGTGGTCTTCACCTCGAGCGGGTCGCGGAGCATCGAGTCGGCGAGCTGCCGCACCTCGGCCGGCAGGGTGGCCGAGAAGAAGAGCGTCTGCCGGTCGGCCGGCAGCATGGCCACGATCCGCTTCATGTCGTGGATGAAGCCCATGTCGAGCATGCGGTCGGCCTCGTCGAGCACGAGAAACTCCACCGCACGGATGTCGACGAGCCGCTGGCCCACGAGATCGAGCAGCCGACCGGGCGTGGCGATGACGACGTCGACGCCCCGCATCAGCGCCGCCGCCTGCGGCCGCTGGCTGACGCCGCCGTAGATCACCGCGGCCTTGAGGCCGGCATGGCGGCCGTAGGCCTTGAAGCTGTCGTGGATTTGTCCGGCGAGCTCGCGGGTGGGGGCGAGCACGAGCGTGCGGCAGCGGCGCGGGGCCGGCTGGCGGCGGTCGGCCAGCATCCGCTCGATGAGCGGCAGGGCGAAGGCCGCCGTCTTGCCGGTGCCCGTCTGGGCGCAGCCGAAGAGGTCGCGGCCGGCGAGCACGTGCGGAATCGCCTTCGCCTGGATGGGCGTCGGCACCGTGTAGCCCTCGTTCGCGAGGGCACGGAGCAGCGGGGCAGAGAGCCCCAGAGATTCAAATGTGGTCATTCATTCACGGAGGGATGATGAACGGTACCATGCGTTCTCCCTCAATGCAAAGGCCGGCCCGGTAGCGATCGGGCGTATCCTATCTATAGAAGCATCTTCAGAAGCATCTTCCACAGACGCATCTCGGTTCACGAGGAGATCATCATGCCCGCCCTCGCCGTCGGCGACGTCGCCCCGCCGTTCACCGCCGTGCTCCAGGACGGCAGCACCTTCGACTCCTCGAGCGTGATCGGGAAGAAGGCGGTCGTGCTCTTCTTCTATCCCAAGGACAACACGCCGGTCTGCACGAAGGAGGCCTGTGCCTTCCGCGATTCCTACGAGGCGTTCGCGGCGGCCGGGGCCGAGGTGATCGGCGTGAGCAGCGACTCCCCGGCGAGCCACCGCTCGTTCGCCGAGAAGCATCGGCTGCCGTTTCCGATCATCAGCGACCACGACCGGAAGCTGCGGAAGCTCTTCGGCGTGCCGAACCCGCTCGGCGTCATTCCCGGCCGCGTCACCTACGTGATCGACCGGCAGGGCGTGGTCCGGCTCGTGTTCAGCGCCCTCTTCGCCTCCCACGACCACGTCGAGAAGGCGCTCGCGGCCGTGCAACAGGCCGGCCGCGGATCATGAAGCCGACGCGGCTGCTCGACAGGGCCACGACGCCCGACGGTGTCGCGGTCACGCTCCACGAGCACGACGGCGCGATCTCGATCCGCGTGGGCGGCGTCGAGCTCATGTCGACGCGGCAGCACCATTCGGAGGAGCGGCTGGCCCAGGTGGCCTGCGCGGGCCTCCGCGAGCGGCGGCATGCGACCGTGTTGATCGGCGGCCTCGGCCTCGGCTTCACGCTCCGTGAAACGCTCGGGCAGCTCGGCCCCGATGCGCGGGTGGTGGTGGCTGAGCTGCTGCCGGCCGTGATCGCGTGGAACCGGAATCCGGCGTATCGGCTGGCGGCCGACGTGCTCGACGACCCGCGGGTGGAGCTCGTCGAGGGCGACGTGGCCGACGTGCTCGTCGAGAGCCGGGGGCGTTTCGACGCCATCATGCTCGACGTCGACAATGGCGCCAGCGGCCTGACGGCGGCCGCGAACGACGAGCTCTACGTGGCGACGGGCCTGGGGGCGGCGCGGGCCGCGCTCAAGCCCAGTGGCCGGCTGGCCGTCTGGTCGGCCGTCGAGGATTCGCGGTTCGTGCTGCGGATGGAGGAGGCGGGCTTCGACGTCGAGGTGGTGAAGGCCCGCACGCATCCTTCCTCCAACAGCTGGAACGCGATCTTCGTGGGAAAAAGGTAGCGATTCAGCCTTCGAGCTCTTCCCAGCGGGTGAAGGCGGCGGCGAGGCGGGCTTCGAGGTCGCGGAGGCGGGCCTGGTCGCGGGCGAGCAGGTCGCCCGGCTGGCGGAAGTAGTCGGGGGCTGCCATCGCGGTGTGCAGGGTGGCGATCTCCGTCTCGAGTCCGTCGATCACCGCCGGCAGGCCGTCGAGCTCACGCTGCTCCTTGAAGGAGCGTTTGGTGGTGCGGGTTTGTGCCGGGGGAGTAGCGGCAGGGGGTGGCTCGGGCTTTGTGGCGGGCCGTGACCGGGCGGCCTGCGGCGCGGGGGCGGGGCGTTGTCGCACCCAGTCGGCGTAGCCGCCGACGTATTCCTTCACGGCGTACGCCGGCTCGCTCCCCGTCGGCTCGAACACGAGCGTGCTCGTGACCACGTTGTCGAGGAACGAACGGTCGTGGCTCACGACGAGCACGGTGCCCGCGAACTCCACGAGCCGTGCCTCGAGCATCTCGAGCGTCTCGGCGTCGAGGTCGTTGGTCGGCTCGTCGAGCACGATCAGGTTGGCGGGCTTGGCGAACAGCCGGGCGAGGAGCACGCGGTTCCGCTCGCCGCCGGAAAGAAACTTGACCTGGGTGCGGGTGCGGTCGGGCGTGAAGAGGAAATCCCGCAGGTAGCCGACCACGTGGCGGGCCTGGTCGCCGATCTGCACCGTCTCGTAGCCGTCGGCCACGTTGTCGGCCACGGTCTTCTCGTCGTCGAGCTGGTCGCGAAGCTGGTCGAAGAAGGCGATCTTCAGGTTGGTGCCGAGCCGCACCGATCCCGTCGTGGGGGCGAGCTGGCCGAGCATGAGCCGCAGGAGCGTGGTCTTGCCGGCGCCGTTGGGGCCGATGATGCCGATGCGGTCGCCCCGCATCACCGTCGTCGAGCAGTCGCGGATGATCGGCCGCCCGTCCCGCAGGAACGACACGCCCTCGAGCGCCGCCACGAGGGCCCCGCTCCGTTCGGCCTCCTGGATCTCGAGCTTCACCTTGCCGACGGCATTCCGCCGCTGGCCCCGTTCCCGCCGCATCGCCTCGAGCGCCCGCACGCGTCCCTCGTTGCGGGTGCGACGGGCCTTGATGCCCGTGCGGATCCAGACCTCCTCCTCGGCCAGCCGCTTGTCGAACAGGGCGTTCTGCTTCTCCTCGGCGGCGAGCGCCTCCTCCTTCCGCGCGAGAAACGTGTCGTAGTCGCACGACCAGTCGAAGATCCGGCCGCGATCGATCTCGAGGATGCGATCGGCGATGCGGCGGAGGAACGTGCGGTCGTGGGTGACGAACATCAGCGTGCCCCGCCAGCGGCCGAGAAACGCCTCGAGCCATTCGACCGCCTCGATGTCGAGGTGATTGGTGGGCTCGTCGAGCAGGAGCAGGTCGGGCTCGGCCACGACCGCGCGGGCCAGGAGCACGCGCCGCTTCATCCCCGAGGAGAGCGTCTCGAAGGCCGCGCCGCCGTCGAGCTCCATCCGCGACAGGATCTGGTCCACGGCGTGGTCGCGTTGCCAGCCCGCTTCCTCCGTGGCGCCGGGCGGCAGGCCGGTGGCGACGATCCCGCGCACCGGTCCGGTGACGTCCTGGGGCACGTCCTGCTGGAGCAGGGCGACGGTCGTGCCCGGTGCGAGCACGATTTCGCCCGCGTCGGCCTGCACCGCGCCGGCGAGCAGCCGCATGAGCGTCGTCTTGCCGGCGCCGTTGCGGCCGAGCAGGCCGATCCGCTGTCCCGCCTCCACGTGGCAGGTCACGTCGTCGAGCAGCGGTGGCCCGCGGAATCGGAGCGAGACGTTGCGAATGGTGATGAGCGGCATCGGAAAACCGTTCAACGTACACTGGGCGGCGTGTCGGAGTCATCCCGCATCCGCCTCCGACTCGAGGAGCCGTCTGGTCCATGCCCGTTCGCATCCTGCACACGGCCGACAATCACATCGGGCTGCCATTCAAGCAGTATCCCGCCGACGTGCGGGAGAAGCTGGTCGCGGAACGGTTCGACGCGCTCCGGCGGCTCGTCGAGACGGCGAACGAGCGGCGGGCCGATTTCTTCGTGGTGGCGGGCGACCTCTTCGATTCGATCCGCGTCCCGGTGCGCGACATCAAGAAGACGGCGGAGATTCTCCGGGGCTTCGCCGGCGAGGCCGTGGTCGTCGTGCCCGGCAACCACGACCATTACGCCGGCCCCGAGACCGAGGTCTGGAAGCGGTTTCGCCACGAGCTCGAGGCGGCGGGCAACGTCGACCTGCTCGCCGCGGCCGAGGCGAAGACCTACGACGTCGCCGGCCAGCCGGTGCACTTCTTTCCCTGCCCATGCCCCTCGAAGACGGGCCAGGAGTCGACGATCGGCTGGGTCGCCGCCGCCGCGCGGGAGCATCCCGTCGGCCTGCGGATCGGCATCGCGCACGGCAACGTGACCGGCCTCGGCCTCGATGCCGAGGGGCGGTATTTCAACATGGATCCCCAGGCCCTCGAGGCGGCCGGCGTGGCCACCTGGCTGCTCGGCCACATCCACGTGCCGTTTCCGACGACCGAGCGGGGGGAGTCGTGTCCCTCTTTCATGGCCGGAACGCACACGCCCGACTCGCTCCGCTGCCGCCACGGCGGCGCCGCATGGTGGATCGAATGCGACGGCGAGCGGGTCGTGGGATACGAGCGGCTGTCGCCGGGCCGGATCCGTTTCGTGCGGCTCGAGCGGGAACTCGCCTCCGCCGACGACATCGCCGCGTTGCTCGCCGACTGCGCGGGGTGCGCCGCCGCCTCCACCGTGCTCGACCTGCAGCTCTCGGGCCGCTTGGCGGCGGCCGAGCGCGACACCCTCGACGCCGCGATCGAGGAGATGCGGCCGCGGTTTCTCGCCCTCTCCGAGGAGCGCGACATCCACGACCGGATCGATGCGGCGCAGGTCGAAGCCCGCTACCGCTCCGGCGGGCTGGCCCATCGGCTCCTGACCGCGCTGCTCGCCGACGCCGAGCATCCCGACGCAGCCACGCTCGCCCACGAGCTGATCCAGGAGGTGGCGATCCAGGAGGTGGCGCGGCCATGAGGCTCGAGACGATCAGGCTTCATCCATTCGGGCGGTTCACCGACGAGTCGTGGGATCTTCACCACCCGCTGGTGGTGATCCACGGCCCCAACGAGCAGGGCAAGAGCACGCTGCGGCAGGCGATTGTTCACGCGTTGTTCACGCCGACCGACCTCACTCCCACGCAACTCAAGAAAACCGTCGGCCGCTGGTTGCCGCTGCCGGCGGGCGACCATGCGGCCGTCACGCTCACCTTCGAGCACGGCGGCACGACGTGGACGCTCGAGAAGCGGTGGGGCGGAGGGCGGTCGAGCCGGCTGACCGACGGCGCGACGTCGTTCGCCGATCCGCAGGCCGTGCAGGAGCGGCTCGCGGCGATGCTCGCCCTCAGCGAGGCGACGTTTCGGCACGTGCTCTTCACCGGGCAGGCGGAACTCGAGCGCACGCTCGACGCGATCGAGGAGCACGCGGGCGAGCTGCGCGACATCGGCGAGCTGCTGCGGGCCGCGGCCGGCGGCGAGGCCGATGTCGACGAGCGGCGGCTGCGGCAGCGGCTCGACGAACGAATCACCGCCGCCTTCGGCCGCTGGAACGACCAGCGTGGCCGGCCGGAGCCGCAGAACGGCCAGGAGCGAGGCATCGCCAACCCCTGGAGAGTCGGCGTCGGCGAGATCCTCGCAGCCTGGTATGCGTGGCAGACGCTCGTGGCGGAGCACGACGACATCCTGCGCGTCGAGCGGGAGATCGATCGGCTGAACGGCGAGGTGGCGGGCATCGAGCAGTCGATCGCCGAGGCGGCCGGGTTTCTCGAGCGGTTCGGCGGGATGCGGGCCGGTGTGACAGCCCGCGGCGAATGGACCGAACGGGTGAAACGGCTCGAGGGAGACGAGGCCGCGATGCAGGCGGCCTTTCAGCACTGGCCGCAGGCCGAGGCGGCAGTCACCGCCTGGGAGCAGCAGCGGGGAGAGCTGCAGGCACAGTTCGAGCCGCTCGCGGAGGAACGTGCCAACGCCCGCAAGCGAGACGGGGCAGCGGCCGCCCGCGAGGCCTTCAAGGCCATCGACGAAGCCAAGCGGAAGTGGGAGGAAGCGGTAGCCGAGCTCGGCAGGCATCCGGATCCGGGCCAGGAACGGCTCGAGGCGATCGGCCGGCTCGAGAAGGCGATCACCGCCGCCCAGAACAAACTCGCCGCCCGCAGGTTGGCCTGGCGGATCGAGGCCGGGCAGGGGGGCGCGGTGGAGGTCGAGAGCGGCATCGAGCCTGCTCGGACCGTGGCCGTCGGTCCGGAGCCCACGGCGGGCACGGCCGAGGCTCGCGTGCGGGTCGTCGCCGGCGGGGTCACGCTCACCGTCGAGAGCGGTGGTGACGACGTGAACGCGCTCTTCGAGTCGCTCGCCCGCGATCAAGACGGCCTCGCCAAGGAGCTGGCCGCGTGCAACGCCGCGACGGCCGATGCCGTGCGGGTGAGCGCCGCTCGGCACCGCGATGCGCGGAGTGCGGCGGCCAGCCGGAAGGCCGTGTACGAGGGGCTGCTGGGCTCCAAGACCTTCGAGCAGTGGGCTGCGGAGATCAAGGCGATCGACGACCTGCCGAACGCGCGAGACGTCAAGGTGATCGAGGGGGCGATCGAGGGCGTGCGGACGAAGCTTGCCGAGGGCGAGGCCAAAGCCGCCACGCACACGAGGTCGATCGAGGACTGGAAGCAGAAGTATGCGACTCACGGCGAGGTGGGCGCGAAGCTGCTCGAGGTCCGCCGCCTGCTCGCCGAGGCCAGGCAGGAACTGGCCGCGTTGCCCGCGGTGCCGGAGGGATACGATTCGCCGGCCGCGTTCGTGGGGGCGATCGATCGGGCCCAGGCGAACCAGCTGGCAGGCCAGCAGCAGCTCACGGCGAAGAAGGCGGAGACCGCCGAGTTGACGGGGCAGTTGGGAGACCGCCGCAGCGAGGACGTGGCCGAGCGGGCCGAGGTGGAGAGGCGGAAGTTCGAGCGGGCGCGGGCCCAAGGGCGGGCCTATCTGCGAATCCGCGAGGAGCTGGATCGGATTCTGGCGGATCGCGGTGAGGATCCGCTCGAGGGTTTCGGCGAGCGGGTGACCGAGTTGTTCGCGCGGATCACGGGCGGCGGCGTGGCGCTCGAGTTCGACGGCCAGCTGCCGGCGAGCGTGGTGCGCGGGCCGGTGTCACTGTCGCCCGAGCGGCTGTCGCATGGCGGCGGCGGTGCCCTGGCCCTGGCCGTGCGGCTGGCGATGGCGGAGGCCTACCTGGGCAACGGCGGCGGGTTCTTGATGCTCGACGATCCGCTCGTGCATTTCGATGCGACGCGGATGGCGATCGCGGCCGACGTCCTGCGGGAGTTTTCCGAGCGGGCGCAGGTGATCTTCTTCACCTGCCACGACCACCA
>CAZXIG010000137.1:0-7931 GCA_964640405.1 uncultured Candidatus Kuenenia sp.
GCCGGGCTGATCCCGTTTGCGGCGTTCGGCCTGCGGGTGTTTGCGTCTTGCTTCATCGGCGTGCCGGCTGACGATCCCGTGCGCATGGCCGTCGCGCCGCTTGTCGACTGGGTGAACGGCGGCTCGGGCGCGGTGCCGTTTCAGTGGGTGCTCGACGTCACAGTGGCGATCGGGCTCGTGTGGCTGGCCTCGATCGGCAACATCTCGCGAAAGTGGCGGCTGGCCACGATCTGGGTGATGCCGGCAGTGGCCCTCGCGAGCCTCGTGATTAAGCGATACCTGGCCGTTACTTGACGTAAAAATGTACGGGCGTATACTTCCCTAACCGAATTGAGCAAAGGGAGTTCGACAGACCATGGCCACTGTTCAGATCACATTGCCTGATGAACTCGCGCGGAAGGCGGCCGACGCTGGGCTATTATCAACTGATGTGATTCAGGAAATGCTCCACGAGCAGTTGCGGCGTCGCGCGGGCGAAACGCTTCGCGATGCATGGAAGCACATGCCGCCCGAAGAACTGACGCCCGAAATCGAGCAGGAAATCGTCGACGCAGTGCGGGCGTACCGGGCCCAACAGCGTTCCAGGCGCGTCGGCTGATGTCATCGGCGTCGCCTAGGCCGATCGTAGCCGTACTCGACACCAATGTTGTCATTGCGGCACTCGTGTGGAACGGTACGCCGGGCAAGCTGATGGCGCGAGCCACGGAAGGCAACGGCATCGCCCTGGCCAGCAGCCCTGCATTGATCAACGAACTGGCAAACACGCTGGTGCTGCCAAGATTCTCCAACCGGATTCGTGAGTCCGGCCATTCCGTTGCTGATTTGGTCACTTCATACAGTCAACTTGTACGACTCGTTGATCCGAGAGACGTGCCGCGCGTCGTGCCGGATGATCTCGACGATGACCATGTCATCGCTGCGGCGTTAGCAGTAGGCGCGGACTATATCGTGACGGGTGACAGGGCCCATTTGCTCCCGATCGGCCAACACCAAAAAATTGCCATCATCACGCCACGGCAGTGTCTCGATCTGCTCGGAAGTTAAACCTTTTGCCGTCGCTGCACCGTGCCGTCTTGGACGGGCGCCGTAACGATGCTGGATTGGGCGGAGCTCACGCCCTCGCCCCCCGGATCACCACCGCCACGAGAGGCCCGAGCCGCCGAAGAAATCCGCCGCGGCCTCGTTGAGCCCCACCGCGGCGTGCACGTCGATCTGCAGGTTCGGCAGTAGGAACCAGTGCAGGCCGCCGTGCGAATAGGCCTGCTGCGGCACGCCCACGCCACCGACCTGCGCGAACACCACGAACTCGTTGAACAGCATCACCCGCGGACCGCGCGCAGAACCTCCGCCACGAACGTTTTCCGAATGCATTCATGCCGCTTTGTTTCGGCATGAACATTCGGCACCATCGCCAGATCTCCGTTTCCGGGAAGTGTCTGGCCATGTTCCACGGGCTCGCCAGCCTGCCGCCGCTCCGGATTTCCCGGGGATTTACGGCACTGCAGGGCAGCCCATGCCCGTACGGGCCGTCGCGCGGCACAATCTGCGGGCCAGAATCGTCAATTCGCCAGACGTCGAGCGGCAGAGCCCTGACGGCACGCTCCCGATCCCGACCCCTTTCCCGGAGTGATCCCCATGTCGAAGAGACTCGGATTCCAAACGCTCGCGATCCTCGCCCTCGGCGCCGGCTTGGGCTATCTGATCGCGGTCACCGGCGCCGACAGGCCGCGCGTGGCATCCGCCGAAGACGCCGTCGCGGCCGACTTGAACGCCGCGCTCGCCCAGCGGAATCAGGAGGTCACGGCCAGGGCCGCGGCGGCGGGCAGGAAGCCCAACATCCTCGTCATCTGGGGTGACGACATCGGGCAATCCAACATCAGCGCCTACACGTTTGGCCTCGTCGGCTACCGGACGCCGAACATCGACCGCATCGCCCGCGAAGGAATGATGTTCACCGACTACTACGGCGAGCAGTCCTGCACGGCGGGACGGTCGGCGTTCATCCTCGGCCAGAGCGTGTTTCGCTCCGGCCTCTCGAAAGTCGGCCTGCCGGGTGCGGAGCTGGGCATCAAACCGCAAGACCCGACGATCGCCGCCATGCTCAAGGCGCAGGGCTACGCGACCGGCCAGTTCGGCAAGAACCATCTCGGCGACCGCGACGAGCACCTGCCGACCAACCACGGGTTCGACGAGTTCCTCGGCAACCTCTACCACCTGAATGCCGAGGAGGAGCCGGAGAACGAGGACTATCCGAAGGATCCCGCGTTTCGGAAGCGGTTCGGCCCGCGGGGCGTGATCCGCTCGACCGCCGGCGGCAAGATCGAGGACACGGGCCCACTCACCCGCAAGCGGATGGAGACCATCGACGACGAAACGGTGACGGCGGCCATCGACTTCATCGATCGGCAGACCAAGGCGAACAAGCCGTTCTTCTGCTGGTGGAACGGCACGCGGATGCACTTCCGCACCTACGTCAAGCAGGAACTCCGCGGCACCTCCGGCCAGGATGAATACGCCGACGGCATGGTCGAACACGACATGCACGTCGGAAAACTGCTCGCGAAGCTCGACGACCTGGGGATCACCGACAACACCATCGTGTTCTACTCCACCGACAACGGCCCCCACATGAACACCTGGCCCGACGCCGCCTGGTCGCCGTTCCAGGGCGAGAAGAACACCAACTGGGAGGGCGGCTGGCGGGTGCCCGCCATGATCCGCTGGCCCGGCGCCATCAAGCCCGGCTCCGTCACCAACGAGATCGTTCACCACATGGACTGGTTCCCCACGTTCCTGGCGGCCGCTGGCGCGCCGGACGTCAAGGAGCAGCTGAAAAAGGGGGGCGTGCAGGCCATCGGCCGCTCCTACAAGGTGCATCTCGACGGCTACGACATCCTGCCGCTGCTCACGGGCAAGGCTGACAAGAGCGAGCGCAAGGAGGTGTTTTACTTTTCGGACGAAGGCGACCTGACCGCGCTCCGCTACGGCGATTGGAAACTGATGTTCATGGAGCAGCCGCGCAAGGAGACGCTGCGGGCTTGGATCGAACCCTGGAAGCCGTTGCGTGTGCCGCTGATCTTCAATCTCCGCCGAGACCCCTACGAGCGGGCCTACTTCACATCGAACACCTACTACGACTGGGTGATCGATCGTGCCTTCTTTCTCGTGCCGGCCCAGGCCTACGTGGCCCAGTTCCTGGCGACGTTCAAGGAGTTTCCGCCGCGCCAGAAAGCCGGCTCCTTCAACCTCGATCAGGTGATGGAAAAGCTCACGAACTCCGGCGGCCAGGACTGATTCTGAAGGCAATCGCTGCGGCGGTGCTTCCCTCTCCAAAGAAAGGCTGATCATGACCACCCGTCGTCAGTTCGTGCAGAGTCTTCCAGCGTTTGCCGTGGCGGCGCACATGACCGGCGAGGGCGACGCCGCCGTGGCGGCCCCGGCACCAGCGGCCCCGGCGGCCGGACACTTCCATCCCAAGGGGAAGGCGCCGTCTGAATTCACGAAGGCCGTGCTGCGGAAGGCGAAGCAGTCGCTTCCGTTCGGCGATACCCGCGACTTCGACGAGCAGCGGCGCGGCCTGATCGCCCGCATGCCCGAGATGCAGATCAAGAACGATACGGGCGGCATCGCCTGGGACATGACGCGGTTTCAGTTCCTCGATCAGCAGGACGAGTTCGACACCGTCCACCCGTCGATGCACCGCATCGGCCAACTCAACAACAACTACGGCCTCTACGAGGTCGTGCCCGGCATCTATCAGGTTCGCGGCCTCGACCTCGCCCAGACGACGTTCGTCCGCGGCAAGACCGGCTGGATCGTCTTCGACTGCCTCGTCACCGCCGACGCGATGCGAGCGGCCTGGAAACTGTTTCAGGATCACAAGGGGGAGGGCCTGCCGGTCACGGCGGTCGTCTACTCCCACTCCCACGGCGACCACTGGGGCGGCGTCCGCGGCGTGGTGGACGAGGCCGACGTCCGAGCCGGCAGGGTGCAGATCCTCGCCCCCCGCGACTTCATGGACTACTCGATCTCGGAGAACGTTTTCGCCGGCAACGCGATGAACCGCCGGCTGTTCTACCAATACGGCGTGCTCCTGCCGGTGGGCCCCTACGGCTACGTCACCCAGGGGCTTGGCCACGGCATCTCCCGCGGCACGTCGGGCCTGATCGCCCCGACCCGGATCGTCGAGAACGACATCGAGGAGATCGAGGTGGACGGCGTGCGGATGATCTTCCAGAACACGCCCAACACCGAGGCCCCTTCGGAGATGAACACCTACATCCCCGACCTGAAGGCCCTCTGGATCGCCGAGAACGTCTGCGCCACGCTCCACAACATCTACACGCTCCGCGGAGCGCTTGTCCGCGACGCGCTCAACTGGTCGAAGTACATCAACGAGGCCCTCTACCGCTTCGGCCAGGAGGCCGTGGTGATGTTCGGCGCCCACCACTGGCCGCGGTGGGGCAACGACCGCGTCCAGGAGATCCTCCGCGGTCAGCGGGATCTCTACGCCCACTTCAACAACCAGGTGCTCCACCTGGCCAACCAGGGCGTGACGGTCAATCAGATCCACAATGTGTACGAGCTGCCGAAGAGCCTCCAGCAGCGGTGGGACTGCCGCGGCTATCACGGCTCGGTGCCTCACAACGCCCGGGCCGTCGTCAACCGCTACCTCGGCTACTGGGACTGCAACCCGGCCACGCTCATCCCGCTCTCCCCGGAGGATTCGGCACCGCTCTACGTCGAGATGATGGGGGGCGCGGAGAAGATTCTCGCCAAGGGCCGCGAGCTGCATGACCGCGGCGAATACCTGCTCGCCTCCGAAATCCTCGACAAGCTCGTGCATGCCGAGCCCACGAACCAGGCGGCCAAGGACCTCTTGGCCGACGTGTTCGAACAGATCGGCTATCAGCAGGAAAACCCGGGCCTGCGCAACAGCTTCCTCGCGGGTGCCTACGAACTCCGCGAGGGTGTTCCGGAGGGAGCCTCGCCCAAGTCGAGCGGCCCCGACGTGATCCGGGCAATGAGCACGGAACTCTTTCTCGACTTCCTCGGCATCCGGATGGACAGCCGCAAGGCCGAGGGGATGCGGTTCACGATGAACCTGATCACGCCTGACAACGGCGAGAAGTTCGCGGTCGAGCTCGAGAACGCCACGCTCACCAACCTGCCCGGGTTCCTGGCCGAGAAGCCCGACCTCACGCTCACGATCAACCGCTCCGACCTCGAGCAGACGATGATCGGGGCCAAGACGCTCGAGGCCCAGATCAAGGACGGCACGGCGAAGGTCGAGGGCGACGTCTCGATCCTCGCCAAGCTCGCGGCCACGATGGTGGACTTCGATCCGCGGTTCGAGATCCTGCCCGGCACGCGGGGCCGCGAGGAACTGCTCCACGCCGAAGCCTTCGAGGCGGTGCCAGGCAAGACGATCCCCGAGTGACCGGCGGCTGCCGAGAGCCGCCCGCACAACCGGATTTCTCGACGCAATCGGCACAGTCGGCCGATGAATACTCCCGAGGCGTCGCCTCGATGACGGGGAGGGACTGCGCGCAGTCCTCCACCTTCACCCGGCCCGCCCACACCGCCAGCAACCCGCCCGTCCGGGGCGAATGGCGGACATGGGGAGAGCATCCGCGTCATGCCCGTTGCATTGCCAGAGCGATGCGGCTTCAGGCCCGGTGGCGGCTGCCTGGCCATCGTTGCCTGCCTTGCACTGACTGCCGGGCCCACCGTGCTTGCCGGGGCCGCTGAACCTGCGGCCGCCGAGGTCAACGCGGAGGCGATCCCGCCCCCCGTGCCCGAGGAGTGGGCGGCCGAACTTTCCGCAGTGCCATCGTGCACAAGCTGCACGGGGGCCGACTCCGGCTGGGGCCGAAGCCGGTTTCACGTGGACTACGACAACGGGTTCGCCATCCTGCCCAACGACCCCGACGAGACTCCGTTCTCGCTGAAGATCCGCAACCAAAACATGTTTCGCTACGACGGCTTCTCCCGGGCCGAGTCTTCCTGGACCGACAGCGCGGGCAACGTGCTCCCGATCAACAACTCGAACTACTTCGGCATCCCGCGCGGACGGCTGATCTTCTCGGGCAACGCGCTGGCACCACAACTCTCCTACCTGCTCAACATCGACTACAACTCGGTCACCAGCCAGCCGATCGGCTTCCGAGCATTTTGGTTGAGCTATCGCTTCAGCGACGCCTTCGAACTCTACGTCGGTCAGTCGAAGGTGCCGGGATCGCGCGAGTGGCTCGAGAGCGCCTTCGCACCGCTACAGAGCGCCGACCGCACGATGGCGACGACGTTCTTCCGCCCCAGCTTGAGCCAGGGCATCTGGATCACGGGTGAGCCACTCGACGATTTCTACTATCACGCGATGGTGTCGAACGGGTTCAACACGCTGAACCTGCAGCCCGAGGACCTCAACAACCGCTTCGCCTGGTCTGGCTCGGTCTGGTGGGAGCCATGGGGTGATTTCGGCCGTGGCTACTCCGACCTCCAGCACCACGACGAGGCGGCCGTCCGGCTCGGTGGCTCGTATACCTACGCGCTCGGCAGCGGCAACCAGGCCGCGAGCGACGCGGTCGAAAACTCTCCCGTTCGTCTCTCCGACGGCACGATCATCACGACGCCCAATGCGCTCGCCCCTGGCGTGACGCTCACGTCGTACGACGTCTCGCTGGCGGCGGTCGATTGGGCGTGGAAGTATCGCGGCCTGGGGCTCTCCACGGAGATCTACTTTCAGGATCTGCTCGGGTTCCAGGGCACCGGCCCCTTGCCGATCACCTCCACCTCTGCCTTCGGCGGTTTCATCAAGGGCGGCTTTTTCGTCGTGCCGCAGGAGACGGAGATCTATGCCCGCAGTTCGTACGTCACCGGCGCCTACGGCTCGGGATACGAGCTTGGGGGCGGCTTCAACCGCTTCTTTCTCCCAGGCAAGGACAACCTGTTCTTCACGTTCGACGCCGCCTGGCTGGACCACTCCCCGGCGGGACAGAACCGGACCGGCTTCGTGGCCGGCCAGACCGGCCTCCTCGTCCGCACCCAGATCGTCGCCGTCTTCTGAGAGCCTCGAGTCATGAACACCACCCGCCTCTCGATCGTCGTCGGCCTGCTCGTGGCAGTGATGGCGGCGGGCAGTCATGCCCAGGATGTCGCCCGTCTTGACGAGCCGGTCATCACCGAACGGCTTGCGCACCCGTACTCCATCGATCTTTTGCCCGATGATCCGGCGCCGCCGCCGTTCGAGGCAGCTCCCGAAACGCCTGCGGGAAGATCACCGTCGATGACTGGACCACCCGCTGCGACCGACGCCGACCCCTTCGGGCCCAAGACGGTGACCGGCGACGCCTTCGACCGTCTCTTCTCGACGAAGGAGTCGGGGATCACGTTCGGCGGTCGGATCACGCAATTCGGATTCGGACTCGAAGGCGGCATCGATCGGCCGGTGCTGCCGCCGCTCGAGGATGGTAATGGCTTCGTTTACACGGGCCGCAGCGAGTACGACGCGGTCTTCGATCTCGAGAAATTCGGCGGCCTGCCGCATGGCCGGCTGCTCGTGCGGGCCGAGCAGTGGTATGGCCAGTATGGCAACGTTTCGCTCCGCGCGGGCACCTTCACGCCGGTGGTGTTTCCCGCCCTCCTGCCACCGCGGCCGAACGATCCCGGCGTGCCCTACATCACGAATTTTCTCTTCACGCAGCCGCTCTCGCCTAACTGGGTGGTGTTCGGTGGCAAGAAGGACGTGCTCGGCTCGTTCGACCAAGACATCTTCGCCGGCGGCGACGGCACCGATCAGTTCGTCAACCAGGCTCTGATCGCCAACCCTTCGTTCCTGCTCGGGATGCCGTATTCGTTTTTCACCACTGGGATCGTCTCGCCCCGCGACTGGGGCGGGATAGCGATGTTCGTGATGGATCCCAAGGACCGCA
>CAZXIG010000138.1:0-7916 GCA_964640405.1 uncultured Candidatus Kuenenia sp.
GTCGTCGAAGACGGCGCAGCCCACCGCGTCGCCGTGCGAGAGCGCGAGCCAGGCGAGGCTGGCCGCGAGCGTCGCGGCACAGTCGTATTTGCCGAGCCGCTGCCGGCCGCGAACCGCGTCGGGCCGGTAATCCATGCTCGGGGAGCAGTCGACCACGAGCGTGAGCCGGAGGTTCGTCTCCTCCTCGAACTCCTTCACGTAGAGCCGATCCTGGCGGCCCCAGACCTTCCAATCCACCCGCCGCGGGTCGTCGCCGCGGACGTATTCGCGGTGCTGCAGGAACTCCACCGACTGCCCCTTGTAGGGGCTCTTGTGCAGGCCTGCGAGCGTGCCCTCGACGACGGCCCGCGCGCGGAGCTCGAGCCGCGCGATCCGGGCGATCGCCTCAGGATGCAAAAATCGTCTGGAATCGTGCGTCACGCGACAGTTCGTCCTCTCGGGCCGGGGTGGTTTCGACGATGCGGCGGATGATGGCGTCGGGCGTCACGCCCTCGCTCTCCGCGGCGAAGCCCACCACCACGCGGTGGCGGAGCACGGGGGCCGCAAGGGCTTGGATGTCCTCGACGGTGACGTGGCTGCGGCCCTGCAGGAGCGCCCGCGCCTTGGCGCCGACGATCAAGAACTGCACGGCCCGCGGACCGGCGCCCCACACGAGCTGGTCGGAAACGAAGTCGGGCACGCCCGGCTCGCCGCGCCGCGTCTGCCGCACGACGGCTAGGGCGTAGCGCACGAGGTGGTCGCTGATCGGCACCTCCCGCACGCTCTGCTGCAACGCGAGGATGTCGGCGGCCGAAAGCACGGGGCTCGGCTCCTCCTGGGCGAGGCCGGTGGTGCGGCGGGCGATCTCGAACTCGTCCGCGAAGGATGGATACCGCACGAAGACCTTGAACATGAACCGGTCCTGCTGCGCCTCCGGCAGCGGGTAGGTGCCCTCCTGCTCGATCGGATTCTGGGTGGCGAGCACGAAGAACGGATCGGTGAGCCGATGCCGCACGCGGCCCACGCTCACCTGCCGCTCCTGCATCGCCTCGAGGAGGGCGGCCTGGGTCTTGGGGGGCGTGCGGTTGATCTCGTCGGCGAGCACCACGTTGGCGAAGAGCGGCCCTTCGAGGAACCGCGGCTGCCGCGTGCCCGTGGCCTTGTCCTCCTCCAGCACGTCGGTGCCGATGATGTCGGCTGGCATCAGGTCGGGCGTGAACTGGATGCGACTGAAGGAAAGGTCGAGGCTCCGGGCGAGCGTGCTGATGAGGAGCGTCTTGGCGAGGCCTGGCACGCCTTCGAGCAGGCAGTGGCCGCGGCTGAAGAGCGAGATGAGCAGCTCCTCGATCACCTCCCGCTGGCCGACGATGACCCGCGACAGTTGGTCGAGAATCCGGTCGTGGGCGGCGTGCAGACGGTCGACGGCCGAGGCATCGGGCAACGCGGGCATGAAAGACTCCGGGGATATCGTGGGACGGCGGGGCGTGACCGCCACATCATCTTCGCCTCACCGCTGGTAGATCGGAAGCGCGGCCCGCTCGAGCTGGAGGATCGTGAGGTTCGTGGCCGTCGTGTACACGGTCCCGATGTAGCCCTGCGGCCAGAACATGCCGTCGCGGTCCTCCCGCACCTCCGAAACGAGCCGCTTCTCGATCTGCCGGCGGTACTCGGCCCAGGCATCGCCCCCTTCGCGGTACATCACCTGGGCGTAGTAAAAATGGGCGTAATGCCAGTGGCCAAAGCTGTTGTTGGCGATGTTGCCCAGGTTCTTCGCGGCGTAGGCGAGCATCCGGGGCACGTGGGTGTCGTCCTCCTCGCCCGCGTTGAACAGACAGGCGATCGCGGCGGCCGTGATTGCCGGCCGACCGCCTCCGCCCTTCGAGCTGTACTGCACTCCGCCGTCCGGGAGGGTGCAGCGATGGATGTAGCCGATCGCCCTGTCGATGATCTCCCGCGGCACCGGGATGCCGGCGTTGCGGCAGCCCCTGAGTCCCTGCACCTGGGTGATCGTCGTCGACCCCTCGTCGAAATCATTGCCGTCCTTCGCACTGACGTACCCCCAGCCACCGTCCTTCGTCTGGGCCCGCCCCGCGAACTCCACGGCCCGCGTGAGGACGCCGACGAGCTCGTCGCGGCGGCCTTCGTCTTCCTCCTCGCCGAGCAGCTGCGAAAGGAACAGCATCGAAAAGCCGTGACCGTAGGTGTACCGGTCGTCGTTGGTGGGGTCGCCGATGAGGCCGTTGGGCCGCGAGCGGCTGACGAGATAGTCGACGGCGCGGCGGATCGGCTCGGCATGGCGCCCCTGCGTCGTGGTGGAGCCCTCCATCAGGAGCGCCGTACCGGCGAGCGCGGTCATGGCCGTCGGATATCGGTTCTCGTTGGCGGCCCAGCTGCCGCGACGCGATTGCCGCGCGGCCAGCCAGTCGAGCCCACGGGCCACCGTGCCATCGACGCGGTCGTCGGCCGACGCGGGCCACGAGATCACGGCGACGGCCGCGGCGACCGCGAACAGCGGCACGGCCTGCAGCGCCGACCATGCGGGCCCGAAACGTCTCCGCTTCATCGCCGCGATCTCCACGGCTCATGGAAACGTTCGAGCAGCCGCTCCAGTTCGGTCGCCGACCCGGCCTGGAACGGGGGGCGAGGCGGCACGGGGCGGCCGGTGAACGCGACTTCCGCCCAGCGTGGCGTCTCTCCCGACGACCGGACGGTGATGGCGTGACGGGCCGGATCGCCGACCAGTTCGCAGCCGAAGAACACGTGGGGCTCGATTGGCTGGGCTTGCTCGTCGAACAACGCGTGGCCCGTCCGTTTGTCGATGCCGACGAGCCGCAGGCGGATCGGTTCGCCATCGCGCCGGCCGCGGCCATGATGGGAAACCAACACGATCGGCAGGTCGCGAGGTTGTGACAGGTGAAGGCTGTGGCCGTCGAGCGTCGCGGGCGCCGGCCAGAGCAGGTCGCCCGAGTCGCGATCCACGGCCCACATGGCACCGAAGAGCGGGCGGCTGATCTCGCCGGAGGCGAGGAGATGCTGCAGCGGCGCGAGGTCCCCGAGCTCCGGCATCCACTCCCCCGCGTCGGGCGGCGACTCGCGGCCGGCTACCACGAGAAGCCGGTCGTGCCATGGGACGACGTGCAGGCGTTCGAACTCGGCCGGCATGGCGGGCAGCCGCACTTGAAAGGCCGTGCTGCCCCCAGCCAGGTCGTGGACGACCAGGTCGCCCGTCGGCGCGAGCACGACGAGCGTGTTCTCGTCGACGACCGCTGCCCGTGATTCGCCGGGCACGGTGCCGAGTGCGGTCGCTTCGTTCGAACGCGTGTCGATCACCTCGATCCGCACCTCGTCGGCGATGCGTCGGTCGGCGGAATCACCGAGTGGCCTCACCACCGCGATCCGTCGCCCGCACGAAGTCAGCCGCTGCCGCTTCGGCGGCAGGTTGCAGCGGCCCACGAGCCGGCCATCGCGCATCGAGACGACGCATGAATCCTTGCCACTCGCCGTGCAGACGGTGATGAAATCATCGTCGCCCACCAGTTCGGCCGAGGCCGGGAGGCCGTGACGTTCCCAGAGCACGCTGCCCGAACAGGGATCGACGAGCACGAGGGTGCCGGTCTCGAAGTGCGGCACGCCCGTGATCCTCGGCCGACCGCCGCGGGCATGCCCCGACCGGGAACGATCTTCCGGTTCGGTGATCTCGAGGCCCAACGGCATGCCGCCGAGACGTCCCGGCCGCCCGGTAGCGTCGCCGCGGACCCAGAGGCCTGCGGCCTGCTCCCGCGCCGCAGCGGGCGCGGAGTGCATCCAGGCCGCGCGGCCGTCGCCTGCGAGTTCATACGCTGCCAGCGTGCGACCGGTCCGCACGCACAACAGTCGGCCGAGCGTCCACGCTTCGAAGCCACTGGCCTGCGGCAGCCATGGGAGGCCGAGACGCGCGGCCGCTGGATCGACCGTGAGCGGATCCATCAACGGCCGCCCGAATCCGTCGAAGACGTGGAGTCGGCCCTCCTGAACGTCGCACGCCAGCCGCAGTCCGGGAACCGCGCTCTCGCGGTCGACTTCGACCGCCAGCGGCATGAGCCGACCGCGTTGCTCGGCGGCGAACGTGTCGCGGCCGATCGGCAGCCGTCGGTATTCGATCCGTCCGAGCGGCCAGAGGCGGTCGGCCGCCGCGGCCGACGCATCGAGCCCGCGGAGTGACTCGGGTCGCCGGTTCACGATCTCGACACCCGCGGCACGGCTCTTCTCCGCCGTGCCCCGCCGCGCGAGATGCATGAGGTGCCACTCCAGGCGGAGCGCCATGGATCCCTCGGGAGTTCCGGTCGACTCGATGGCGGCGACGGCGAGTTCGTGGGCCCGAGCCGCCGCGGGGAGCGGGGCGAGCCGTTCGGCGAGCGACTCGAGCCAGGCCAGCCTGGCCCCTGCATCGGGAACCGCGGCCGCCGCCGTCACGGACTCCGTCGCCGACATCGAGATCTCGTCGCGGAGTCGTTGGGGAGCCCGCTCCACGAGCGTCTCGAGCCGTCCGGCGAGCCACCGGTCGTCGCGCACGGCCAGGGCGGGGTCCGCGGGATCACGGCTGGGAGCGGACTCGGCTGTCGGCTCCGCGACGAGCAGGTCGCGAACCGCCGCCCAAGCATCGTCCCAGGCCTCCGTCTTGATGAAGCCATCGACGGCCACGCGGACGGCCGCCCGCGCGGCGAGCGAGGCTCCCGGCGCGATCGCCGCGTGACGAAAGGCCTGTCGCCAGGCGGGGGCCGCCGCCGCGAAGTCGCGCTGCATGCCGAACACGATCGCATCGGGGAATGTCTCGGGTGAGAGCCGGTGCCCCGCGGTCGCTGCAACCTGGCCGAGGAGCGACAGTCCCTCGGCCACGCGTCCGGCTTCGAGTTCCAACTGGCCGCGCCAATGCAGCACCCACGGCGACCGGGGCTCCCGGGCTTCAGCGGTGCGAATCTGTTCCTCGAGGGCAGCCTGCTGATGGAACACATCGAGCGAGTCGGCGCTCCGCGACACCACCTCTCCGCGGTAGGCCACGAGATTGCCGGGCACGAGTCCGCCACGTGCCGGCGACCGCGCCAGAAGCGCGCCGGTGCGGAGATCGATCTCGACGACCTCGGGACTGTCGAGCGGCAGCAGCAGTCGCTCCGGTGTGAGAATGCCGCGGCCGCTCGGCCGGCCCCCCGCATCGGCGTAGGGGAGCCGCCAGAGGAGGCTGCCGTCCGCGAGCGATCGGCCCTCGACCGCCCGCTGACCGATGACGATCGCGCGTCCATCGACCACACCGGCCACCTGGATGACACCGGGCACGGCCGCATCCCACGCCGGCCGGCCGCTCCGCAGGTCGAGGCAGATGAGCCCGGCGGCATCGTGCGGCGTCACCAGCACCTTTCCTGCGGCGATCACAGGAACGGGGTCGCCGGGCACCGGCGGCCGGCGCACGGCGGCTGCCGCGTCGTTGAGCGCCGGCCTGTGATCTGACCCAGGGCGGTCGTGCCGGGCGTAGCGGTGAACCCAGAGGAGCGTGCGGGTGGCGAGATCGATCCCGACGACGGCGCCGATGCCGAGCGGGCAGACGATCACGCCGTCGGCAAGGGCCGGCGCCAGTCCGGCCAGGCGACGGGACCGTGACCGCATCCCACCGATTTGCTCATTTTCGTCGAGTTCAGCCAACGGTTGCGACCACACCACCGAGCCCTGCTTCGCATCGAGCACGTCGAGTCGTATCTCCCCCTTCTCCTCCACGAGCACGTAGAGCGCTCCGCCGACTGCCAGCGGAGCGCCGAGATACCAGGCCTCGCCGCCGGCGGCAGGCATATGCCACCGTGGCGCTCCGCGGGCGGCGATGTCGAATGCCCGCAGCCGGTTGCTCCCCGATCCGAAGGCGGCGGCCTGGCGGCGGCCACCGTTGAAGTCGCCCAGCGGTTCCTTCTCGGCTGCGGCGTGCGGCGGCGTCTCCACCGCGAACACGAACCCTTCGGCCACCGTCAGGGCCGCGCACGTATGGTTCTCGAACGCCCATTCGCCGGCGTCTTCGCCGGGCCCACCGCTGCCTGCATCCCGTTGATCGTCGGGGAGAGGATCGCTCCCCGGCGGACCGAGGAGCGGCCTGAGCCACAACCGTTTGCCCGTGGCGAAGTCGATGGCCAGGATGCCCAGTGGCGTCCGGACGAGGATCAGTCCGTCGACGGCGATCGGTTCGGCGACCGGCATCAGGAAGCGTTCGGCCGCCGCCGCCGTCTGCCGGCGTTGGTTGAGAAGCCGAACTTCCTCCGGATGCCGCGCCAGCGGCACGCGATACCGTGGCACGAGGAGCGGCCTCGAGGCGACGACGGTCGCATTGCGGGCGGCATCTCCGCGGGGCTGAGGCCAGGCTTCGATCCACGCCTCGCTGGCGACCGACGTGGACGAGAGCCAGTCGACGGCGCGTTCTTCGGACATCGAAAGCACGACATCCGTGCCTGCCACGCGGTCCTTGCCGCGGGCCTGGCTGAGAATCTCGCGGGCTACCTGCAGGTCGCCGCTTCGAGCGCGGGCCACGCTCCGCATCAGCGACAGCGTCGGCTCCCCGGGAAGATCGGGGGCGTTTGCTTCGGCCAGGCGATCCAACCACGCCGCCGCGACGGCGGGCTGTCCCGCCTCCAACGCCGTCAGTGCGGTGATGATCGCGGCCTCCCGGCCGGCCGGCGTCATGAACCAGCGACGGGCCACTTCGACGATGGCAGTCAGGCTATCGGCGGCGATCGCTTCGTCGAGGCGACGCTTGGCCCGCGCGGAGAAGAGGAGTTCATAGGCCGCGCGGGCCGCCCGCGGCTGGTCGCGCAGCAGCGTCCAGGCCTCTGCCTTCAGGCTGAGGCTGGTCGCGCGACGATCGGCGCCGCTTCCAAATGCATCTCGAGGTGCGGCGAGGACCTCGTCCAGCAGCGCCGCGGCATCGCTCCATCGCCCCTCGCGGAGAAACCGCTGGGCCGTGTCGAGACTGCGCTCGAGTTCGCGGTTGGTCGGCAAAAAGACGCCGTCATCCGTCGGCTCGGACGCGGGCTCGGCCAGGGGCGACGAAACCGGAAACCAGGCCAGCCATCCGGCCAAAAAGATGCCGAGAAGCCTGCCGCTGAACGTCGGCATGGCTCGGCTGCGGCCGGCGATAGGAGCGGTGCGTGTCATGCGGCCAAGACCCCCGAGAGCCTATCACAATGCGGCAAACCGGCGAAAAACAGGGTGTCCCGCCGGGGTTCCCGTGGGTTCGCCGGGACGTGGGCACGGGCCCGTCCGGCCGAAAAACCCATTTTTTCGGCTTGGAAACCACGATTTTCGCCTTGCAATTTCATTTCCAGAACATCTAATCAGCGACTCGTACGGCATTTCCGGCCGAGTTATCCTTGCGGTGCGGTTCAGATCGCACATCGTTTTTCCCCTTCCCATCCGCTTTGGAGGATATGGCAATGGCAAAGAAGTCGGGCAGCAAACCCATGACGAAGACCGAGATCATGCGCAGCATTTCCGAGACGACGAACCTTCCCAAGAAGGACGTCGTGGCGGTGATGGAGGCGCTCACCCACGAGATTCACAAGGCCCTCAAGGGCTCGGGCATCGGCGTGTTCTCGATCCCCGGCCTCGTGAAGATCGAGCGCCGCAAGGTGCCGGCCCGCCCCGCCCAGAAGGGCGTGAAGAACCCCTTCACCGGCGAGCTGCAGGACCGTCCGGCCAAGCCGGCCAGCGTCAAGGTTCGCGTCCGCGCCCTGAAGAACCTCAAGGCGATGGTCGTCGCCTGAGCGACGTGTTCACGCGTCTCACCGAGACGCGGCTCTGGAAAACGAGCGGGCGGTGCCGGATTCGGCACCGCCCGTTTTCGTTTCATGACCTGAAAACCGCCGCTTGGCCGCGGGGGCTCGGAGTGGACGGGGCCGGAATCGAACCGGCGACACACGGATTTTCAG
>CAZXIG010000139.1:0-7912 GCA_964640405.1 uncultured Candidatus Kuenenia sp.
TTTCCGCCAGGATCGGCTCGAGCTCGTCCACGAAGTCGCGAACGTCCTTGAATTCGCGGTAGACGCTGGCGAACCGCACGAAGGCCACCTGATCGAGCGCGCGGAGCAGCTCCATGAGCCGTTCGCCGATCACCCGGCTCGGCACGTCGGCGTCGTAGGTGCCGTAAAGTTCCCCTTCGAGCGCCGTCACCACGCCCTCGATGTCGTCCTCGGTGACGGGCCGCTTCCAGCAGGCCTTGGCGAGCCCCCGCTTGATCTTGTCGCGGTCGAAGGGCTCGCGGACGCCCCCCTTCTTCGACACCATGAGCAGCTGCCGCTCGACCCGTTCGTACGTGGTGAACCGGCGGCGGCAGGCGAGGCATTCCCGTCGCCGCCGGATGGTGGCGCCATCGTCTCCGGCACGGGAGTCGGTCACGCGGTCGTTGTCGGCACGGCAGAACGGGCAACGCATGGCGAGCAGACTAAGCGGCCCCGGCCAAAACCGGCAAGTCGGCGCGGCGGCCGCATGCCCGACCGCTCACCCGCCCTGGTCCTCATCGTCGTCGTCATACCCGCTCGACACATCGGCCCCGGGGCCGGCGGCGGAGGCGGCCGCCTCCGCCTCCTTCGTCGCCCGGGCGAGCTTCCAGTCGCGCCGCTGGCGGGAGCTCGGAATCTTCATCGCCTTGCGATACTTCGTCACGGTTCGCCGGGCGAGCGTGATGCCCTGCTTGGCCAGCTCGTCGACCAGGTCGTCGTCGCTGTAGGGCTTATCCTTGGGCTCGGCGTCGACGATCTCCTGGAGCTTGAGCCGCACGGCGTCCCAGGCGACCTCCTCGCCGTCGGCGCTCACCGTGCCCCCCACGAAGAACCGCCGCAGCGAATAGAGGCCGCGGGGCGTCTGCAGCCACTTGTCGTCCACGGCGCGGCTCACGGTCGTCACGTGCATCCCGATGCGGTCGGCGATCTGCTGCATCTTCAGCGGTTCGATGGCCTCGGGGCCCTCCGTGAGAAACCGCGTCTGATGATCGACGATGGCCTGGGCCGTCTTGAGGAGCGTGCTCCGCCGCTGCTCGATCGCCTCGATGAGCCATTGGGCGGCGTTGACCTTGCGCTTGATGTATTCCCGGGTCGCGGGCTCCGTCTCCGGAGACAGGAGCATTTGCCGATAAATGGGGCTGATCCGCAGGTTCGGCAGGTCGATGTCCTCGAGCCGCACCTTCCACGACCCGTCGGGAGCCTGATCCACGAACACGTCGGGCTTCACCGGCGGCACGATCGGGGCCGTGAACGTCGCCCCCGGCTTGGGCTGCAGCCCGTGCAACTCCTCCCGCAGCCGCTCGATCTCTTCGAGCGAGAAGCCGGTCCGCCGCTCGATGAGCGGCAGGCGGTTGGCTGCGAGGTCTTCCAGGTGGTCGCTCACGAGCCGCCGTAGCCGCCCCGCATGCGGCCACGACGCGGGAATCTGGAGCAGGAGGCATTCCTTGAGGTCGCGGGCGGCCACGCCGGCCGGATCCATGCTCTGCACGATCCGTAGGGCCGCCTCGAGCTGCTTCAGCTGCGTCGCCTGATCGGGCGGGCCTTCGGGATCGACGAGCTCCTCGAGCGGCATCGGCAGATAGCCGTTGATGTCGAGGTTGTAGATGATCTTGTCGGCGGCCTGCCGCGTGGCGGGGTCGAGGTCGTAGTTCGAGAGCTGCTCGTGCAGGTGGTCCGAGAGCGTCTCGGGCCGCTCCACCATGTTGGCCATCACGTCGAGGTAGCGGTCGCCCGCCTGCTCGATCTGCGAGGCCGAGGGCCGGCTGCGGTCGTCGTCGCTGTCGGGATACTCCGCCGACCAGTCGTACGACCGCTCGAAGTCGGCCTGATTGGCATGCTCCTGGTCGACGATCAGCGGCCGCTCGTCCACGGGCCGCTCCGTCGCGGCAGGTTCGACCTCGAGGCCGGCGGCCGTCGTCTCGGTCGGCGCGGCATCCTGGCCGGCCTCCTCGACCTCGAGCGTCTCGTTGTTCTGGATCTCCTGCTCGATCCGCTCCTCGAGGGCCATCACGGGCAGTTGCAGGATCTCCATCGACTGGATCATGCGCGGCGCAAGCACCTGCTTTTGCGCCATCCGCATTTCCTGGCCGAACGACATCCGCATGACCGCAATCCTTCGGGAATCCCTGGCCGACGCGAGCCGACCGCTGAACCCTCGTAAGGATACCCTTTTCCGGCCGACGCCGCCCCATCATGGCGTTACGGCAGCCGTTGCCGGCTGGCGATCGCGTCGGCGAGCATGTCGCGGTTGGCCTGCTCGAGCGAGGCCCCCACGGTCAGGCCGCGGGCCAGGCGGGTCATCTCCACGTTCAGGCCGGCGAGCCGCTGCGCGACGACGAGCGCCGTGGCGTCTCCCTCCACGCTCGGCGTGGTGCCCATGATCACCTCGCGGATCTCCCCCTGCTTCACGCGGGCCACGAGCGCGTCGAGCGTGAGCGACTCGGGGCCCCTGCCCTCGAGCGGCGCGACCTTCCCCTGGAGCACGTGGTAGACGCCGCGGTAGCCGCCCGCTTGCTCGATCGCGAGCAGATCGCGCACCTGCTCCACGACGCAGAGCAGCGAGCGGTCGCGGCGCGGGTCGCGGCAGACGTCGCAGAGCTCCGTTTCGGAGAGGTTGAAGCAGACCTTGCAGGGCCGCAGGTTCTCTTTGACGGCGCGGATCGCGTCGGCGAAGGCCAACGCCTCCGCAGGGGGCAGCCGCAGCACGTGATGGGCCAGCCGTTCGGCGGTCTTGCGGCCGATGCCCGGGAGCCCCGCGAAACAGTCGACGAGTCTGCCGATCGCATTCCGTGGCGCTGCCATCAGTCATCCTCTCGGGAAGCGGCTGCGGCGTATTCGTCCTCGGCGCCGGCGGCAGCGCTGCCCGCAGCGGCCGGCGTCGGCACCGGGGCGTCGGCCTCGGGTGCGTCCGCGCGGCGGCGCGGCGGCTCCACACGTCGGATCGCCGCATCGAAGACGGTTCGCGCCCTGGCCACGAGCGGGTGCTCGGCCGCCTCGCGGACGAGCGCCACCTGCGAGACGGTCGTCGCTCGCGGAGCGGCCTCGCGAGCCCGGCCCGCCGCCCCGGCAGGTTCCGTGGGCGGTTCCGCCACGGGGGCCAGCGTCACGAGCCGAAACGCCGCCACTCGCCCAGCCATCTCGGCGAGTGCCCGGCCGATGCCGGCCGCCATCTCGGGCCGCGAGAGAAACGCGACCGCGGCCGCCGCCGAGGCCGGCATCTGCACCTCGAGCAGGTCGTCTTTCCAGGCGGCCGCCGACGCGAGCGATGCGAAGTCGACCGCGAGCCCCCCCACCTGCTCGCTCGCCGCCAGCCAGGCCGCGAGCGGATCGGCGGGCAAGGCAGGCGGCGTGGGATCCGACGGCGCTTCCATCACCGGATCGGCCTCCGGCGGCACCACCGCATCGACCGGTCGAGGCTCCGGATGCCGCGTCTCGGCCACGGCCGGCGGCACCGCTGCCGCGACGGGCTGCGGCCGCGGCGGACTCGCCGGTTCAGCGGCCTGCGGCGTCAGGTCGGGAGTTTTTTTTTCGCGCGGCTGCGGGCCGGCCGCACCGCCGGCGCGTTCGACCGCATCGACTGCCGCAGCCAGGCTCTCGAGGTCCTCGAGCGTGGCCAGCCGGATCACCGCCATCTCCGCCAGGACGCCGGCATGGCCGCTGGTGCCCATCCGCGACAGCGTCTGATCGAGAATCTGAAGCATCGCCAGGAGCGTGGCCGTGCCCAGCTGCCGGCCGACCGCGGCGAGATCGACGCCGAGTCCGGCCTGCGGCGTCATCAATTCGGCACCGCAGCCGACGCTGGCGACGAGGGCATCGCGGAGCGCGGCCATGAGTTGATCGAGCACGCCCCCCGGATCGGCGCCCCCTTGGAGGGCCGCATCGAGCGCCGCGAGGGCCGCCGGAGCGTCGCGGGAAACGAGGGCCTTCACCATCTCCCCCACCCGCTCGTCGCGGCCGGTGCCGATGAGGGCGTGCACCTCGTCGACGCCGATCGGGCCCCCCGCCCCGCCGAGCAGCTGCTCGAGGAGCGACTGGCTGTCCCGCATGCTGCCCGCGGCGCGGCGGGCGATCACCGCGAGCGCCTCGGCCGACACGTCGGCCCCCTCGGCCTCGACGATCTGGGCGAGCCGGCGGGCGATCGCGGCGGGAGCCACGGTGGCGAAGTCGAACCGCTGACAGCGGGAGAGGATCGTGATCGGCAGCTTGTCGGGCTCGGTGGTGCAGAGCACGAACTTCACGTGGGCCGGCGGCTCCTCCAGCGTCTTCAGGAGCGCGTTGAACGCCTCCCGCGTGAGCATGTGCACTTCGTCGATGATGTAGACCTTGAACCGGCCGCGGGCCGGCCGCACGGCCACGTTCTGCCGCAGCTGGCGGATCTCGTCGACGCCGCGATTGCTGGCCGCGTCGATCTCGACCACGTCGACGTCCTGCCCTGCTGAGATCGCCCGACAGGCGTCGCAGGCGTTGCAGGGCTCGGCGGCCGGTCCGGCCTCGCACTGGAGCGCCTTGGCGAAAATCCGTGCCGCGCTCGTCTTCCCCACGCCGCGGGCGCCCGTGAGCAGGTAGGCGTGCCCGATCCGGCCCGACTCGATGGCCCCGGAGAACCCGCGGGCCACGTGTTCCTGGCCGACCAGTTCATCGAACCGCTGCGGCCGATACCGGCGGGCGACGACCTGATAGGCGGGCGTATCCATCATGAAACCCGTTTTTCTGCCGCACGCCCGCCGTCACATCCAAGCCCCCAGGCGCGAGCCGGGGGATCTTCGGGAACCGCCGGCCGGACGCCGATGAGAGGCCCACCGCACAAAGAGACGACTGCTTATGGCTGCTGCGGTTAGGCCCTGACCAGGTTCACAGATCCCCATCGCAGGGGCCTCTCATCGGCGTCCGCACCGACGCTGTTTTGTACGCCCGCCGCCGCGGGCGGTCAAAGGCGGTGCGAAGCCTGCTACATTTCGGCCCATGGCGTCACCCATGATGCAGCAATTCGAGGCGGCGAAGGCCCGGTGCCCGGGGGCCCTCGTGCTCTTCCGGATGGGAGACTTCTACGAGCTGTTCGGCGACGACGCCCGCGAGGCGGCCGCGCTGCTCGACCTCACGCTCACCAGCCGCGACAAGGGGCCCGACGCCCTGCCGATGGCGGGCTTCCCGCACCATCAGCTCGACGTGCAGCTCGTGAAGCTCGTGGCCGCCGGCCGCCGTGTGGCGATCTGCGAGCAAATAGACGGGCCGGCTTCGACGGATGGAAAGCCGACGAAGGGGCTGCTGCGTCGCGAGGTGACGCGGATCGTCACGCCCGGCATCGTCGCCGACGAGTCGCTCCTCGATCCCGCGAAGAGCAACTGGCTCGTGGCGGTCGCCCCCGTCATCGCCCGCGGCAGCGACGAGGTGGAGATCGGCCTCGCCTGGATCGACGTGGCGGCGGGGAGGTTCGAGGCGACGGTCGTTCCCCGCGACGACGTGGCCGACCATCTGCAGCGACTCGAGCCGGCCGAATGTCTGTGCGCTGAGAAGCACCGCGAGCTCGTCGGCGAGCTCGTGCGATCCGCCGGCCGCAGCGCGGCGGTGACCGCCCGACCCGACTGGTGGTTCGACGAGGCCCCCGCGGCCGACTCGCTCGCCAAGGCCCTCGGCGGCCGCCGCGTCGAAGGCCTCGGGTTCGAACTCCCCAACGACCGCCCCGCGCTCGCCGCGGCCGGCGCGATCGTGAGCTACTTGGAGGAGAACGAGCCGACGGCCGTGGCCCGCATCGTGTCGCTCGCCGCCTGGCGGCCCGGCCACCGCCTCGAGATCGACGAGGCCTCGCGGCGCAGCCTCGAGCTCGTGCGGAGCACGGCCACCGGCCGCCGCGACGGCTCGCTGGCCGGCGTGCTCGACCGCACGAAGACGCCGCTCGGCGCCCGCCGGCTCGGCGAGTGGCTCTCGGCGCCGCTGGTCGACAAGGCCGCGATCGACGAGCGGCTCGACGCCGTGGCGGCGCTCGTGGCCGATGCGAATCTCGCCGCGCGGCTCGCGGAGAAGCTCACGGGCGTGGGCGACCTCGAACGGCTCACCGGCCGCGTGATCGCCGGCCGCGCGGGGCCCCGCGACCTCGAGCGGATCGGGCATGCGACGGTCGTGCTGCCCGAGCTGATCTCGCTTCTCTCGGGATGCAGCGGTCTGCTGGCGACGCTCGCCGCCGGCATCGATCCGCTCGACGCGGTCTCCACGCGAATCAAATCTCAGCTCCGCGAGGGCTGCCCCGTCTTCGGCCGCGACGGCAACTTCATCCGCCCCGGCTGCGATCCGCAGCTCGACGACCTCGTGGAATTGGCCAGCGGCGGCAAGGCTTGGATCACCCGCTACCAGGCCGAGCAGATCGAACGCACCGGCATCGCGTCGCTGAAGGTGGGCTACAACCGCGTGTTCGGCTTCTTCCTCGAAGTGGGCCGGTCGCACGCCGACAAGGTGCCCGCCGACTACGTCCGCAAGCAGACGGTGAAGAACGCCGAGCGGTACACGACGGCCGAACTCGACGAGCGGCAGCGGCAGGTGCTCGGCGCCGAGGACGAGGCCCTCCGCCGCGAGCTCGTGCTGCTCGACGAGCTGCGGACCTTCGTGGCGGAGCATCGCTCCCAGCTCGACCGCGCCGCCGACATCATCGCCTCGCTCGACGTGCTCGTGGCGCTGGCCGACGTGGCCCGCTCACGGGGCTGGGTGCGGCCCGAGATCACGACCGACGGCAGGCTCGTCGTCGAAGGCGGCCGGCATCCAGTGCTCGAGCAGATGCTGCCCGCGGGCACGCTCGTGGCCAACGACCTCGCCCTCGAGGCCCGGCTGCCGGGCGACGGCGACACGGCCCCGGCGATCCTGCTCGTGACCGGCCCCAACATGGGAGGCAAGAGCACGTTCATCCGCCAGGCCGCGCTCATGGCGGTGCTCGCCCAGGCGGGCAGCTTCGTGCCGGCCCGGCGTGCCACCGTGGGCATCGTCGATCGGCTCTTCGCCCGGATCGGCGCCGGCGACGACCTCGCCCGCGGCGCGAGCACGTTCCTCGTCGAGATGGAGCAGACGGCGCGGATCCTGAATCGCGCCACGCCTCGGAGCCTCGTGATCCTCGACGAGGTGGGCCGGGGCACGAGCACGTTCGACGGCCTCGCGATCGCCCAGTCGGTGGTGGAGCACCTGCAGGCGCAGGTCGGCTGCCGCACCCTCTTCGCGACGCACTACCTGCAGCTCGCCGCGCTCGAGAGGCTCCCGGGCGTGGGCAACGTGCAGGTGCTCGTCCAGCAGCACAAGGAGTCGCTCGTATTCCTCCACCAGGTGGCCCCGGGCGCCGCCGACAAGAGCTGGGGCGTGCACGTCGCCCGACTGGCGGGCATTCCCGCCGACGTGATCGAGCGGGCCCGCGACCTCCTCATCGGCTTCGAGTCAGACGCATCGGCCCCGGCAAAGCCCCGCCGCAAGACAGCCCCCGCCGACCAGCTCTCGCTCTTCGAGTAGCAGGCTCTGCTGAAACGCCGGTACGTCGTGCGTCAACTCGTAGGGCCCGGCTCGGACCTGCACATGCCCTCTCGGCGGACGTTCGCTGCGGCCCTCCGAGGCCTCCGCTCACTGCATGTCCGCTGCGCTTCGGCATCCTGCCTGCGCTTGCTTCCATAGCCCGCGAGAAGGCATATGCAGGCCCGAGCCTCCGTCCACTCAGATAGAGCGAGGCTTCGGGCTGCCTGTGCCCTGGAGCCGGCGTATGCTGCCAAGCGCAGCCAGGATGGCGAAGCGCAGGCAGCATCGAGCGAGCGAAGGACAGGATGTCCGTAGCGAGCGTCCGGCGACAGGGCACAGGCAGCCCGAAGCCGGATTGGGCGAGTCAGGGCGAGTCAGGGCGAGTCAGGCCGAGCGACTCACCCGCACTGGT
>CAZXIG010000140.1:0-7851 GCA_964640405.1 uncultured Candidatus Kuenenia sp.
CCCGGATCATCCCCCGGCTTGCGCCTGGGGGCTTGTATTGAGTCGAGACGGGACGCGACAGTGACGGCTCCGCCCCCCTGCGTGGCCCTCCCATGGAAACCGACTTCGTCGCCTGGCTGCTCGCGCGGCTTCCCGCCGATCCGCGGCTGGAGGTGCCGCCTGGCGACGACGCCGCCGTGCTGCGGCCGCCGGCCCAGCGCCGCACCGTCGTCACCGTCGACATGCTGATGGAGGGCGTCGATTTCATCCTCGGCCCCGACTGCCCGCCACAGGCCGTCGGCCACAAGGCTCTCGCCGTCAACCTCAGCGATCTCGCCGCGATGGCCGCCCGCCCCGAGGCGGCGGTCGTGGCCGTGTCGCTCCCGCGGCGGGGCGGCGACGCGATCGCCCGCGGCCTGCACGAGGGAATCACGAACCTCGCCGCAGAACACGGCGTGACGCTCGCCGGCGGCGACACGAATGCCTGGGACGGACCGCTCGTGATCAGCATCACGGCGCTGGGCAGCGTGGCCCCCGGGGCCGCGTGGCGGCGCGACGGTGCCCGCCCCGGCGATCTGCTCGTCTCCACGGGCAGCTTCGGCGGCAGCCTCCTCGGCCGGCACCTCGCCGTCGTGCCCCGTTGCCGCGAGGCGCTGGCGATCGCCTCCCGCCATTCCGTGCATGCCGCGATCGACGTGAGCGACGGCCTCTCGCTCGATCTCTCCCGCATGATGGCCGCCAGCGGCACGGCGGCCGTGCTCGAGGCCACCGCGATCCCGATCCACCCCGATGCCGTGAAGATGAGCGGCCAAACGGGTGACGGCCGCAGCCCGCTCGACCATGCCCTCGCCGACGGCGAGGATTTCGAGCTCGTGATGGCCATGCCCGCCGAGGCCGCCCGAGAAGCCGTCTCCCGGGCCACCGAGTTGCCGAATGCCACGCCCCTCACGATCATCGGCGCGGTGATCGAGGGCCAGGGCCTGTTCCTGCAGCAGCCCGACGGCTCGCGCACGACCCTCGCCCCGCGTGGCTACGTCCACGAGTTCACCGGCTGACGCGTCGCCTCATGACCAGCTTCTCCCATGCCGTTCCCGACGAGGCCGCCCTGCCCCGGCTCGCGGCCGCATGCGCCGCCGCCCTCCCCGGCCGGGCCTTCATCGCCCTCCACGGCGATCTCGGCGCGGGCAAGACGACGTTCGTGAAGGCGGTCGCCGCGGCTTCGGGCATCGATCCGGCCGAGGTGGTGAGCCCGACGTTCGGCCTGATCCACATTCACCGCGGAACAACCTGCCGGATGGTGCATGCCGACATGTACCGGCTGCCCGACGCGTCCGACCTCCACGAAACCGGCTGGGACGACGCGATCGCCCCGCCCTCTCGGGTGTTCGTCGAATGGCCGGAGCGGATCGCCGCCGCACTCCCCGCCGATCGGCTCGACGTGACGATCGCGATCGACGGCCCCACGGCCCGCACGTTTTCGTTCACGGCCACGGGCCCCGCGCACGAACCGGTCGTCGCGCGGCTCCGCGACTCGCTTTCACCATGAGGCTCTCCATGCGACTCACCCCGGCCACCTCCCTGCTCGCCGTGATCGACGTCCAGGAGCGGCTGCTCGCCGCGATGCCCGAGGCCGACCGCGTCGTCGCCCGCTGCACGCGGCTCGCCACCGCCGCCGGGATTCTCGGCGTGAAGGCCGTGCTGACGGAGCAGTATCCCAAAGGCCTCGGCCCCACGGATGCGACGCTCGCCGCCGCGCTGCCTCCGCCGGCCACGAAGATGTCGTTCAGCTGCTGCGGCTGCGCCGGCTTCGAGGCGGCCCTCGCGCCGGAGATCACGAACGTCGTGCTGGCGGGCCTCGAGACGCACGTCTGCGTCGCCCAGACCGCGTTCGATCTGCTCGCCCTCGGTCTCGGCGTCTGCGTGGCGGTCGATGCCATCACCTCGCGGCACGCGCTCGACCACGAGATCGCGCTGCGTCGCCTCGAGGCCGCCGGCGCGATCCTCTCCACGAGCGAAGCGATCCTCTTCGAGTGGTGCCGCTCCGCCGAACACCCGCAGTTTCAGCAGATCCGCAAGCTCGTGACATAAGCCCACCTCCCGGGAGGTGAGGGGCTGCCCGTACCGTCGAGCCGGCGTAGGTGACCAGCGCAGCCCGGAGGGCGGAGCGCAGGCACCTCCGAGTGAGCGGAGGGCAGGATGCCCGCAGCAAACGTCCGGGCGAGACGGTGCGGGCAGCCCCTCACCGGCGCCTCCAGAGCGATCAGGTTACGGCGCGGACTCTCGCGTGAGGTCGACCGGCGTGGCGCCGGCAGGCTCCTTGGCCAGCGCCCGCAGGCGGCCCAGCTTCACCGCGGCCGCCGGCTCGCCGGCCTGCTCCTGACCCGGCGCCGAGCCGAAGCGGATCGTGCGGTCGTCGGGTCCCACCAGCTCCCAGATGCGACCCTGCGGAGCGTCGGCGGCCCGCAGCTCGCGGAGGCCGAGCTGCTTCCACTCAGGCCCGATCGCCGCGGCCACAGCGGCCGCATCGTGCACGAGCGGGTCGCCCCACCGCGAGCCCTCGACGCCGAGCGGACTCGACTGCACGTTCACCACCCGCGGGTATTCCGCGGCCGACTCCGCCGTGAAGTCGGCGCTCGGGAGCACCACGCCCTCGGCGTCGACGGCGAGCAGGCCGCCCGGCACGCCCACCATCGCCACCGGCTCGCGGCACCGGACCTCGATCGTCGCGGCCGCCGGCTCGCGGAGCGTCACCCGCTCCACCTGCCGCACCCACGGATGCATCGTGAACGCCCGCTCGAGCCGCTGCGGCAGCTGCGGATCATCGAGCGGCAGGCCGCCGTCGAGGCTCGCGTTGCGGAGGGCCTCGGCCCGGAGATCGCCCCGCACCCACGGGGCCACGCCCCGCACCTCGACCGCTTCGGGAAAGAGCACGAGATCGGGATGGGCCCGCACGGCATCGGCCGACCCCAGCCAGAGCTGCCAGCCGGCGACGGCCGCGGCCGCGATCACGGCGAGAGCGCCGAGGCCCGCGCGATGCGTCGCAAAAAATTCCGCCACCGGCGCCGGCCGGGGCGGCTCATCGACGGGCGGACGGCGGCGCGGGGGAGCATTCATGGATCGCGAGGGCGGCGGGGCCGTCACCAGACCTCGATCTGGGGCGTGAGATCCACGCCGAGAGCATCCCGCACGCGGGCCCGCACCTGCTCCACGAGCGCCCGCACGTCTTGGCTCGTGCAGTGCGGCCCGGCCACCACGTAGTTCGCATGCGGTCCATACACGGAGGCGCCCCCCACCCGCAGGTCGCGGCCGCCGGCCTGCGCCACCAGCGACTCGGCCGTCATGCCGAGCGGATCCTTGAACATCATCGCCACGCTCCGCGTGCCGCTCGGCTGCTCGGAGCGGCCCACGATCCACTGCTTCTGCATCCGCTTCGTGAGGAGTTCCGGCGGCTCGGCGTCGAGATCGAGCCGGCAGGAGAGCACGATGCAGTCGTCGAGATTGCTCCAGCGCGACTCGAAGGCGAGCCGCCCCGCGTCGCGGGTCTCGACGCTGCCGTCGGCGAGCATGACCGTCACCTCGGCCACCCGTTCGCCGATGTCGCCTCCTTTGCCGCCTGCGTTGCCGACGAGGGCGCCTCCGACGGTGCCCGGCACGTCCACGAGCGTCTCGAGTCCCGAGAGCCCGGCCTGCACCGCCGCCGACACCACGTGCACGAGCTTCGCCCCTGCGCCGGCCCGCACGCTCGGCGATTGCACGTCGATCCCGCAGAAGGCCGGCGCCGACAGCCGCACCACCATGCCGGCCACCCCCTCGGCCGAGACGAGCACGTTCGACCCGCCGCCGATCACGCGCACCGGAATGCCCTGCTCGTGACACCGCCGCACGACGCGGCCCAGGGCCTCGACGTCCACCGGTTCGCAGAAGAACTTCGCCTCACCGCCGAGCCCCAGCCACGTGTGGTGGGCCAGCGGCTCGCGCCGCGACACCGCCACGCCCAGATCGTCGAAGGGGGTGGATTCGAGCCGGCTTCCCTCGGCGGCCGCTGCCGCACCCGACGTCGTCGCCGCCTGACCGCGTTGTTTCATGAATCGAAGCTTTCGAAAACGGGGCACCCGCGGCGGAATGCTCCGCCGATGCCAGATTGTGTCCCATGCCGCGGGCCGCCGTCCATCCGAGCGGGAAGTGGGCCGTTACGCCGCCCGCCGCCCCACCGGCCGCGGTGGATGGGCGAGCTGCAGCCAGCCGTCGATGACCCGGGGCAGCGACGCCGCTTCGGCCGGCGCCCCCGGCCCAGGACCGACCGCGGCCGGATCGCCGAGCACGAGCACGCAGTCGCGGCCCGCCGACCGCGAGAGAAGGCGGTCGATCGCGGCGTAGGCCGCGAGATCGGCCTGGCCGGGCTGCTCCTCGGCATCGTTCATCATCGTCGCGGGCGCCACGACCGACTGGTCGCACCAGCGAAACGCCGCCTGTTCGAAGGCCTCGTGGCCGACCACCGCCACGGCCCGCTCGTCGGCGATCACGGCCAGCCGGCCGCGGGTGAGCCGCCGCAGGCTGCGGAGCGTGGCCCGCAACGCGTGGCCGCTCGTCGGCGAGTCGACGAACACCGGCACGTCCTGGCCGCGATCGAGTCGCTCCATGCGTCCGGCCACGCTTCCGGCGGCCTCGATGCCGGCGACGATCCGCTCGAGCGGGATGCCGTGATGCAGGCCGATCGCGGCCGCCGTCAGCGCGTTGCGGGCGAACGACGTGACCGGCGCATCCACGCTCACCGGCAGCGACTGGCCGCCCGCCGAGAGCAGAAACGTCTGGCCGTGCAGGCTGCGTTCGATCGACCGCGCCCGCAGGTCGCAGCCCGCGGTGAGGCCGGTCGTCAGGCAGGTGACGCCACGCTCGAGCCGCGCGGCGCGGGCGAGTAGCCGTTCGAGGCCACCGTCGCCGTCGGCCACGAGGCAGCCACCGTGGCCGAGGGCATCGAGGATCCGCGCCTTGACGCGGCGATACGACCGCACCGTGCCGTGCAGATCGAGGTGCGCGGCGCCGATGTTCGTGACCGCGACCGTGTCGCAGGCGACGCCCGCGAGCGCCTGTTCGGCGAGCATGCGGCTCGACACCTCGACGACCGCATGGCTGCAGCCCCCCGCGGCGAGCCGCCGCAGCCACGCGGCGAGCACGGCGGGCCGAGCGAAGTCCGCCGGCTCGGGCGTCGTCGCGTCGGCATCGAGGCAGCCGAGATCCGAGAGCACGCCCACCCGCAGGCCCGCTTCGGCGAGCACGGCGGCGGTGAGCCAGGCGGTGGTCGTCTTGCCGCTCGTGCCCGTGATCGCGATCAACCGCATCTCGCGGGCCGGATCGCCGGCCAGGGCGTGGGCGAGCCGGGCATGGGCCCAGTGGCTGTCGGGGACGACGCACAGCGGCGTGCCCGCCGTGGGCACCATCCGCTCGGCGATCACGCCGGCGGCGCCGCGGGCGACCGCACGGGCGACGTCGTCATGGCCGTCGCCGTCGGTCGTCATCCGGGCCACGAACACGTCCCCCCGGCGGCACCGGGCCGCATCGTCGCTGAACGAGTTGGCGACGATGTCGTCGCAGGCGAAGAACCGCGACCGGGGCAGGATTCGCGACAGGGCGACACCGCGGTCTCCCCGGCCCCGCGACGGGCGTGCATCATCGATCGACTTCATGGCGGCCTCCTGCCACTCTGACATCGTCCCGACACGTTCATCCTTGAACGTGACAGGGCGGAATTGTCCGCCGGGGTCGAATGCGGTCAATATCGTCTTTTCAGCGGACCGTGACGGGGCATCGCCGGCTTGCCCGACTTGCCAGAACTGCCGCGCTCCCACTACGGTTGCCGCATCCGAGCCTGTGACGAACGCCATGTCTTCCGCGACCATCTCCCCTGCAGCGGTGAATTTGGTCTTGGCGCCGCCGGCCCGAAGGGTCGTGGCCTGGATCGGCGGGGGCGGCGCTGAATTGGAATGGACGCGTCGCCGGATCACCGCCGTCGCCGACCTGATCGAACTCGACACCCCGCAGGAATGTCAGTCGCACGGCGATGCCGTCACGGGGCCCTGGCCTGTGGTCGTCGCGTTCGCCACGACGATGCCCGGCCGCTGGACGCTCGCCGACGCCGTGCGCGTCTCGCGGCGGTGGCCGCTGGCGCCGCTCGTGTCGGTCTGCACCGAACTCGCCGAGGGCCGCCGCCGGAGCGGGCCGCCGCTGCCGGGCGTCGAGGAGGTCGCGTGGAACGAGTTTCCGACCAGGCTCGTCGCCTGGCTGGCCGATCTCGATGCGGGACGCCCGGGAGTGCTCGGCATGCCCGCCGCCGCCCGCCGTGAAGACCGCGTGCTCGAGGCGGCAGGCCGACTGCGAGCCGCTGCCTCCGCGGACGGCGAGCCGCTGCGGGTGGGCGTGGCCGCCCGCGGGATGCTCGACCTCGACGGCACGGCCGCGCTGCTGGCTGCGGCGGGCGTGAGCGTGGTGAACCGGAGCCTCGGCAGGCCCCGCCTCGACACGCCGGCCGACCTGATCGTCTGGGACGTCGGCCAGATCGATGCCGACACGCTCACCTGGCTGGGCATGCTCGCGGCCCACCGCCCGGAGCGGACCGTCGTGCTGCTCGAATCGTTCCCGCGGGCCGAGACCACGCTCGCCGCGATCCGGGCCGGCGCCGCCGCCGTGCTCGGCCGCCCGGTGTCGCTCGAAGCCGTGGCGGGCACGCTGTGCCGGCTGAAACAGGCCCGCAGCACTGGCCTTGGAGCGGGGGGCGGCGGCCTCTAACATCCCGGCCCCCCATGAGGCTCTCCCCCACCACGATCGCCGCGCCCCTCGTCTGCCTCGCCGTCTGCGCGGCCGGCTGCATGCACTTCGTGGGAGTCGATCCGCTCGCGCCGCAGGCCACCTCGCTCCAGCAGGCCGTCGCCCTGCCCTGGCTGGACACGGGCGACATGCCGGATCGGGAGCAGGTCACGGCCGGCCAGCTCGTGATCCACGCCGACTTCCCGGTGGCCCATCAGCACCGGCTGATCCGCGAACTCGAATCGCTGCGCGTCGACGTGAGCCAGACGCTCGGCCTGCCGATCTCCGACGAGCCGGTGCACCTCTATCTCTTCGAGAACCCCACCCGCTACGACGAGTTCGTCGCCAAGCGGTTTCCCGGCTTCCCGGTGCGGCGGGCCTTCTTCGTGGAGACCGACACCTCGCTCTCCGTGTTCGCGGCCTGGCAGGACCGCGTGGCCGAAGACCTCCGCCACGAGACGACGCACGGCTACGTGCATGCCGTGGTGCCGGCCGTGCCGCTCTGGCTCGACGAAGGGATCGCCGAATATTTCGAGCTGCCGCGGTCCGAGGCGGGCGTTCACAAGGCCCACGCAGCCCATCTCGCCGGCCGCCTCATCGAGGGCACCTGGCAGCCCGACATGCAGAAGCTCGAGGCGATCGCGTCTGCCATGGAGCTTTCGCAGGATCATTACGCCGAGGCCTGGTGCTGGGTGCACTGGCTGCTGGCGACGCCCGAACGCAGGGCGCTGCTCCAGGACTACCTCGCCGACGTCCGCCGCGATGCCACGACCGCCCCGCTCTCGGTACGGATGCGACACACCCCCGGCATGCCGGCCGACATCACCGCCGACGTGAAGGCCCACGTCGAGTCGATCGCCAACGCGAGCCGCTGATCCGCGTGGCAGGCCATCGGTGTGGACATCATGGAAGCCCCCAGGCGCGAGCCGGGGGATATCGGGCGCAAGCCCGACCGCAAGCCGGGGGATCGCCTTTTCATACAAGCCCCCAGGCGCGAGCCGGGGGATGATGCGGGTGGCTTCGGGATGGATGCCGCATTATCCCCCTGCTTGCGCATGGGGGCTTTTATGG
>CAZXIG010000141.1:0-5008 GCA_964640405.1 uncultured Candidatus Kuenenia sp.
AGCCGGGTTGGGCCGGAAGATCCGGCGGGAAAGCCGCGTTGTGGCGCTTGCCCAGCCGTCCTATAGTCCCGCCCCCGCGCGACGGACCGCGCGGATACTCCAGGGCCGGACTGTCATGGGCGACGTGAGCGAGAGCAGCCTGATTGCGATCGGGCGGGAGATTCTGCGTGCCGAGGGGGAGGCCGTGCTGCGGGCGGCCGAGACGCTCGACGGATCGTTCGCGCGGGCGGTGCGGCTCTTGCTCGACTGCACCGGGAGTGTCGTCGTCACCGGGATCGGCAAGGCCGGGCTCGTGGCCCGGAAGATCTCCGCGACGCTCGCCTCCACCGGCACGCCGAGCCACTTCCTGCATCCTGCCGAGGCGATGCACGGCGATCTCGGCGCGCTGCGCCGCGACGACGTCGTGCTCGCGATGTCGCAATCCGGCGAGACCGAGGAGATCGTCCGGCTGCTGCCGCACATCGCCGCCCGCGACATCCGCATCGTGGCCCTCACCGGCCGGCCGGCCAGCACGCTCGGCCGGGTCGCCGACGTGGTCGTGCCGACGGGCGCCGTGCGGGAGGCCTGCACGCTCGGGCTCGCGCCGAGCACGAGCACGTCGCTCATGCTGGCCCTCGGCGACGCCATGGCCCTCGTGACCTGCCGGCTCCGCGAGTTCACGCCCGAAGATTTCGCGGCCCGCCATCCCGGCGGGAGCCTGGGCCGACAGCTCATGCTCGTCGACGAGGCAATGCGGCCGCTCCGTGAATGCCGGATCGCGCGGCCGCACGACACCGTCCGCGCCGTGTTCGCCCGGCCGCTGCCGGCCCGCCGCACCGGAGCGGTGATGATCGTGAACGACGAGGGAGGCCTGGCCGGCCTGTTCACCGACAGCGATCTCGCCCGCATCTTCGAACGCCGCGACGACGCGGCGCTCGACGCGCCGATCGAGCGGGTGATGACGGCGCGGCCCACGACGATCCCGCTCGGCACGCGGCTGCGGGATGCGGTCGCGATCCTGGAGGCCCGGCGGCTGAGCGAACTGCCCGTGATCGACGGCGACGGCCGGCCGCATGGGCTGCTCGACATCGTCGATCTCGTCGGTCTCGTCACGCCCGAGCAAGCCGCCGCGCCGGCGGCCGGTGCAGCGGCCGCCTGACCGGCATCGTCGCCTTCCGCTTCGCTGGATCCGTTCCATGACCTCCTCCGCCGAACTCGATCGCCGACTCGCCGGCGTGCAGCTTCTGCTGCTCGACGTCGATGGCGTGCTCACCGACGGGGGCGTGACCTGGAGCAACGACGGCGTCGAGCACAAGACGTTCAACATTCGCGACGGGCTCGGCCTCCGGCTCTGGCAGCGGGCCGGCTGCCGCGCCGGGATCGTGACGGGCCGGTCGAGCCACGTGGTGCAGCTGCGTGCCGACGAACTCGGCATCGACCTCGTGCGGCAGGGCGTGGACGACAAGCTCGAGGCGGTGGCCGCGATCGTGGCGGACCGTGGTCTGGCCTGGGAGCAGGTGGCCTTCATGGGGGACGACCTGCCGGATCTGCCCGTGATCATGCGGTGCGGCCTGGGCATCGCCGTGGCCGATGCCTGCCCCGAGGTGCGGGCGGCCGCGGCCGTCGTCACGTCGCTCCCCGGTGGCAAGGGGGCGGTTCGCGAGGTGATCGAACGGATGCTCCGTGCCCGTGGCGGCTGGGAGGCGATCGTGGCCCGCTACGCGGCCGCGCAGCCTGCTGGCCCCGGCGCGGGGCGGGCCTGAGGGCGTTGCCGATGGGCACCACCATGGAGCATCGCCTCGGCCGCACGCTGCGGGTCTTTCTCGTCGCGCTCGCGGCGGCCGGCTTCTACCGGCTGACTGTGGTGCCGTTCGTGGAGCCACGAATTCGCGACACCGTCTCGGCCCACGAGATGACCCCGGAGGAGGCGGCGGCGATCCGCGCGCGGGCCGACCGACGGCTGGCGGCCCTCGGCGACGTGTTTCCCGCCGGCTCGTGGGAGCGGGACAATCCGATCATGCTGGAGAGCCGGCAGATGCGGCTCCTGTTCAAGGATTATCACTCGCTGCCGGATGGCCGCGTGAACCTCGTGCCCTGCACGCTCGTGGTGCTGCCTGACCGGAACCGCGTGGCGGCCGATGATTCCGGCGGCCGGACGATGGTGCTGCGGGCGCCGCAGGGCGCCGTGCTCGAGTTCGACGAGCCGCTCGATCTTCGCCAGGGCCGGCTGGCGAAGCTCATCGGCGGCAGCCTGCGGGGCCAGGTGACGATCCGTGGCACACCCTCGACGCCGGGGGCCGACGACGATATCGAGATCGTCACGCGGGACGTCGAACTCGACGAGCTCGAGGTGCAGACGAACGAGATGGTGCAGTTTCGCTACGGCCGGTCGAGCGGCAGCGGCCGCGGCATGATGGCGAAGCTCACGCCCCGCGAGGGGGCAGCGCGGCAGGCGATGCCGGCGAAGTCGGGCCGGCCCGGCGGGCCCGTGAGCGATCAGGGGCCGAACATCGGCGGCGTCGATTCGATCCGGCTCGATCGTGACGTGAAGATGCGGCTCGAGGGGCTGGCCGGCAGCTTCCTGCCGGGCCGCGAGGCCGACGCGTCGGACAAGGCCGCGAATCAGCCGCCGGCGCCGGTGCTCGTGAGCTGTCGCGGCAGCCTGTGCCTCAACGTGTCGGCCAACGTGATCACGCTCGAAGACCACGTGGACGTGATCCGCACGACGGCCGAATCGACCACCGATCATCTCGCCTGCGACCTGCTGGCGATCATGCTCGCCCACCGCGACCGTCAGCCCGGCGGGGCCGAAGGCAAACGCGGCGGCCTGCAGCCGGTCGAGATCCAGGCGAAGGGCAGCCCCGTGGTGGTCACCAGCGACGCGGCGGCGCTCGAGGCCCGGGCCGCCCGACTCGGCTACGAGATCGCCACGCGGCGCATCCTGCTCGATGGCGACCAGCCAGTCGCGCTGACCGTACGCGACACGGAGATGGAGGCCCGCCGCATCGACTATTGCCCGGGACCACCCGGCGATCCTGGTTCGCTGTTGGCCGTCGGCCCGGGCTGGCTCCGCGGCCGCGCGACCAACGCGCCCCCGATGCAGGTGCGGTGGCAGCAGTGGCTGCGGATGCGGCCCGACGGCGAAGGGCACGTGGTCTCGATCGCCGGCGACTCGGAGGTCGTGGTGGAGCGTCAGGGCAGACTGGCCGCCACGGAGATGCATCTCTGGCTCGACATGGCCGAGGCACCCGCGAAGCAGGCCAAGCCGGTCGGCCCGCCGGGGCCCGACTTCTCGCGGGTGCGGCCGTCGAGGTTGCTCGCGCGGGGCATCGTCGAGGCCGACGCCGATGCGGCCACGGTGCGGACCGACCGGCTCGAGCTGTGGTTCAAGAGCCAGCCGCCAGCGCCGCAGGTGGCACAGGCCGCGCCGGCTCAGCCGGCTCAGCCGGCGAGTCCCGCCGCGCCCGCGTCTCCACCACCCCCCGTTCAACCCCAGGCCCCGCGCAAGGAAGAGCCCCGGGGCAAAATCGTGGCCTCGGGCGGGCTCGTCCGCGGCCTCGTGACGCTCGCGGCCGAGGGCAACCAGATCGAGGAACTGTCGATGGAGGGGCAAGTGCGTCTCCTGGAGCAGCCGCTGGCCGCCGCCGCGCCACCGGAGCCACCACTCGACATCCAGGGGGATCAGCTGCAGGTGTCGCGGCCGCAGCGGTTCGACGCGCGGGCGATCGTCTCCGGTCGGCCCGCCCGGGTGAGCGGCCGTGGGCTCGACCTCGAAGGACCGCTCGTCGAGTTCGACCGCGGCCGCAGCCGGCTCACGGTGGACGGTGCAGGGCGACTCGCGCTGCCGATGGGGCAGGCCGGTGGCGGTCTCGATGTGTTCGGATTCTCCGATGCGGCTGCCGAGCCGGCCCCCGTCGTCGCCGCCCCGGCGGCCGCGGCCCAGAAGCTCAACGTCGTCTGGCAGGGGCGCATGGACTTCGACGGGCTGACGGCACGATTCGTCGAGAAGGTCGTGGCCTCGAGCGACCGTGCGAACGTGCATGCCGGCTCGCTCGACGTCGTCTTCAACAAGCCCTTCAGGCTCGGCGCCGACGGCCTCGAGGGGGGTGGCCCGCAGCCCGAGGTGGCGAGGATCGCCTGCGGCAGCGGCGTGCGGGTGGAGAGCGAGACGCAGACGGCCGACGGCGGCCGCTCGAAGGAGCAGCTCTTCGTGAAGGATCTGGTGATCGACCGGGCCAGCGGCGACGTGTCGGGCACCGGGCCGGGCCGGCTCACCAGCACGCGGCTCGGTCAGTCGCCGGCGGCAGGCTTGGCGCCTGGCTCCGCGGCGGGCCTGCCTCAGCGGCCCGCGGTGCAGCCGGTCGCCGCCACGACGTCGGCTCCCGGGCTCAACTATCTCGGCGTCGATTTCCAGCGCGGCCTGCGGGGCAACCTCAACCGCCGCGTGATGGAGTTTCACCAGCGGGTCGAGGCGATCTGGGGCCCGGTCGCCGCCTGGGGCGACACGCTCGACCCGCACGCGGCCACCGGTCTGCCCGCCGGTGTGTTCACCGTGTCGTGCGACGTGCTCGGTCTCGGCCAGTCTCCGCCGCAGCCCGGCGGCAAGCGGCCGGGCATCGAACTCGCCGCCGGCGGCAACGTGCTCGTGGAAGGAGAGGCGTTCACGGCCAGGAGCGCGCGGCTCACGTGGAGCGAAGGCAAGGACCTGCTCGTCTTCGAGGGAGACGGCCGCAGCGACGCGCAGCTCTTCCGCCAGCTGCAGGCGGGCGCCCAGCCGTCGAGCGCGTCGGCCGGCAAGATCCTCTACTGGCGCGGACTCAATCGCGTGGATGTGGAGGATGCGAGGTATCTCGATCTCGATCAGCTCCGCGGCGGTGGCCCGGCCCCCGCGCTGCCCGGCGCCGCGGGCCCGGCCCAACGCCGCCCCGTCCCACCGAAGCCGCAGCAGCCGCTGCCCTCGACGTGAGCGGATGGAAGCCCCCAGGCGCAAGCCGGGGGATGATTCCGCTCATACAAGCCCCCAGGCGCA
>CAZXIG010000141.1:5108-7844 GCA_964640405.1 uncultured Candidatus Kuenenia sp.
AAGCCGGGGGATGATTCCGCTCATACAAGCCCCCAGGCGCAAGCCGGGGGATGATTCCGCTCATACAAGCCCCCAGGCGCAAGCCGGGGGATGATGCGGGGGGATTCGGAATGGATGCCGCAATATCCCCCTGCTTGCGCATGGGGGCTTTTATATACGCGGGCTTGCATGCGCGCGGGCTTGTATCAGCACGCGGAGCCTCGCCTTACGCGGGCAGCCGGCGGGATTCCGCGTCGAGGGCGTCGAGCAGGAACCGCATGATCTCCGGGGCGATGCGGTCGTAGTACGCGGTCGAATGCCCCTCGCCCGGGCCGACGCGCGGCTCGAGCAGCGCCAGATGCGGGATGCCGAGCGCCACGAGCTTGCTGTGGAGCCGTGCCGCCCCGTCGTGCCAGTGCAGGTCGGAGGGGTCGCTCGCGAAGCACTGGTGCCGCGGCCAGTTGAGCGGATGCACGTGGAGGATGGCCGTGTCCTGTCGGGCCCGCTCGACGTCGCCGTAGAGCTGCCAGAGCGTGTCGTAGTATTCGCCGTCGTCGCGGTCGCCCGCCTCCCGCATCGCGAGGTGGAAGTCGATCGCCGGCGCGATGGCGGCCGCCACCGGAAACAGCTGCGGATACCGGTAGGCCAGCCGCAGCGCGCCCTGGCCCCCCATGCTCGTGCCGACGAGCGCGATGCCCGGCGGTCGCACGCCGAACCGGCGTTCCAGTTCTCCCCGCACGTGCTCGACGACGTACCGCTCCGGCGTGAGTTCGGCGTCGAACGCGGGCAGCCGCTTGTCGAGCCACCAGGATCGGCCGGCACGCGGCGCGATCGCGGGCAGACCGGCGGCCTCGATCTGATCACGGAGCCCCGGCAGCTCCTGCAGCCATCGCTCCCGCACGCCGTGCAGATAGACGACCGCGCGGCCGGCACGCGGCTGTGGCGGCTCGTAGAGTTCGCACGCGTGGCCGGCGAGCGTGATCGTGGACCAGTGCAGACGTGGCGGTGGAGGCATGCCGGGCTGAATCCGGTGGGGCGGGAGCACGCCCCGATTGTAGGCGGACGGCGGCGAGAAGCTGCTACACTCCGCCCTCATGCAGGTGCTCCTCTCCGCCGCCGAACTCGCCGCCGGGATCGACCGGCTCGCCGACACGGTGCGCCGCGAATATGACCGTCGGCCGCTCGTCGTGGTGGGTGTGCTCACGGGGAGCATCGTGCTCGTGGCCGATCTCATCCGCCGACTGGAATGCCCGGTCGAGCTGACGATGGTCTCGGCGAGCAGCTACCGCGGCACGGCCACGTCGCCCGGCCGGCTGGAACTGCGGCTCGATTCGCTCCCCGATCTCGCCGGACGCGACGCGCTCGTCGTGGACGACATCTTCGACACCGGCCGCACCCTCGAGGCGCTCGTCGCCGAACTCCGCGGCCGCGGGGCGGCGAGCGTGCGGTCGCTGGTGCTCCTGCGGAAGGCCGGCCGGGCGGAGGTGGCCTCGCAGCCCGATTTCGTGGGGTTCGACATTCCCGACGTGTTCGTCGTGGGGTATGGTCTCGACTTCGACGGCGCGTGGCGGCACCTGCCCCATCTCGCCGCGCTTGATCCCGACGACATCGCCGCCGCCCGCCGCGACGCCGAGCAGAGCCCCGATGCCCACCGAACACCAACCGTCGATCCTGCTGCTGACGCCCGGATGTGATCCGGTCGGCACGGGACGGGAGATCGAACTCGTGGCGGCGGGTTTTCAGGCCGCGGGCTGCAGCACGCACGTCGCCATGACCAGCAGCGGCGGGGCGGTTGCGGAGCGGCTCCTGGCCCGCGGCATCGCGGTGCATCGCGTGGGCCGCCGGCCGCGGGTCGATCTCGCGGCGGCGATGAACGCCACGCGGCTCGCTCGACGACTGCGACCGGCGGCCGTGCTCGCCTTCGGCCGAGCGCAGCTTCCGGCGGCCGCGATGATCAGGCTCGCTGCACCGCAGCCGCGAGTGGTCGCCCGCCTGGGCCGCCGGCTGTCGCGGCCGCTCGAGCGGCGGGCCGTCGGTCGGCTCGACGAGGTGCTCGCCACGTCGCCGGCCGTGGCGGCCTCGTGTTCTCGACGGGCCGATGGCCCGCGGATCGACGTCGTGCCGCCGGGTGTCGAGCCGGATGCCGGGGCCGGACTCTCGCGCAAGGAGATCGCGTCGCGGCTCGGCCTCGATCCGGCAAAGATTTGGACGCTCTGCGTGGCGCCGCTCGTCGCCACGTCGAAGCTCGAGCGGCTGATCTGGGCGATCGATCAGCTCGGCGTCGTCCACAAGGGACTCGAGCATGTGCTCGTGGGCGCGGGCCCGCTCCTGCGGCGGGTGCAGCGGCGGGCGCGGGTGCAGGAACTGGCCGAGCGACTGACGGTAATGCCCCACTGCGATCTCCTGCCCGACCTCATCGGCCAGGTACGGCTCGTCTGGCAGTCGGGCGACGTGGCCTTGGGCGGCGCGGTTCTCGACGGCATGGCCCGGGGCGTGCCCGCCGTCGCGGTCGAGAGCGACGCCGCGCGTCAGCTCATTGTGGATGGCGAGACAGGCCGAATCGTGCCCGCCTTGCCGGAGAGCGAGTTTCCGCGGCGGGCCTACGAGATCATCGAAGACGATGCCCTCGCGTCCCGCTATGGTGCCGCGGGGCGGGAACGGGCTGCGGCGGAGTTTTCAGCCGAGAAGCTGGTGGCGGCCTGCCTCGCCGCCGCACGCGACCGCGCATGAAAGCCTCTCGTGCATACGAGCCCCCAT
>CAZXIG010000142.1:0-7772 GCA_964640405.1 uncultured Candidatus Kuenenia sp.
ACAGTGCGATCGCGAAGGCCACGAGCGAGAGCAGCGACGCGATCGCGCCGACGCCCCAGGGCTGGCGGTCGAAGACGGCGAGGCCGAAGTAGGCGATCAGCGGCCCGAGCGTGAAGCCGGCGCCGAAGGCGATCCCGATCAGGGCCATGCCTCGGGCGCGGTTCTCGGGGGTGGTGCAGTCGGCGATCACGGCTGCGGCGGTGCCGACGCTCGCCCCGGCGATCCCCGCGCCGATCCGCGCGAGCATCATCAGGCCGAGGCCGAGAAGCGCCCGCTCCGGGGGCACCATCACGGCGCAGGCGTAGACGGCGTAGAACACGACCGACCCGGCGAGGCTCAGGAGCAACAGCGGCCGCCGGCCGTGGCGGTCGGAGAGCCGGCCCCACAGCGGGCTGAAGAGGAACTGCATCAGCGAGAACGACGAGAACAACAGGCCGATCACGACGCCGCCGGCGAGCGGCGAGAGTCCGAGCGAGTCGAGATACGGCTCCGCCTGCCGCGGCATCACGGGCAGCACGATGCCGAAGCCGAGCAGGTCGATGAACACCGTGAGGAACACGATGAGAAGCGCGCCGCGGGGCGCAGGCGACGGGGCGGCGGCGGACGGGACGGCGGATGCGGAGTCGACGGCCATGCGGCCTCCGGGTGCGGGACGAAGGCCCCATCGTAGCGGCCCGTGCTACATTGGCGAATCATGCCCGCCCCACGCGTCGCCGACCGCCGCAGCCCGCCCGACGACGCGCCGAGCGTGTCGGAAGTGACGGCCCGGATCAAGGATCAGCTCGAGGGGCGATTCGCGGACGTCTGGGTGACCGGCGAGATCTCGAATCTCACCCGTGCCTCGTCGGGGCACGTCTACCTCTCGCTCAAGGACGAGTCGGCCCTGCTCCGCGGCGTGATCTGGCGGACGACCGTCAGCCAGCTGGCGATCGATCCGACCGACGGTCTCGAAGTCGTCTGCCACGGCCGGATCGAGGTCTATCCGCCCCGCGGCACCTACCAGCTGACGATCGACCGGCTGCACGCCCTCGGCACCGGTGCGCTCGAAGCCCAGCTCCGCCGGCTGCTGGCCGCTCTCGAACAGGAGGGCCTCTTCGCCCAGGAGCGAAAGCGGCCGATCCCCCCCTTCCCTCGCCGCATCGCCCTGGTCACGAGTCCCACGGGGGCCGCGATCGCCGACTTTCTCAAGACGCTCTTCGCCCGCTGGCGGGGCAGTGAGGTGATCGTGATCCCGTCGCGGGTGCAGGGCGCGGGGGCTGCCGAGGAACTGGCTGCCGGCCTCGCCGCCGCGGCGCGGCTCGTGCCGCCGGTCGACGTGATCGCGCTGGTCCGTGGCGGCGGCAGCCTCGAAGACCTCTGGGCGTTCAACGAGGAGGTGCTCGTGCGGGCGGTGGCGGCGTCGCCGATCCCGGTGGTGTCGGGCGTGGGGCACGAGATCGACGTCTCGCTCGTCGACCTCGCGGCCGACCTCCGGGCGCTCACGCCCACCGACGCCGCCGTGCAGGTGTCGCCCGACGGCCGGCAGCTCGCGGCCGCGGTGGCGGCCCTCGGGCTGCGGCTGCAGAGCGGTCTCACGCGGCGAGTGGAACTCGCCCGCGAACGGATGAGCCAGCTGGCGAGGTCGCGGATCTTCGCCGATCCGGCGCGACTCATCGGCGATCGCCGCGCGGTGCTCGACCAGCAGGCGGTGCGTCTCGAGCGGCTGGTCGGCGCCGCCGTCGCGCGGGCTCGCGAGCGGGTCGGCTCGGCCGCCGCGCGACTCGAGGCGGGTAGCCCGCTGCACCTGCTCGCCCGCGGCTGGTCCGTAACATGGAAAGAAGGAAACCCGACGGCCCTGCGTTCGGTCGCAGGGCTCACTCCCGGAGACACGCTCGTCACCCAGCTCGCCGATGGCCGCGTGACGAGCCGACTGGAAAGGATCACGGCCGATGACGCCCGAAGCTGATGCCCCGTCCCAGGCTGCAACCGCGCCGGAATCCATCACGTTCGAAACCGGTCTCACCCAGCTCGGCGAGATCGTGGCCCGGCTCGAATCGGGCAGCCTCGGGCTCTCCGAGTCGATCGCCGCCTACGAGCGGGGCGTCTCACTCTTGAAGCGGCTCCACGAGGAGTTGGCCGCGGTGGAGCAGCGGGTGAGCGTGCTCGTGCGGATCGACGACGAGGGGCGGCCGATCCTCGAGCCTTCCTCGCCCGCCAGGCACGGTGCCACCGGCGACGCCGCGGCCCCGGCGGCAGACTCCACCCAACCGGCGCGGACGCGTGGCAGCCGCACTGCCCGCACCGCCGCCAGCCGCGCCAAGAGCCTGCCCGGGATGGACGATGCCGCCGACGAGGCCTAAACTTTCAGCTCGTGGCGCAGTGGCGCCGCCTCCTTTTTCGTCGTCCTGCGGGCGCCAGCATGGCAAGCTGTTCGGTGTCGAGCGGGACGACCCTCGGTGCCTCCGACCCTGGTGTGTCCGACACCCTCGACCGCGACGTCACGCAGGCTCTCGGCCGCGTGCGTGAGTTCATCGAGCCGCGGCTCGAGGCCGCCCTCACCTTCTCGCCGGAAGCGGCTCCTCGGCTGGCCGACTCGATGCGCTACGCCGTGCTCGCCCCCGGCAAGCGGCTCCGGCCCGCGCTCGTGCTCTGGGCGGCACAGGCCTGCGATCCCGGCGACACCGCCTGGGACGTCGCCGCCCCCGCCGCCGTGGCCGTGGAACTGATCCACGCCTACTCGCTCGTCCACGACGACCTGCCGGCGATGGACGATGACGACCTCCGCCGCGGCCGCCCCACCTGCCACCGCGCCTTCGATGAGGCCACCGCGATCCTCTGCGGCGATGCCCTGCAGGCCCGGGCCTTCGAACTGCTCGCCACGCAACTGCCGGCCGCCTGCGCGGCGCGGGCCTGCGCCGTGCTCGCGCAGGCGTCGGGCGCCGAGGCGCTCGTCGGCGGACAGGCCGACGACCTCGCCGCCGAGCGGGGCTGGATGCCCGATCTCGCCTCGGCTTCCGTGCACGATCAGCTCGCCTGGATGGACCGGATCAACCGTCGCAAGACGGGCTGCCTCTTCCTGGCCGCGCTCGAACTCGGCGGGCTCGCGGCAGGGGCCGATTCGCAGCGGCTCGAGTTGCTGCGGCGGTTCGGCCGGGCGTTCGGCGTGGCGTTCCAGATCGCCGACGACCTGCTCGACGCGGAAGGAGACGAGGCCGCCATGGGCAAGCGGGTGGGCAAGGACGCCGGCCGCGGCAAACTCACGTTCCCGACCGTGATGGGCCTCCAGGCCGCCCGGGAAAAAGCCCGCAGCCTGGCCGCGGAAGCCGCCGCGTCGGCCGCTGAAATCGGCCCCCGGGCCACGGAACTCGCGGGCCTCGCCCGCTGGATCGTGACCCGCAACCATTAAAGACTACGATTTCAGAGCCGGGGCCGCGGTCGGCAGCAAGCCAGCCAGAGGACGACGCATGAGTGACATTCTTCCCACGATCGATTCGCCGCGCGATCTCCAGCGGCTCTCCATGGAGCAGTTGGAGCAGCTGGCCGGCGAAATGCGGCGGGCCCTCACCGAGGTCGCCGGCACGCGGACGGCCCACTTCGCCTCGAACCTCGGCGTCGTGGAGCTCTGCCTCGCACTCCATCGGGCGTTCGACTTCAGCCGCGACCGGCTCATCTGGGACACCGGCCACCAGATCTATCCGCACAAGCTGATCACCGGCCGCTTCGCCCGGTTCGGCTCGATCCGCACCAAGGGGGGCCTGATGGGCTACCCGAACCCTGCGGAGAGCGACTACGACCTGTTCATGACAGGCCACGCCGGCTCGAGCGTCTCGACCGCCCTCGGCCTGGCCAGCGGCGACGACCTGCTCGGCCGCGACGACCGCCATTCGGTGGCCGTGATCGGCGACGGCGCCTTCCCCTCCGGCATCGTCTTCGAGGCGCTCAACAACGCAGGCTTCCTCAAGAAGCGGCTGCTCATCATCCTCAACGACAACCGGATGTCGATCTGCCCGCGGGTGGGAGCCCTCGCCGAATACTTCGACCTCATCCGCACGAACCCCTGGTACCGCGGCCTGAAGAGCCAGGCCACGGAGATCATCAAGGGCGTGCCTATGGTGGGCGAGTCGATGGAGCGGATGCTGGGCAACGTGAAGGACTCCATCAAGACCACGCTCCACGGCGGCGCCCTCTTCGAGGCCCTCGGCGTCCGCTACTTCGGCCCGGTGGAGGGGCACTCGCTCCCCAACCTGATCCGCTACCTGGAGCTGGTGAAGGACGAGGAGGGTCCGATCCTCCTCCACGTGCTCACCGAGAAGGGGCACGGCTTCAAGCCGGCCGAGGCCGACCCCGTGTTCTTCCACACGCCGGCCCCGTTCGAGTGCGACGACGACGACTGCATCGTGTCGATCAAGAAGTCGTCGGCCCGGGCCTACACCGACGCGGCCTCGACGGCGATCGCGAACTGCATGCGGCGCGACGAGCGGGTGACCGTGCTCACCGCGGCGATGTGCCAGGGCAACAAGCTGGAGAAGGTTCGCGAGGAATTTCCGACGCGGTTCTTCGACGTGGGCATCTGCGAGTCGCACGCCGTGGCCTTCGCGGCCGGCCAGGCCAAGGTGGGCGTGCGGCCGATCGTCGACATCTACAGCACCTTCCTCCAGCGGTCGTTCGACCAGATCTTCCAGGAGGTCTGCCTGCAGAACCTGCCGGTCGTGTTCATGCTCGACCGGGCCGGCCTCACCGGCCCCGACGGCCCGACCCACCACGGCAGCTACGACCTCGGCTACATGCGGCTTTTCCCCAACATGGTGGTCCTGGCGCCGGGCGACGAGCACGACCTGCCGGCCATGCTCGACTGGGCCTTGGCCCACGACGGGCCGGTCGCGATCCGCTACCCGAAGGCCGTGGTCGAGACGCACGCCGGCGACCGGGCTCCGATGGAGCTCGGCCAGGCCGAACTCATGGCCGACGGCCACGACGGCCTGATCGTCGCCTGTGGCACGCTCCTCGGCGAGGCACTGAAGGCCGCGGCCAAGCTCCGCGACGAGGGTCTGGAGGTGGCCGTGATCAACGCCCGCTTCGTGAAGCCGCTCGACACGGGCATGATCCTCGACAGGATCGACGCGGCCCCCTGGACAGTGACGGTGGAGGAGAACGCCCTCCAGACGGGCTTCGGCAGCGCCGTGCTCGAAGCCGTCAACGACGCGCAATGCCGCAGCGGCGAACACCGCGTGCACGGGCCAATCGTGCGGCTCGGCCTGCCCGACCAATTCGTGGAGCACGGCGAACGGGGCGAACTGCTGGCCGACCTGGGCCTCGACGCCACCGGCATCGCCGCCACCTGCCGCCGCCTCGCCGGCCGCGCCCCCGTCGTGAGCACGACTCGGTGAGGTAGTAGGCGGATTGCAGGAGGCCGAACGAGGGGCTCCGGTCAGCCGGCGGGAAACCTTCCGTCGCTCGCTTCGGGATTCCTCCGGCCCACCGGGTACCCGGTGGCACGCACATAGCTACGGATATCCCTGCGCTCCTCCTCCAGGTTCCCCGACCGTCTGCCCTCCCGTGAACGGCCTGCGGTACCCTATACATACGCCGCTTGCCTCAACTGAATCAGATAGGACTCTTGGAGGGGTTGCCCCTGCCGGGGCGTCGGCGTTGCTGACCAGCGGAGCCATGGATGGCGAAGCGCAGGCAGCATCGAGCGAGCGAAGGGCAGGATGCCCGTAGCGAGCGTCCGACGACACGGCTGGGGCAACCCCGACCTACCGCAACGAGTCAGCACACCAGCATGGCATCCTCACACCTCCGTCCTGATCGCCCCGCCAAAGCGCTGCGGTGCATTCTCGTCGGGCCCGGTGGGCTCGCGGGCGTGGAGCAGGAGGCCGACCGGGTGGCGGGGCTGCTCGCGGCCGGAGGCCACGAGGTCGTCGCCCGCCGGATCGCGCCGCGAGACGAGTGGGGCGAGGGGCGGTTCGAGGCGGATGGGATGCCGGCGGCCGACGTGGTCGTCGTGCTCGGGGGCGACGGCTCGATCCTGCGGACCGCCCGGTGGATGGGCTATCACCAGCTGCCGGTGCTCGGCGTGAACCTCGGCACGCTCGGATTCCTGGCCGACGTGTCGCGAGACGAGGTGACGGCGGCGCTGGCCGAGATCGCCGCAGGACGGTTTCGGCTCATCGACCACCTGCTCTTCGAGTGCGAACTGCACCGTGGCGGCACGCTGCTTCATCGGCAGCTCGGGCTCAACGAGACGTCGATCCTGGCCGGCCCCCCCTTCTCGATGATCGAGATCCGGCTGCTGGTGGACGGCGACCTCGCCACGACGTATCGCGCGGACGGTCTGATCGTGTCGACGCCGGTGGGCTCGACGGCCTACAGCCTGTCGGCTGGCGGACCGATCGTGCGGAAGGATCTCGACGCCTTCATCTTCACGCCACTGAACCCCCACACGCTCACCAATCGCCCCGTCGTCGACTCGGCGGCCCGGATCTACGAGCTCGTGGTGCCACGGCCCAATGCCGGCTCCGCCTGCGTCGTCGATGGTCGCGTGATGGCGGCCCTCGCACCGGACGACCGAATTCGGGTACGACGGGCGGAGCCGCGGTTCACGCTCGTCGAGACGAGCCTCCACGGCTACTACCCCACGCTCCGCGAAAAGCTCGGCTGGGGGGGCGGCGTCCGCGGGGCCGAGGGTCCGCGAGCGGAGGGATCGGCATGATGATGCGGAGTCGGATCCTGGTCGCGGCCCTGGCCTGTCTCGCGGTCGTGAGCCGCGGAGCTGCCGCCGTCGAGCCTGCCACGACGACGCCCGATTCCGTCACGCTCGTCTACCGGTTTCGGGAAGGCGATCGCATCGACATGGACGTCGCCCATCGCGCGCTCACCGAGACCACGATGAACGGCTCCACGCAGACGGTCGAGACGATGACCGACTCGACGAAGACCTGGCGGGTGGTGGCGGTCGATGACGAGGGCCGGGCGACGCTCGAGCATTCGGTGGACGACGTGACGATGACCTCCCGGACGAGCGACCGGGGCGAAGTCCGCTGGTCGAGCGCCGGCGACGCCGATCCACCGCCGGGCTACGAGGCCGTGCGGCCGAGCCTCGGCGTGCCGCTGTCGCGCATGGTGATCGATCGTGCGGGCCGCGTGGTCGAGCGGACGGAGCTGCGGCCCTGCCCCCCGTCGAGCACGGGCGATCTCGCGGTCGTGCCCCTTCCCGACGGCCCCGTGGCACCGGGCGCGGAGTGGACGATCCCGCAGGAGGTGGTCGTCGAGGTGCCGGCCGGCCCGCGAAAGCTCGTCCGCACCCGGCTGCGATACCGGCTCGAGGACGTCGCCGACGGCATCGCCACCATCCGCGTCGACACGACCGTGCTCACGCCCGTCGACGACCCGCGGCTCGAGGCCCGGCTGCTCGAGCGAATCTGGGACGGCGAGATCCGCTTCGACATCGAGGCGGGCCGCGTCATCAGCCGCCGCACGGGCATCGACCGCCGCGTCGTCGGCTTCGGTGGCCCGCAATCGAGCGTCCGCTACAAGTCGTCGCTCGAAGAGACGGTGAAGTAGTCAGGCACGCGTTCTGGCTGAACCCGGCTTCGGGTGACCCGTACCCCGCTCGCCGGACGCTCGCTTCGTACGACCAATCCGCTAAAGCGGATCGGTGCCCGCCTGCCCTGCGCTCGCTCGATGGCGGCTGCGCTCTCGGCATCCTGCCTTCGCTTGCCGCCAACGCCGGCGAGCAGGGTACGGGTCACCCGAAGCCTCCCTCTTCTTGAGTGGACGGAGGCTCGGGCCTG
>CAZXIG010000143.1:0-4889 GCA_964640405.1 uncultured Candidatus Kuenenia sp.
GTCCAGTCGAAGTAGCTGTCGTTGTTGGCCTGGAGCGAGAAGTCCCAGTTGTTGAGGAACGTCATGTCGAGGCGGGTGTAGACACCGCCAAACCAGGGCACCACGTCCTGGCCCGACTGCGGACCCACGTTCCAGTCGTAGCGGGCGTTGCCGAGCGCGTAGCCGCCCACGCTGATCATGCCGGCCCAGTCGGAGAGGCCGGGAATGTAGGCGCCCACCTCGAGGTCGGCACCGCTCAAGGCCGCGTCGAGGCCATACTGGCACATCACGTAGTTCTTGTAGAACGGCGAGTTCGGGGCGCCGGCCGTATAGGCCGTCGTGCCCACGGGCATGTAGCCGTTGCTGCGGATGTTGCCGTAGTCGGTGAGCCACTCGGCCGACACGCCCACCTGGTTGTAGGAGTGGCCGAAGTTGCCGAAGTATTCCGTGCCGCAAAGGCCGGCGGTCTCGTATTGATTCTGGTCGCCGTCGTAGTCCCAGTAGACGCCCACGCCCAGGATCGTGCCGCCGATGAACTGCTTGCGGACGGCGCCGACGTTCGAGAAGAAACCGCCGTATTCGGAGAGGTGGCCCCGCAGGTCGGCCGCCCAGAAGCCGCCGAGGTCGTCTTCGGCATACGGGATGTACCCGCCGAGCGTCATGTAGCTGCCGTTGTAGCCGAGGCCACGGTCGGCGGCGTTGATGCCGTAGTACATGTAGCCGGGCCCGTTGGCGTTGAGCCGCTGGAAGCCGTTCACCGCCCGGTTCACGATCCCGCCCGCCGGAGACATCGCCGTCTGCCCCATTTGGGCCTCGGCCAGGGAGGGGACGGCCAGCATGCCGCCGGTGATCGCGGCCAGAGCCACGGCTCGGCGGGCCCGTCGCCGCCAGTCAGCCGCTCGCCGGCGGATCGCCCGGAGGCGAGAGGAGGCCCGTTTTCCGAGGCTACGGATGGCTTTTTTGCTCATCGGAGTCGCGTCCCTGACGGTGGCCGGTAGCTCGGGCAGGGCAGTCCCCGCGCCGAAAAACCGGCATGATCGTCAGACGTGATCGACTCGACGCCACCCGATCCATGAGCATTTCCGGTATATCGCCCCGAGGCAGAGGGGTTTGCGCAGAGTCCGCAGATTGCCGGGGCCGTTTATCCCGGCTTGCGCCTGTGGGCTTCCATGAATCCCTCCTCCCCATAAAAGCCCCCAGGCGCAAGCCGGGGGTCGCCGGACCGTAGGTCCGGCCCGCGCACGTGCCGGGGCGATCGCCCCGGCAACGACGCCCGCTACTCGTCCACCCGGAAACGGCTGACCGTGTCGGTGAGCCCGTCGACGGCCGACACCATGTGCTGCGAGGCTTCCTTGAACTCACGGAGGGCGTCGGCGGCGGCCCGTGAGCCGTCGGTGAGCGTGGCGAGGGCCTCCGTGATCTGCTGGGCCCCGGCCGCCTGGGCCTGCATGCCCTCCTTCACGTGGTCGAACCGGGTCGAGAGCCCGTGCACCTTGTCGATCACCTCGGCGAACTGGCTGCTGATCCCGGCCACCCGCTCCACGCCCGTCTTCACCTCCGCGGCGAACCGGTCCATCTCCTCGACGCCCGTGTTCACCGCCTGCTGCATCTGCTCCACCAGCCGCTCGATGTCGAGCGTGGCCACGGCGGTCTGGTCGGCCAGCCGGCGGATCTCGCGGGCCACCACGATGAAGCCCTGTCCATATTCGCCCGCCTTCTCCGCCTCGATCGCCGCGTTGATCGAGAGCAGGTTCGTCTGGTCGGCCACCTTCGTGATCGTGGTGATCACCATGTTGATGTCTTCCGCCCGCTGGCGGATCGCCGCGAGCCGCTCCGAGAACTGGGCCGTGGATTGTTCGAGGCTGGCCATTGACTCGCCCACCTCCGCCAGATTCTCGCGGCCCGCATCGGCCACGTGGGCCGTCTCGGCCGCCACGCCCGCCACCTCGTGCATCGTGCCCAAGAGTTCGCGGCCCGTTACCGAGATTTGCCGGCTGGCCACCGCCGCCTCGCTCGTGCTCGCGCCGAGCGACGCGATCGCCGACTCCTGCTGCTTGCCGGCGGCCGAGAGCTGGCGGGCCGTCGCGTTGAGGTCGAGGCTCGCCTGCTTCACCTGCGACACGATCCCGCGGAGGCTCGCCGTCATCGCCCCCACGTCGCGGAGCAGCTGTCCCGTTTCGTCGCCCCCGCGCATGTCGATCGAGCCGGTGAGATCACCCTGGGCCACGCGGCGTGACGCGGCCACGGCCCGGCTGATCCGCCGCGTGAGGTTGCGGGTGAGCCAGAGCAAGAGGCCGAGCATCCCGGCCATGCCGGTCGCCGCGAGCAGTGCTGACGTGAGCAGCGGCCACCGAATCCGGCCGACGAGGTCGGCCCGCTGCATCTGCATCACGACCGTCCACGGACCGCTTGGCACCTTCGCCGACGCATACAGACACTCGGCCCCGGTGAGCGGATCGGCGGCCACCATCACCCGGTCGCCGGCGAGCGCTGCATGAAACTCGCCGAGAATCCGCGCATAGGGCGTGTCGGCTACGGGCTTCGTGCGGAGATCCTCCCGCGCGACGGTGCTGGCGATCACGTTGCCGAACCGGCTGATGAGAAAGACCTCCACGTGCCAGCCGGCCTCACGCTGCTGCTTCTGGATGGCGGCGAGGTCGTGGGCCACCTGGTCGAGCACCCGATCGACCCCGGCCACGCCCTTGAACTCGCCGTCCACCACGAGCGGCGCCATCTGCTCGACCATCAGCCGCCCCTCGTTGTCGTGGGGCTCGGTGACGAGCGTGGCCATGATGTCGCGGTCGATGTCGGCCGCGATCGCCTTCACGCGGTCGCGGAGAATCTCCTCGCCGAAGGTGAGCAGGAGCGACCGCATCCGCAGGAAGTTGGCCGCCAGCACGGCTGCCAGGATCGCCGCCGCCGGGAGGATGCCCAGCAGCAGCAGGCGGGACCGGATTCCAAGCGCGGGTAGCTTCATGATCGAAACCCTAGGTTACCCTCGACTTTCGCCGGACCCGTCCCCACGGCAAAAAACCCCTCCAGGCCGTATAACCGGTCTCAATCCATCCGCATTCCCCCGCGTTTCCCGCCTCGACCTCCCCCATGTGGCAGCTCCAGAACCACGACGCCCTGCTGTTTGACTGCGACGGCACCCTCGCCGACACGATGCCGGCCCACTATCTCGCCTGGCTCGAGGTGACGAACCCGCACGGCATCGAGTTCGACGAGGACCACTTCTACTCGCTCGGCGGCCGGCCCACCCGCGACATCGTGGCCACGCTCTTCGCCGGCAGCGGCGTCGAGGTCGACGTGAATCATGCCGCCGAGGTGAAGGAGCGGTCGTTCCTCGATCAGCTCGCGGAGGTGCTGCCGATCGACCCGGTGGTGGAGGTGGTCCGACGGTGCCGCGGCCGGGTGCCGATCGCGGTGGTGACCGGCGGCTACCACGACGTCGTCGGCAAGATTCTCGCCCACATCGGCCTCGCCGACGCCTTCGACACGATCGTGGCCAGCGAGGATACGTCCCGCCACAAGCCCGACCCCGATCCGTTTCTGGAGGCGGCTCGACGGCTCGGCGCCCGGCCGGAGCGGTGTGTCGTGTGGGAAGACAGTGACCTCGGCATCGAGGCCGCCCGGCGCGCCGGCATGGAGTGGATCGACGTGCGGCCCTTCCACGCCCCGCGGAGGATCACGGGCCGATGACTGCCGCCGTCACGATCGCCGACATCCGCGCGGCCCACGAACGGATTCGCTCCGGCATCTATCGCTCGCCCTGCCCGCCGAGCGTGCCGCTCTCCGAGCTCACGGGGGCCGAGGTCTTCTGCAAGCTCGACCTCCTGCAGCGGACCGGCAGCTTCAAGGAACGCGGCGCCCGCAATGCGCTGCTCCTGCTCGACGATGCCCAGAAGGCCCGCGGCGTGGTGGCCGCGTCGGCCGGCAATCACGCCCTCGGCCTCGCCTACCACGGCAAGCTGCTCGGCGTGCCCGTGACCGTCGTGATGCCGCGGTTCGCGCCGCTGGTGAAGGTGGCCACCTGCCGACGGCTCGGGGCCCGGGTGATTCTCGAGGGCGAGACGTTCGACGACGCCCGCCGGCTTGCGATCGAACTGGCCGAGCGGGAAGGTCTCAACCGCGTGCATGGCTTCGACGACGCCCGCGTGATCGCCGGGCAGGGCACGATGGCCCTCGAGATTCTCGAGGACGTGCCCGACGTGGACGCGATCGTCGTGCCCACCGGCGGGGCGGGATTGCTCGCCGGCGTGAGCATCGTGGCCAAGGCCCTGCGGCCGCAGATTCGCGTTATCGCCGTCGAGCCGACGGCGGCCCCGAGCTTCGGCGCGTCGCTGGCGGCGGGGCGGCCGGTGCAGGTGCCAATCCGACCCACGCTCGCCGACGGTCTCGCGGTGGGGCGTGTGGGCGATCTGTCGTTCGCGCTGGCCGCGCCGCTCGTCGATCGGGTGGTGACTGTCGGTGAAGACTCGCTCTCGCTCGCGGTGCTGCGGCTGCTTGAACTGGAGAAGACGGTCGTGGAGGGGGCGGGCGCGGCGGCGCTGGCGGGCCTGCTCGACGAGGGCTGCCGCGATCTGCGCGGCAAGCGGGTCGTGCTGCTTCTCTGTGGCGGGAACATCGACCTCACGATCCTCGACCGGCTGATCGACCACGGCCTGGCGACCGACGGCCGGCGCTGGCGGTTCGTCACGCAGGTGAGCGATCGGCCCGGCGGCATCGCGCGGCTCACGGCGGCGATCGCGGCCGCCGGGGCGAGCGTGCAGGAGATCGTGCACGACCGGGCGTTCTCCGGGCCCGACGTGTTTTCGACGGCGGTGCAGGTGACGGTCGAGACCGCCGACCGCGAGCATGCGGAGGCGCTCTTTGAGCGGCTCCGCACCGAAGGATTCACGATCCGTCTC
>CAZXIG010000143.1:4989-7745 GCA_964640405.1 uncultured Candidatus Kuenenia sp.
GATCGTGCGGATCGTGCTGCGCCGCCGCGGCCGTCTCAATCGGGCGGGTGTCGGCAGCCGATTCCCCATCCTTGCGGCTGAGACCGGCAGCCGCCCTGACGACAGGAGCGTCGGCATGATCACCCATCAAAAAGGCCTGCTCGGGCCGCCGTCGCGACCAGCGTCATCCTCATCGCCCGAAGCCGAACGTGAACGGCTACGGCGGGAACTGCTGCAGCGCATTCTCGATCGCGAAATGCGCCGCCAGGCAGTGCGAGGCGTGCCGCGATGATCGCCTGATCCCAGCGAGTGGAACCCCAGCCATGCGTCGCACCATCCAGCTGCTTGCGATCGGCTGCATGGTCGCCACGCTGGGGACGGCACCGCGGGCGGCCCACGGCCAGATGGCCTGGTGGGGCTGGGGGCAGGCGGGCAGCCCGACGAACACCTGGGATCCGGAGCTCGTCGCCGACTACCTGCTCACGGGCCACACGCCGCATCCCGCCGTCGTGCGGATCGTGGCTCCGGAGCGGGGCGGCACGTCGCTCGGCTCGGGCGTGCTCGTCGATGCGAACCGCTCGCAGGGACTCGTGCTCACCAATTGGCACGTCGTCCGCGACAGCCGCGCGGCCGTGCTCGTGCAGTTTCCCGACGGTTTTCAGTCGGCCGGCACGGTGATCCGCTGGGACGAGGCGTGGGATCTCGCCGCGGTGGTCATCTGGAAGCCGGAGGCCACGCCCGTGAGCATCGCCGCGGAGGCCCCGGTGCTCGGCGAGCCGCTCACGATCGCAGGTTACGGCCGCGGCTCCTACCGGGAGCAGACGGGGGCCTGCACCGACTACCTCTCGCCCGGCACGGGCTATCCGAAGGAGTTCGTCGAGCTGGTGGCGAAGGCCCGCCAGGGCGACTCCGGCGGCCCGATCTTCAATGCGCGAGGTGAACTGGCGGGCGTACTCTTCGGGCAGAACGAGGGCCGCACGATCGGCAGCTGCGCCCCGCGGGTGCGGGCGTTTCTGGCGGCGACCGGATCGCAAGGGTTCACGCCCACGCCGATCGCGGAGTTTTCCGACGCCCGTGCGATCGACCGGGGCCTCGGCGAGGTGGATGAGACCACGCGGCTCGCATCCGCCGATGCGGAGATAAGCGTGCAGCGGTCGGTGCACGTGCCGGCGCCGACAGGGCTCGTGGCCCAGCTCGCACCGCCGCCGGTGCCCGCGCCACCTGCGGCAATCGATACGAAGGCGGAACTGCTGCGGCTGTTGAACCCCATCACGAACGGGCCGGCCCTGCTCTCGGCCGCCGGCGGACTGGCGCTCGTGCTCCTCGGGCTGAAGACGATCTTCGGCGGCCGGCGCCGGGAGTGACCCGGCGCGGCCCGCCGGCTCGTGATCACTTCTGCTTCGGGATGCGCTTGACCGTCGCCTTCTTGATCACGACGGGCTCGATCGGGCGGTCGCCGCCGCCGGTCCGCACGTTGCCGATCGCCTTCACGACGTCGAGGCTCGCCTGATCGGCGGTGCGGCCGAAGGCGGTGTATTGGTTGTCCAAGTGGGGCACCCGCTCCAGGCAGATGAAGAACTGGCTGCCGGCGGAATTCGGATCGTTGGTGCGGGCCATCGAAAGCACGCCCGGCTCGTGGGGCGTCTTGTTGAACTCGGCGGGGATGCGATAGCCGGGGCCGCCGGTGCCGGTGCCTTCGGGGCAGCCCCCCTGGATCATGAAGCCCTTGATGATGCGGTGGAACGTGACGCCGTCGTAGAAGCCGCTCTCGGCGAGGGCCACCATGTTGCGAACGTGGCCGGGCGCGACGGCCGGATCGAGCGCGAGGCGGATGGGGCCGAGGCTCGTGTCGAGCGTGATCTCGTAGTCGGTATTCGCGAGATCGAGTTCCTTGGCGGCCTTCTGGAGGTCTGCGGCGCTGGGCTTGGGCATAGTGATTCCTCGGGTTTGCCCGCCTGGAAACGGCGGGGGATACTGCTTTCCATGATGCGCGAGAGGATCGGAGGATACCGGCTGGTGCGGCCGCTGGGAAGCGGCGGGATGGCCGACGTGTATCTCGCCGAGCAGGTGTCGCTGGGGCGACACGTGGCGGTCAAGATTCTGCGGCCGGAAACGCTGCGTCATCCCGGGGCCGTGCAGCGGTTCGAGCAGGAGGCCCGCGCCGCGGCCGCGCTCGTGCACGGCAACATCGTGCAGATCCACGAGGTGGCCTGCATCGACGGCGTCCACATGCTCGTCGAAGAGTATGTCGGCGGCCCGTCGCTGAAGACCTGGCTGCTCGCCCGCGGGCCGCTCGACGCTCCGCAGGCGCTCGCCGTGCTCGGGCAGGTGGGCTCGGCGCTCGGGCGGGCGGCCGAGCGGGGCGTCGTGCATCGCGACATCAAGCCCGAGAACCTGCTCGTGACGAAAGCCGGCGAGGTGAAGGTGGCCGACTTCGGTCTGGCCCGCGTCGTCTCCGAGAATCTCGAACTCACGCAGTCGGGCATGACGCTCGGCACGCCGCTCTACATGAGCCCGGAGCAGGGGGAGGGCAAGGCCGTGGACGTGCGGAGCGATCTCTACTCGCTCGGCGCGACGACGTATCACCTGCTCGCAGGGCGGCCGCCCTTCACGGGGCCGACGGCGATGAGCGTGGTGCTTGCGCATCTCCGCGAGCCGCTCGTGCCGCTTCAGACGCTGCGGCCCGATCTGCCCGAGCCGCTGACCGCGATCATCTCCAGGCTGCTCGAGAAGTCGCCGGCCGACCGGTATGCGACGCCGCAGGAATTGCTGCGGGC
>CAZXIG010000144.1:0-7611 GCA_964640405.1 uncultured Candidatus Kuenenia sp.
ACCTCGTGCTCGCCCCGCTCGGCTTCCTACCCGACACGGCATTTCTTGCGAGCGGCCGAGTCGTCAACACGCGGCCGAATCAGTTGGCGCTCGACCCCGCCTTCCACGCGGAACTCAACGACACACCGCGGCCGAATTCGGTGATCGAATATGTCTCCTTTGGATCGAACGACTTTTTTGCGGCCGCCCGAGACGCCGTCGCGCGGGGCGGGCACCTCGTCACCATCAATTCGGCCCGTGAAAACTACTGGGCGTTCACCAAAGCGGCTGGCCGTGCGGTGTGGATCGGGCTCTATGATTCGGAATCCCAGTTCCGCAAGTGGATCACCGGCGAGCCCGTCACCTTCACCTTCTGGTCGCCGGGCAATCCGTCTGGAGGAAGCCAGGACTTCGGGTGGCTGCCCTATGACGGAGGCTGGGACGATGTTCAAGCCGGCGGCGATGGAAGAGATATGAACTATCTCCTCGAGCGGACCGCCGTCGAGACCTTCTACGACTACCAGTTCGACTGGACATCGAAGACCCACGACGTCGAGGACCTGCGGCTCTCGCTCGGCTTCCAGTGGACGAGCAACACCCACGACCTGTTCACCGAGGTGCCGGTCTTCACGCTCGCCGACACGAAGGTGGCGGTGGAGCGGCAGGTGGCGACGACCGGCTGGGTGTCGGAGCCGATCACCGAGCAGCGGACGGTCATCAAGCCGGTCCGCGTGCTCGTGGAGCAGCCGGGGGTCGCGGCCGCGACGTTCAGCGGCGACTCGCTGCACGCCGATGGCTCCCTCGTCATCGACGCCGGCCGCGACGTCACGCTCTCCGGCCTGGTGACGGCCCGCAATGCCGCATCGACCACGGGCTCGATCGACATCACCGCCGGCCGCGACTTCTTCATGACCGGTGCCAAGCCGGCCGGCGCCGGCGCCGAGACCCTCGCCGCCACGGCCGGCATGACCGCCGTGTCGCGGGTCGCGATCACCACCGGCGGCAGCTTCACGCTGGCCGCGTCGATCGACATCAAGGCCGACGACACCGCCGTTGTCGGTTCGACCGAGAACAAGATCGCCATCACCACCGTCGGCGACGCCATCATCCGCGGCACGCTCACCACGACCAACCGCACGCTCGGCGAGGTCTCCGTCAAGGCCGGTGACGACATCGAACTCAAGGGGGAGATTCTCGGCGGCCACATCGCCGACGTCGCCGCCGGCACCGACGGCACCGGCGGCATCACGAGCGACGTCAGCGGCCTGATCAAGACGCTCGGCAGCGAGGTCCGCCTCACCGCCGGCAAGGACGGCGGCGACATCGCCCTCACCGATCTCTTCATCGAGACGGCAGGTCCCCTCGCCCTCTCGGCCGCCGCGGGCTCGATCACGAATGCCGGCGGCCTGCTGTCGGCCGGCGTCCTCTCGAGCATCGCCGCGAGCGGCATCGACCTCGGCACCGTGGCGGCCGGCAGGCTGTCGGCCGACGTCACCGGCAGCGGCAGCATCAAGGTCTTCGTCTACGGCTCGACGGTCATCGACAGCCTGAAGACCGCCGACGGCGGCATCGGCCTGCAGGGCACGGGCAATATCGAGCTCGGGACCATCAGCGCCGGCGGGGAAGGCAACGCGTTCAGCATCGACCCGGTGGAGGTCACCGATGCCAGCGGCAACAAGCTGCTCTTCTCGCCGACCTTGAGCGGCAACGTGCCCTTCGCCGACCCGCTCTACCTCATCTCCGAGGGGAGCCGGACGATCAACACCGCCACGAGCGAGCTGCACCTGAGCGTGCTGACGCCTGGCGACGTGACGGTGAACCACACGGGCACGGGCCCACTGACGGTGTATGTGTCGGCCATGGACGGGTCGCTCACGATTAACACCGACGGCGACCTGACCGTGGTCGATCTGCGACTCCTGTCGAACAAGGCCGAGCACACGGTCACGCTCAACGCCGGCGGCGACGTGCTGATCGGAAAGATCTCCGCGGGCGACTACGCGTCCTCGGCGGACGAGGCCGCGGCCATCCGCACGGGCCGCGGCCTGGCCGCCGGCGCCCTCTTCACCTCGATGCCCGGCGTGACGATCAAGGCCGGCGGGGCGATTCGCGAAATCGGCGAGGGCGACGCCGACCTCGACATCGTCGCGGGCAGGCTGTCTCTCGAGGCCGGCATCGGCATCGGCAGGCTCGACGTGGCCGTCAACGAGGTGACGAAGGCCGTCACCGCCGCCGGCTCGATCACGCTGGTGGACACCGACGGGGTGGGCGAACTCGGCCCGGGGCTGAACCTGATCGAAGCCTCCGCGCCGAAGGGGGGCGTGTCGGTCACGACCACCGGCTCGATGCAGGTCGGCTCGGCCACGGCCGGCGGCGCCGGCGAGAACCTCGTGCTGACGGCCAGCGGCGGCGGCATCGACGTGCGGGATTACGACGGAATCGTCGCCGGGCTCGCCTCGGCCGGTGACCTCGACCTTTCCGCCGCCGGAAACGTCTCTCTCGTGGGTGGCGTGAGGGCGGCCGGACACGTGAACGTCAACGCCACCGGTGGCGTGCGGGCCGCGGCGAGCGACTTCGCGTGGTCGGCGGGCGGGCCCCTCTCGATCGACGCGACTGGCGATGTGGTGCTCGACGGGGCGATCGCGGCCGTCGGCTCGGTGTCTGTTGTTTCGAAGAACGGCGACCTTTCGGCCCCGCTGGCCGTGACCGCGAAGTCTGGCACACTCGACTCGATCCTGCTCTCCGCAGGCCGCAACATGGTCGTGTCGGGCGCGTCCTTCCCGGCCGTGACAAAGAGCCTGTCGTTGACCGCAGTGCGAGAAATGTCGCTGGGCCTGGTGCAGCCGTCGTTCGTGGTCACCGGGACCGACGGCCAGCTGACGATCTCGGCCGGCGGCGATCTCGTGTTCCTCGCCGACACGGTCCTCGAGGCAGACGCCCGCATCACGCTCGCCTCGACCGGCTACGAGGACGAGCAGGGCATGAAGCACGGCGGCACCCTGTCGCTGATCGCCAACCCGAAGGGCTTCTCGACCAACCTCACGAAGGAACTCTTCCTCACGGGCACCACCGTGGTGCACCTGAGCCCGACGGCCGCCGCCAGCGATCTCGTCAAGCTCGGCGGGCGGGTCACGTTCAACCGGTACGGCGTCCTGCGGCTTCAGACCGATCTGATTCTGGGCGACGGCGGGTCGAGCGAAGGCGTGCTGGCGGGCCTGGCCGGCTCGGTCGCGGCCTTCGATGCCTCGAAGATGGAACTGACGGACGGCACCGTGCTCGTGCTCGACGAGGGGAGCGAAACCGCTGACCAGTTCAGCGGCGTGCAGCAGATCGCCCTCGGCTCAGGCTCCGTGGGCATCGAGGTGCCGGAGGGCTCGACCGTGACGCTGGCCACCGTGTTCACGGGGTCGGGTAGTCTCCGCAAGGTGGGCGCGGGCGAACTCATTTTGAGCGGCAGCCACACCTACTCGGGCGAGACCCGCGTCGAGGCCGGCACCCTGATCGTCACCGGCAGCCTCGCCGCCGCGAGCGGCGTGACGGTCGGCGGAGGCACCTTCGGCACCGCCGGCAGAATGGCGGCCATGACCACCGCGACGACGGCCGGCGCCTCCTTGGGAGGCACCGGCACCGTGGCCGGCACCGTGACCATTGCCGACGGCGGCACGCTCTTCGTCGGGCTGGAGCCCGGCACGATCGGCTCCCTGACGATCGGATCGGTCGTGTTCGAGAGTGGCTCGACGCTCGCGCTCGACGCTTCCCCGACGGCGGCCGACCAGCTGACCGTCAACGGCTCGCTCACGATCGGTGAGGGGGCATCGGTGCGGGCGACCCTCCTCGACGGGCTCGTCCTCGACACGGACCTGATCGTGATGATCAAGGTTCCCGGGGCCAATCCCGTCGCCGGCCGGTTTGGAACCGTGGCGGCGGAGGACGCGGAGGGGAACAAGCAGATCGCCGGGCTCATGTATGCCGCCGGCGACGGCAACGACATCGCCCTCACCTCCGACGTCGATCCGCCGACCGGCGGGGCAGTCGACGACGGCCAGAGCGGCGATATTGATTTCCAGGTGTCGTTGACCGCGATCGCGGCCAAGTGGTCGGGCTTCACCGACGGGGCCGGCAGCGGCATCGCCAGCTTCGAGTGGGCCATCGGCACAACGCCGGGCGGAACCGACGTCATGGCCTTCACCTCAGAGGGCATCTCCGGCACCGGCGCGACGCGGTCGGGCCTGTCGCTGACCAGCGGCACCACCTACTCCGTGAGCGTTCGGGCGATCGACAACGCGGGGAACGTGAGCACCCCGGTCTCCTCCGACGGCGTGATGGCCGACGCGGTCGCGCCGGTCGCCGGGACCGTCAAGGACGGCCCCGTCGCGGGCAGCGACATCACCTACCAGCAGTCGGCGACCTCCTTCAGCGCGAGCTGGTCGGGATTCGCCGACGTGAACGGCAGCGGCATCGACCGCTACGAGTGGGCGATCGGCACGACGCCGGGCGGCCACAACGTGATGGCCTTCACGAGCGTGGGCACCGCGACCACCGCCAGCACGAGCGGGCTGTCGCTGAACGACAACGTGCGGTACTTCGTCACCGTCAAGGCGATCGACCGGGCGGGCAACGCGACGACCGTCACCTCCGACGGCGTGACCGTTTACAGCCTCCCGCCGGTCGTGACCGCCGCGAACATCCGGCTCGCCGGCGGCACCGCCGGGGGCGGCGTGTTCAAGCCGCTCGACACGGTCACGGCGACATGGAACGACACGACGGCGGGCGACCGCAACAGCCACCTGATTGGCTCGGTGAGCATGGACTTCAGCCGCTTCGGCGGGCCGGAGGCGGTGGCGGCGACGCTGAACAGGGGCGTCTGGACTGCCACCTACCGAATCGCGGCCGGGTTCACCGGCACGAACCGGAACGTGACGGTCACCATCACCGACCTCGCCGGCAACACCGCCATCGCCACCGGCGCCGACAATGCCATGATCGCGATCCCGGGCGGCCGAGCGGACTTCACCGATTCCGACGGCGACCGGTATCGGGTGCAATTGACCGGCCCGGGCCTGCTGGCGATCGACATCGACGCCGATGGCGAAGGCCGCGGCCCCATCCAGCGGATCCAGGTAGCGGGGACCGTTCTGTCCGGCAGCGACCTGAAGATCGTGCCGCTCGGCTCCATCCGCACGAGCAACAGAATCGTCCGCATCGGCTCGATCGCCGGCACCGGCCTCAAGAGCATTTCGGCTGCGGCGTCCGACCTCGTCGGCGACGGGATCCAGCTGACCGGCCCGCTCGGCTCCCTGGTGATTCGAGACGTTGCCGACGGCACCAGTATTCGGGCCGCCGGAGGTGGGTTCGCCCACCGCACGAGCATCACGGCCCGCCGCATCGGCGACGGGTGCGAGATCCGCCTCGACAGCACGCTGGCCCGCCTCGTGGCCCACGAGGTCGGTGCCGCGCGGATCACGGCCGTCGCGCTGGACAAACTCTCGATCGCGCGGAACGCTCGGGCGGGGCTGGCGGGCAACTTCGCCGCCGACCTCGAGGTCCGGGGCAGCCTGAAGACCGCCACCATCGCCGGTCACCTCAGCCATGCGTCATGGGTGATCGGCGACAGCGTCGGGGCGCTCACCGTCGGGGGAGCCACCGACGGCCTGACCGTAACCGTCGGCGGCACGCTGACCTCGGCGAAGCTGGGCCAGGTACGTGGATCCGCCTTCGACGTCACGCTGAGGGTGAAGTCGTTCACCTCATCGACCTTCATCGACAGCCGTCTCTACGTCGGCTTCACGCCGATCGACCCGGCAGACCCGATGCACGGAGCGACCCGCGCTAATTTCGAATGGACGCAGACAACACGGATCGACTCCTTCAGCGTCACCGCCAAAACCGCAGGGGCCTTCGCCGGCAGCACCATCGCCGCCAGCCGGATCGGCACCGTCTCGCTGAGCCGCGTGGCGACCGACACCCCGACCCGGTTCGGCGTGCTGGCCGACGAATCGATCCGCAGCGTTGTGGTGGGGAGGCCAGCGATGCGCGTGTCGAATCGGAAGGCCCCGGGCGACCTGGGCATGGGCCAATTCCGCGTGCGGATCGTCTGATCGCCGCACGCTGCAGCATCAAGACCCCATCCTTGGAAATGATAAAAGCCCCCGGTGGAAACCGGGGGGGCGATGATCAACCATCGAAGGGGTCGCCCGTTCACCGGTTGCAACCCCGCCCCCCGCATTTCCACGCGGGGCTTCCATGTCCTGGCCTCTACCGCTTCGCCGTCTTCTTCGCCGCCACCTGCTTGAGCTCAGCCTTCACGCCGGCCCGGGTCGCGCGGTGGCCCGCGGTGCGAACCTTCTTCGTGACCGGACGCGCTGCCTTGAGGTTCGCCCCCTTCTTCGCAGCCGGCGCCGCCACGACCTTCTGTGCGGCCTTGGTCGCGGCCGTCGCCGCCTTGCCCGCTTTCTTCGCCGCCGATTTCACGGCCGTGCCGACCTCGGCGAGCCGGGCCTCCAGCCGCTGGAGAGCCCCCGCGAACAGCTCCGACTTCTCGCGGCTACGGTCGTTGGCACTCGTCCCGGCCTTCACCGTCCGCTTCGTGGTCCGCGTCTGCTGGGCGTAGAGATCCCGCCACTTGTCCCGGAGCGTGCGGGCATGGCCGATCGCAGCCTGCAATTCCGCCCGGCCGGCCGCGGCGATCTCCTTGCCGATGCTCGAATCGAACACCTTGCGTTCGGCAGCGGTGAGCATCTCGCGAATGGTCTTGAGATCGAAACCGTCGACGGAAGACTTGGCCATGGAGGTCGCCTCTTGGAGTGAAAACGGAAAAACGAAGGAAGTCCCGCGACAAAATGTACCAATTGGATCGGATTGTACGGTGTCGGCGGTTCAACAAATCCTGGGTAGTTGCTCGCCGATCGGCATCGGCAGCACGCGGCTGCCGCCGATCGCCGTCTTCATGACCACCATTTCCGGGTGCCGCTCCACCACCCGGCCGAGTTGCGTCGCCTGCCGGCCGTGCGCATGGGCCCGCATCGCGGCCAGCACCTTTTCCGCTGCCACTCCCGGCACGACCGCCAGGAGCTTGCCCTCGTTGGCCACAAGCAGCGGGTCGAGCCCCAGGATCTCGCAGCCGCTCGCCACGGCCGGGGCGACTGGAATCGCACTCTCGTCGATCTCGATCCCCAGCCGCGCCTGCCCTGCGATCTCATTGAGGCTCGTGGCCACGCCGCCCCGGGTGGGGTCGCGAAGCATCCGCACGTCGGGGCACGCCGCGAGCATCGCCGCCACGAGGCCGTGGAGCGGTGCGGTGTCGCTCGCGATCTTGGCCTCGAATCCGAGCCCCTCCCGCACGCTCATGATCGCCATCCCGTGATCGGCCAGCGTGCCGCTCACGAGCACGGCATCGCCGGGGCGAATCCGTTCCGGGCCGAGCGAGATGCCCGGCGGCACGACGCCGATCCCCGCGGTGTTGATGTAGCAGCAGTCGCCGTGGCCGCGTTCCACCACCTTCGTGTCGCCGGTCACGATCTCCACGCCGGCCCGCCGCGCCGCCTCGGCCATCGCATCGACCACACGGGCCAGCTGCGCCATGGCGAACCCTTCCTCGATGATGAAGGCAGCGCTCAGCACCAGCGGCCGCGC
>CAZXIG010000145.1:0-1301 GCA_964640405.1 uncultured Candidatus Kuenenia sp.
CACCCGCCCAGTTCGCGGAGATACTCGAGCGTGTAGATGCCGCTCGAATGGCCGTCGGAAAACTCGATCGAGTAGGCGTACTGCCCCACCGGCTTCATGCCCGCGATCGCGAGCGGGGCGACCTCCTGCGGGGTGAGCACCGGAAGGAGCTGCGGCTTCGCGGGCTCGACCCGCTTCTCGCGGCACGTGGCGCAGGGGCAGGCGTCACGGAGGAGGCGGGGCGGGTACACGCTCGTGAGCCCATCGCTCCAGACGAGCTCGACGGCTCCATCGGCGAGGCGGCGGATCGATTGCGGGGTCGCGGCTGTCATGACGACGGTCTCGGAAACGTGGGAATCGCTGGCTGACGTTGGTATGGTAGCACCCTGAAATCACGCGTCGCCCTCCTTGGAGCACTGCCCCATGCCCTCTCTCACCCGCCGCACCCTCCTCAACGCCTGCGGGCTGGCCGCCTGTGGCTCGCTCCTGCGGCAGCTGCCGGCCACCGCCGCCGCAGCCCGCCCCTTCACGCTCGGCATCCAGCTCTACTCGCTCCGCGGGTATCCCGTGGCCGAGGCGATCAAGCACGCCAAGGAACTCGGATTCGAGGCGGTCGAGTTCTATTCGGGCATGTTTCCAATCACCGCGTCGGCGGAGCAGATCGCCGACATCAGGAAGCAGGTGGCCGATCTCGGCCTCACGATCTCGGCCCACGGCGTGAACGGCTTCGGCGACGATGCCGCAGCCAACCGGAAGGTGTTCGAGTTCGCGAAGGCCGCCGGCATCGGCATCCTCACCTGCGACCCGACCCCCGAGGCGTTCGCCAGTCTCGACGAACTCGTGAAGGAATTCGACATCCGCCTGGCGATCCACAACCACGGGCCGAAGCACCGCTACAACAAGGTGGTGGATGTGCTCCGCGCGATCGAGGGACACGACGAGCGGATCGGCGCCTGCGCCGACCTCGGCCACTTCATCCGCTCCGGCGAGAATCCGGTCGAGGTGATCCGGCTCCTGAAGGGCCGCCTCTACGGCATCCACCTCAAGGACTTCGCCGAGATGCAGGACAAGACGAAGGGCGTGATTCTCGGCAAGGGGCACCTCGACGTGCCGGCCGTGTTCGCGGCGCTCGAGCAGGTGAAGTTCCCGGCCGACGGAGCCCTCTCGCTCGAGTACGAGGAGAACCCGCAGAACCCGCTCGCCGACATCCGCGAGTGCGTAAACGTCGCCCGCAAGGCACTCGCGGCCGGGTGAGGAAAGCCTCGGCCCGGCCATCCCTCACGGAAGCCCCCGGCGCCGCTCCCATACAAGCCCCCAGGCGC
>CAZXIG010000145.1:1401-4489 GCA_964640405.1 uncultured Candidatus Kuenenia sp.
ATACAAGCCCCCAGGCGCGAGCCGGGGGATATTCCGGGCCGCTTCGGGATCGACGCCGCACGATCCCCCTGCTTGCGCATGGGGGCTTCCATGGCATGGGGGCTTGTATCTGGATGCTGGTCGTCAATGCCGGCGATCGACGATCCGCCGCGCCTTGCCTTCGAACCGCGGCAGACTCCCCGACGGCACGACGGCCACGTCCACGTGGAGCCCGAGCCGCAGCTTGAGTTCCTTCGCGACACGCTCCGGCGCCGCGAGCCGGTCCTCGATCTGAAGCGAAAGCCGGTCGAGCGCCTCGTCGGTCGTGACGGTGAGCTGGTATTCGACGATCTCCGGGAAACTCCGCACGATGTCGTCGATGGCGCCCGGAAACACGTTCACGCCGCGCACGACGAGCATGTCGTCGGTGCGGCCGAGGATGCCCCCCTCCAGCCGCACCCAGGGGCATGCCCCCGCGGCCACGTCGGCGTCGCTCGGCCAGGTCGGCCGCACGATGTCGCCGGTGCGATAGCGGATCACGGGAGCACCCGCGCGACCGAGCGTCGTGAGCACGAGCTCGGCGAGTTCGCCCGCCGCGGCGGGCCGGCCGGTCTCCAGCGCGAGAAACTCCGGATGGAACCAGGGCTCGAGCACGTCGAGGCCGGGGCCGCGGAGATCCCCCACGCCCCAAGGCCCCGCTTCCGTCGCGCCGGCATGGTCGAGCACGTCGGCCTCCCATGCTTCCGCGATCCGCCGCCGCACCGCCGGCACCGAGCCGCCCGGCTCGCCGGCCACGATCACCAGCCGCACGGACCGGGTCGCGGCCTCCAGCTTTTCCTCGGCCGCGATCTCGGCGATGTGCAGCGCGTAGCTCGGCGTGGCGAGGAGCACGGTCGGCTCGAGCGTGCGGGCGAGTTCGAGCCGGGCGAGCGTCGACATGCCGCCGGTCGGGATCGCCATCGCGCCGGAATCCACCGCCGCGTCGAAGCCGCTCCAGAACCCTGCATACGGCCCGAACGACGAGGCCACGAGCACGCGGTCACCGGCCGTCACGTCGCCGCGGGCGAGGATGCTCCGCCAGCACTCCATCCACCATTGCCAGTCGGCCGCGGTGTCGAACACCGGCAGTGGCCGACCGTGCGTGCCGCTCGTCTGGTGAAACCGCACGTAGCGGTCGCGCGGCCAGGTGAGGTTGCCCGGGAGGTCGTCGGCCGCGGCGGCCACGAGCTCTTCCTTGAACGTGAACGGCCAGCCGGCGAGCTCATCCAGCGATTCGATGTCGCAGGCCCGCGGAAACCGCGCGAGCTTCGACGCATAAAACTCGTTGCTTGGCAGGATCTCGCGAAGCAGCCCGCGGAGCCGCTCGAGCTTCAGGGCGTCGAGCGCATCACGATTTCGATCCGAATCCGCTGGAGAGCGAGCAGGCATGCCGAGATTATGGCACGCCCAGGCTCGGGATTCCCTGCGCGGGGGCGTTTTGCAGCGGCGGCTGGAGCCCCTGGAACGGCGAGGGGGACGGCGGTGGCATCACGAGGCCCTGCGGAGGCTGCTGTGGCGGGGCGGGCGTGAACTGCTGCAGCGGCGGCACGGCTGGCGGAGGAGCGGGAATCGGCTGCACGGCCGCCGGCAGCGGCTGCACGACGGCGGGGGGCGGCGGGGCCGGCATGCTGCCGGCGGCCAGCCGGGCCTGTTCGGCGCGGGCCACGACCGATTCCGGCGGGGTCGAGGCGGCCGGCTGCATCGCCAAATCGACCACCCGCTCGTCGCGAATCTCCCAAGGAATGAGATTCTCGGTCACGAAGTCGAGCGGGAAGTATTGATACCAGGGCAGCGGGAACGGCTGCCGCACGGTGAGCGTCTCGTAGCCGTCCTTCACGAGCCGGATTTTCCGCGTGCCGTAGTAGACGAAGTCGTGCGAAACGGGGGTCTGGCCCAACTGATAGTCGTCGACGTAGACGAGCGCCCCCGGCGGGTTGCTGCGGATCGTCATCCGCCGCTGGACGCAGCCGGCCGACAGGATCGCACAGGCGATGACGGCCGCGAGGCCGCACGCGCCCGCGAGACGGGCCGCTGGCCTGACGGTGGGAGTCGGATCGAACATGCCTCGGACGGTAGAAAACGGCCGCCGCCGCTGCCAGATCAGCATGGGTGCGATCCAGCCCGGCTGCTAGACTTCCCAGTTCCCCAGCCCCCCCTTCCCGAGGCATTCATCCGTGGGTTCCGGTACCAGCCTCGCTTACTGCGACCGCACCGACGTGGGCCGCCGCCGTGCGAACAATCAAGACGCGAAGGCGGTGCTCGAGCCGTGGAGCCGCGAGCAGTATCGGCGGCGTGGCTGGCTGTTCGTGGTGGCCGACGGCATGGGGGCCCATGCCGCGGGCGAGACGGCCAGCGCGCTGGCCGCCGAGCAGGTGCCGCTCATCTATGAAAAGCACGCCGTTCGGTCGCCATTGCTGGCGCTTCGCACGAGCATCGAGCAGGCCAACGCGGAGATCCATGCGAAGGGGGAGAGCTCGCTCGACCTCAAGGGCATGGGCACCACCTGCACCGCCCTCGCGATCCTGCCCCGCGGCGCGATCGTCGGCCACGTCGGCGACAGCCGCGCCTACCGCATCCGCGGCGACTCCATCGAGCAGCTCTCCAAGGATCATTCGCTGGTCTGGGAACTCGAGGCGGCCCACGCCGGCGCCCCCGAAGACATGCCGGTGGCGCCCAAGAACATCATCACGCGGTCGCTCGGCCCGCATCCGCAAGTGGAGGTCGACCTGGAGGGGCCGTTCCCTGTCGAGGAGAACGACGTCTTCGTGCTCTGCAGCGACGGTCTCTCCGGCCAGGTCGCCGACGACGAGATCGGGCTCCTGGCGGCGATGCTGCCTCCGAAGGGGGCCGCAGCCGCGCTCATGGGGCTCGCGCTCGTGCGGGGAGCGCCCGACAACGTGACGGTGATCGCGGCGCGGGCGGGGGAACGCGAGGTGTCGCGGACGGCGCCCGGCGAGGAGCCGTGGCCGCTCGCCAACGAAGCCCCGGTGCCTGCGCACCGCGTCGTGGTGCCCTGGACGCCGCTGGCGATCGCGGGTGCATGCCTGTTCGCAGCGCTGCTGGTCTATCC
>CAZXIG010000145.1:4589-6252 GCA_964640405.1 uncultured Candidatus Kuenenia sp.
CTTCTACGCCCCCTCCACGCCCCGCATCCCGCGGCTCGCTCCCAACGCCCGCGTCGGCTCGGGCCCCTATCGCACCTATGCCTGCGGCCCGACGACCGCGCGGATCGAGGGCATCGTTGCCAGCGTCGAGTCGGCCGCCGACGGCCTCGACGACGCCACCCGCGCCCACGCCCTCGGCCATGTCCGCCGGGCGCGGGAGGCGGCGGCCCGTGGCGACTTCGGCACGGCCGTCCTCGCGGCGGCCGATGCCATCGGCGTCTACGCCCGAAGCGTCGAGGCCTCGCGGCCATGAAGATCATCACCCGCTACGTGCTCTTCGAGCTGCTGCAGGTGTTCCTCGTGGCCCTCGCGGCGCTCACGCTCTTCATGCTCGTGGTGGGACTCGTGAAGGAGGCGCAGCAGCAGGGCCTCGGCCTCGTGCAGATTCTCCTGCTCGTGCCCTACGTGCTGCCCGAGGCGATGCGGTTCGCCGTGCCCGGCACGATGCTCTTCGCGACGGCGAGCGTGTTCGGACGGATGTCGGCCAGCAACGAGATCACGGCCCTCAAGGCGGCAGGCATCACGCCGATGTCGGCGATGTGGCCCGCATTCGGCCTGGCTCTCGTGGTGAGCTTCGTGTCGGTATGGCTCAACGACGTGGCCGTGTCGTGGGGCCGCGACGGCATCCGCCGCGTGGTGGTCGAAAGCGTCGAGCAGATCATCTACGGCAAGCTGCGGCAGCAGCGGTCCTACAGCACGCCGCAGGTGTCGATCAACGTGAAGGGCGTGGACGGGCGGACGCTGATCCGGCCGACGCTCTCGTTCTCTTCCGGCCCGGCCGGCACCCCGGCGACGGTGTCGGCGGCGGAGGCCGAGCTCCGAGCCAACGCCGGCGCCGGCACGCTGACCGTGATCTTTCGCGACGGCACGCTCCACATGGGCGACGTCACCGCGTCGTTTCCCGACGAGATCGTCCGCGAGGTGCCGCTCGACGCCGTGAGCCGCAAGGGCACCGTGGCGACGAGCCCGTCCGAGATCGCGATGGCCGAGTTCGCGGAGGCCCGGGCCGACGAGGTGAAGCGGATCGACCAGATCGAGCAGGTGTCGGCGGGCAAGCGGGCCATGGGCCTCGTCACCGGCCGCCTCGAGCACACGATGCCGGCGGCCGTAGCCCACGAGCGGGCCCTGCTCGACTGGGAGAAGACGCGGCTCAACAGGATCGTGATGGAGCCGTGGCGGCGATGGGCCAACGGATTCAGCTGCCTCTGCTTCGTGCTCGTGGGGGCGCCGATGGCGATCCGCATGCGAAACGCCGACTTTCTCACGAGCTTCTTCCTCTGCTTCCTGCCGATCCTGATCGTCTACTACCCCGTGTTCATCCTCGGCGTCGATCAGGCCAAGGCGGGAAAGATGCCGCCCATCGCGGTCTGGGCCGGCAACCTGCTGATGCTGGCCTGGGGCTGGTGGCTGATGCGCCGCGTCGTCCGCCAGTAGCGGCCCCGCGCGTCCCTTTCTCATAAAAGCCCCGCGCGTCCCTTTCTCATAAAAGCCCCGCGCGTCCCTTTCTCATAAAAGCCCCCATGCGCAAGCAGGGGGATATTGCGGCGTCCATTCCGAAACCGGCCCGCACCATCCCCCGGCTCGCGCCTGGGGGCTTCCCCTCCAACCCACGCACAGCACGCCA
>CAZXIG010000145.1:6352-7561 GCA_964640405.1 uncultured Candidatus Kuenenia sp.
CCATCCCCCGGCTCGCGCCTGGGGGCTTCCCCTCCAACCCACGCACAGCACGCCACATGGTTTTCGGGGGGCTCAAAATCTGGCAGAATCCGGCCTCACCAATTCCGGGAATCCTTCAATCGCACGCCAGGAGTGATCCACATGCCCCGTCCCGTCACGCTCTTCACTGGCCAGTGGGCCGACCTGCCGATGGAAGACCTGGCCCGCAAGGCCCGCGAGTTCGGCTACCAAGGCCTCGAACTCGCCTGCTGGGGCGACCACTTCGACGTCACGCGGGCGCTGAACGAGAGCGGCTACTGCGCGGCCAAGCGCGACGCGCTCGAGCGGCACGACCTCTCCGTCTACGCGATCTCGACCCACCTCGTGGGCCAGGCCGTCTGCGACCGGATCGACGAGCGGCACAAGTCGATCCTGCCGCCGCATGTCTGGGGCGACGGCAAGCCCGACGGCGTCAACAAGCGGGCCGCCGAAGAGCTGAAGAACACGGCGCGTGCCGCCCAGAAGCTCGGGGTCTCGGTCGTCAACGGCTTCACGGGTTCGTCGATCTGGCCCCTGCTCTACTCCTTCCCGCCGGTACCCGACTCGATGATCGACGCCGGCTACGCGGAGTTCGCGGATCGGTGGAACCCGATCCTCGACGTGTTCGCCGAGTGCGGCGTGCGGTTCGCGCTCGAGGTGCACCCCACCGAGATCGCCTTCGACATCTTCACGGCCCAGCGGGCGCTCGACGCGCTCGGCCGCCGCGAGGAGTTCGGGTTCAACTTCGACCCGAGCCACCTCCACTGGCAGGGCGTCAGTTCCGTGGAGTTCATCCGTTCGTTCCCCGACCGGATCTACCACGTCCATATCAAGGACGCGATCGTCACGCTCAACGGCCGCTCTGGCATCCTCGGCAGCCACATCAACTTCGGCGATCCCCGCCGGGGCTGGGACTTCCGCTCGCCGGGCCGCGGCGGCGTCGACTTCGAGGAGATCATCCGGGCCCTCAACCAGGTCGGCTACGAAGGCCCGCTCTCGGTCGAATGGGAGGACTGCGGCATGGATCGCGAGCACGGGGCCGCGGAGGCCGCGCGGTTCGTGAAGAACCTCGACTTCGCCCCGAGCCGGCGGCAGTTCGACTCGGCATTCGCCGAGTCCTGAGCAGCGCTGTCTGCAAGCAATGTAAGTCAAACCGTCACCGGGTATCGCCGGCTCGGGGGCGGCAAAAGT
>CAZXIG010000146.1:0-5716 GCA_964640405.1 uncultured Candidatus Kuenenia sp.
TCAATGAAGACCCCAGCGGCTTCAAGGGGGGCGATGCGAACCTCTTCCGCTACGTCGGCAACGATCCCTTGAACCAGGTCGATCCCAGTGGCCTGGCCGCCAAGTGGGCCAGCGGCGCCAAGGCGAGCGTGCCGGCGGCGGGATGGGCGGCGCTGGGGGGAACCGGACAGCCCGCCGTAAGCGATCCGCGGCCGACGGTCGCGATTGCCAGCCGGGCTGGCTGGTCGATGCAAAACCAAACGTATCCGACATTCACGGGAAGGCCGGATCGAGGCATCCCCTTCGGTGAGTTCATCCTCACTCGCGGGACCAGCGCCGAGCCGGCACTGCCCACCAGCGGCTTCGGGGCCCGTGACGCGGCCTCGCTTGGTGTGGACTTCGCGCCGTGGCCCATCGTCGGCTCCGCGAAATCCGCCGTCGAACTCGTCGCAGGCTACGACTACATCGCTGCGAAGCCAACCAGCAGGGCGCTGGCCGCCGTCGGCGTCGTCGCCGGCGTCCTGCCGTTCGGCAAAGGCCTCCTCAAAGGTGCAGCAAAAACCATCGGCGCCATCGGCAGGACGGCTGATGACGCCGTCGACGTGGCGCGGGTGGTCACTCGCGTTGACGACGGTGTGGGGGCCTTAAGACGAAACGGCACACAAACAGCAGCGACTGCAGTTAGTGAGCACGGCGGACTGAATCTTTATCGACGTAGCAGTGCAGAATCACTAGCTGAATCAGGCTGGCGCGAAGGTGACCGATTCCTGTATCTTCCGAATCAAGGAACGCCGAAGGCCAATTGGACGCAAAACGCTGGCAGGCTACGGCAAGAGATGAGGCAAGGCCACCCTATCTTCGATTCCTACCGCGATCCCGTGAATGGACTTCAAATTCCGGCCGGCATTCGTCCCAGTGACCCCGGCCGATTCCTCAACGCCGAGCGGCAGTTACTCGAATCTCACGGATGGCGATACAACCCGATGACCGGCGCATATCATCCACCGGGGAAATGACATGGCGCAAGACTTTGCTTCTATCATAGGCCCTGCTTTCCAATTCCTTTTGGATTCGTTTGGGTTTCAGCGTGTGCTCGCCACGGAAACCTCTGTCCGCTGGGAGTCACCAGCGGTATTCGTAACTTGCAATTATGACTCGGGCCGATCGTTCGAGCTGACGGTTGAAATTGGACAAAAGGCAGGCGGTCCTGATCGCCCGTTTAACTACGGGGAATTCCTCAGAAGTCAAGCGGTTCCTGAGGCGGATTGGCCCTCAGGATATGCCGCTTTGACGCCGGACGCGGTCAGAACTTTGGCGACAACCCTCGCGCGATTACTTTCTGATTATGGACGACCGCTCTTAACAACCAACATCGAAGCATGGAATCGCTTAACAGATCTTCGAGAAAGAGAGTGTCGTGAGTTCGCGTCGCAGCAGGAACTCCGATACGCGCGACAAGACGCCGAGGCGGCGTGGAAGGCAAAAGACTTTCGCCGGTTTATTCTGTGCCTAACGCGGTTTCGGGACGTTTTAGAGCCCAGCGAATTGGCGGAGCTGAAATACGCCGAGGCGCAAGTAACGGACATCAGAGGATAGGAAAGCCGAAAAAAGCCGAAAAAGGACAGGCATAATCCTTGACGGCCGGCCGCTTGGGCTGCCAAACACTGGCGTTCAGCCGCCTTGCAAGCCCGACCGGCGAGGAGCCCGAAAAAGCCCGAGAATCCTTGGCGGCCGCAAGGTCTCCGAGACCGCCCCGGCTCCGGCCGCGGGCAGCGCCCGGCCCGTGACCCGCTACGGCTACGACGCCGTCGGCAACCGCACGAGCGTGACCGACCCGCTGGGCAGCGTGACGACCTACGCCTACGACGCCCGCGACCGGCGCACGACGGTCACCGACGCCCGCGGTTTCGCCACCGTCACCACGTTCGACCGGGCCGGCAACACCACGAGCGTGACCGACGCCTCCGGCAACGTCACCCGCTATGCCTTCGACCGCCTGAACCGCCTCGTCACCGAGACCGACCCGCTCGGCGCCGTCACCACCTCCGCCTACGACCTCGTCGGTAACAAGACCAGGGAGACCGACCGCCTCGGCCGCGTCTCCACGTTCGTCTACGACGCCGCCGACCGCATGGTCGAGGAGCGCTGGCAGGCCTCGGCCTCCGCGGCCGTGTCCCACGCGATCACGCGGTTCTACGACGGGTCCGACCAGCTGCTCGGCGTGACCGAGACCGACACGGCGAACCCCGCCGCCACGACGGCCTGGCAGTTTTCCTATGACGCCCTCGGCCAGGTCGTGAAGAGCCGGATGGCCCCCGGCGAGATCGTGCAGCAGCCGATCTCGTGGACCGGCAGCCTCGCGGCTGGCGACGCCACGATGGACTGGGACGGCGACGGCAAGGCGGAGCGGGCCGACGTCATCCCCGCGGTCAGCGTCCTGCCGGGTGACGTCGTCGACGTCACCATCACCGCCACCGCCTTCACGCCCACGCTGCTCCTCTTCCAGAATTCTGCACCGGGCACGGTCGTCTGGTACGAGTCCGGGGCTGGCACCCTCACCGCCAGCCGCACCGCCGACGTCGCCGATACCTGGACCTTCGTGGTCTCAGCCCGCGACGAGCTTGCCACCGGCCCGTACGAGATCCGCATCGTCAAGAACGGCAACTCGATCGTCCCCACGGCCCTCGTCGAATACGACTTCACCTACGACAAGGCCGGGAACCTGCTCACCACCACCGAGGACCAGGCCGCCGTGGCCCAGTTTGGAGCGCTCGGGCCCGCGGCCAGCGGTCTGGGCATCCGCACCGCGTACACCATCGACGCCCTGAACCGCGTCACCCGCTACCGGCACATCGACGTCGCCACGGGCGCCGTTCTCAAGCGGACCGACTACGCCTACCGCCCCGAAGGCTCGGTGGGCACCGTCACCAGGTTCGCAGGCGCGGGCATAAACCCCGTCGGCACCTCCACGGCCGCCTACGACTCGATGGGCCGGCTCACCGGCATCACGCATGCTCCGTCAGCCAGCCCGAGCATCGCCTACGGCTACGCCTACGACGCCGCCAGCCGGATCACGGCGCTCACGACCCCGGAGGGCACGAGCAGTTTCACGCTCGACGCCACCGACCAGCTCCTCTCCGCCAGCCTGACAGGCGAAGCCTACGCCTACGACAAGACCGGCAACCGCACGAGCGGCGGCACGCAGACGGGCACCGGCAACCGCCTCCTCTCCGACGGCACCTACCGCTACGCCTACGACGCCGAAGGGAACCGGACGGCGAAGTTCGTGGATACGAATGCCGGCGGCACGCTCTCCGTCGGCGACACCGACGTCACCGTCTACGCCTACGACCAGCGGAACCGGCTCGTGGCCGTGAGCCATGTCACTGCCTGGACGGCCACGCAGGCCGCAGGCCTGGCGGCCTTTACCGTCGCGGGCACTCCCCTCCCCGGCTCCGACCTCGAGCTCCGCTACACCTACGACTACGCCGATCGACGGATCCGCAAGTCGCTCGATGCCGACGGCCAAGCCGGCGCCGGCCAGGAGGCCGTCTCCTTCGCGGCCTACGCAGGCGACGTTCGCACGCTGGAGATCGCCAGGCCTGCCGACAGGCTCGTCATCAACACTGCCACGGGGCAGGTGATCGGCTTCCTCGGCCAGGTCGTCCAGCGGAACTTCTACGGCAACGGCGTCGATGAGATCCTCGCCGTGGACCGGGTCACCTGGAACGGCACCACGCCCACCACCAGCACGTTCTGGACGTTCACCGATCACCAGGACTCCGTCCGCGACATCGTGTCCGGGAATGCTGGCTCGCTCGGCCAGGTTGTCGAGCACAGGCAGTACGACAGCTTTGGGAAGGTCGTGAGGAGGACCACCGGGCCGCAGGCAGGTGCGGCCACGACGGCGGGTGTCGGGGTGGAGTTTGCGTATGCGGGGAGACCCTTCGAGGCTCGCACGGGTCTCTCCGACGACGCTCGGCTCGCTTGGTGTGGCAGATTGACGTACGACCGTGAGAGTACGACGCCGTTGCCAGGAGCCTCCTTCCATGTCGTCAGCGAAAAGCACTGCGCGGATCAACTTCCGTCTGCGTGGCGATCTGAAAAAGACGATCGAAGACGCCGCCGCGGCGATGCTCGACGATTCCTCGAACATGCCCAACGAGGCCTTGGTCAAGGCGTTGAAGCGATAGAGAAAACAGGTCGACATCCGGGCCTTGCACCGCAGCATCGCTTGCCTTACTCTATAGTAAGGCTTATGGGACACCGCCATGTCGACTGCAACGCTCACCAGCAAAGGCCAGATCACCATCCCGGTGGAGGTCCGGCATGACCTCAAGGTCGACGCCGGCGATCGAGTGGAGTTCATCCAGATCGCGCCGGGCCGCTACGAATTCGTTGCGGCCAATCGAAGCGTCACCGAACTCAAGGGGATGTTCGGAAAGGCCAGAAAAAAGGTTTCTCTTGAAGAGATGAATGCAGCGATTGCACGGCGCGGGGCGTCGGCACGATGATCGGCCTCGACACCAACGTACTGGTGCGCTACATCATGCAGGATGATCCGAAGCAGTCGCTGAAGGCCACTCGATTGATCGAGTCCTTGGACTCGGAGAGTCCAGGCTTCGTCGCGGTGGTTTCGGTAGTCGAACTGTACTGGGTGCTGACGTCCTGCTACGGACTCGGCGGCCATGACGTCAAGCAGGCTCTTGAAGCGTTGCTGAGGGCCAAGCAGATCGTGGTCGACCGTGCCGATCAGGTGCTGCGCGCCTTGCGCGTCTTCGACGATGGGAAAGCGGATTTTGCAGACTGCCTCATCGAGCGCATCGCCTCTTCAGTGGGATGCGACGAAACCTTGACCTTCGACGCGGGTGCGGCAAAGTACGCCGGCATGTCGCTGCTTCGCTGACGGGCAAGAAGAACCACGACGTTCATGCGTGCTCGAGTTACAGCTGTTCGGCAGCTACGCGGAGAGCGGTGCGTCTACGCGGCCGGAAGTCAACGGCGCGGTCGAACTCTCGCCCTTCGATTTCCTGGGAGGGAGCTTTGCCGACCGTCCTATCCTTGATCTTTTAACAGCGGCACGACCGGCTTTTTCGTCAAGGTTTCGCACCCTCGGTGCCGATGACCCCTTCGGATATCGGAGGGACGGCGCGTGATCTGTCATCGACGGCGACTCGTATTCGTGCACCTGCGGCGCACGGGGGGCAACTCCGTCGAGGCGGCGCTGGGGGGCATCGTGCTCTTCGACCGCTGGTTCCGCCGGACAGACGTCTGGGACAACCAGCTGCATCGGGGCCGCTCTTGGCGAAAATGGGATCGCCGCGGACACCGCATTCATGCCACGGCCGCGGAGATCCGGGCCCTCTATCCGCGGGAATTCGACCGCTATTTCCGGTTCGCGATCGTGCGGAATCCGTGGGAGCAGATGGCGTCGCTCTACGGCCGGCTGCACCCGCACGACCAACAGCTCACGGGATTTCGCGACTGGCTGTGGCAGTTCTCGCTCGCTGCGGGGACGGTCCCGCAGGCGAGCCTCTTCGACGAGAACGGCCGCTGCCTCGTGAACTTTATCGGCCGGTTCGAACAGCTCGACGAGGACTTCGCGGTCGCCTGCGACCGAGCGGGCCTGCCGCCGATTGCCCTGCCGCATACGAACGCCGGCGGGCGTCTCGACGTGGCTGGCATCTACGACAACGCCTCCATTCGGATCGTCGAGCGGCTCTTTGCCGCCGACATC
>CAZXIG010000146.1:5816-7504 GCA_964640405.1 uncultured Candidatus Kuenenia sp.
TCAGTAGAGCCAAAGCCGCAGGCCGTCGCGGGATCGCCACGCGGGCTGGGGCGTGTGGAGCATGACCCGCGCGAGCGATCGCACCTCGGCGGCCCGGGAGCCGATCGCCGCCCACTCGATCGCCGTCGCGCGTGCCGGCCGCGGCGCCGGCGGCCAGTTCCAGGCGTCTGCCACCCGGCTCCAGAGCGTGTCGAGTTCGCGTCGCCGCACGTGGATCGCGTCGAGGCCATACCACTCGCCCTGCTGCTCGATGAAGGCGGCGCCGACGTCGGCGGCCAGCGCCCGCAGCTCGTCGTCGAGCCAGGCCGATGCGTCCTTGAGCGTGGCAAGCGGCAGCCGGCAGCCGGGCACGAACAGCGTTTTCAGTGCCCGGTAGCGGGCCGGCCCGACCCTCGCGATGCTGGCGAGCGGCAGGCCCGTGATCGCGATCGCCGCCCCGTGGTCGGCCAGCCGCCGCACGCTCTCCCTCACCGCCGCGGCCACCTGCGCGACGCCCAGGCCATAGAGCAGTTCGTTGCCCACGTCCGTGACGACCGCGGCTGGCGGCCTGGTTGTGGCCCGCGACTCCACGGCGAGCGACTCCCACAGGCCGCAGCCCAGGATCGACGGCAGCCGCCGCATCCAGACGCGGCTGTTCACGCCGTAAGCCCGGCCATGCCCCGCTGCCACGAAGAGATCGGCCGGCGCCTCCGACCTGGCCCGCACCGTGGCCATGAGCCGAACGAGCCCGCGCGACACGTTGCTCGCCCCGAGCACCACCGCCGTCTGTCGGTCGCCGTCCACGGCCTTCAGTTCCACCGTTGCCACGGCGTGCCCGCCGAGAGGCCCTGGAAGCACGAGGCCGCCAGCATGGCGAACATGATGCCCAGAAACGGCTCGCCGTGGGTGTAGCCCCACCAGGCCACGGCCCCGCCGGCAATCACGCCGATGACGCCCGCGATCCGATGGGCGTCCGCCACGCCGGCCGTGAGCAATCCCTCGCGGACGATCTGCCCGCCGTCGAGCGGCGGCACCGGCACGAGATTGATGAGCGGCCAGAAGACGTTCACGTAGAGCAGGAAATCGGCAAGGGCATAAGCGAAGGGCGAGGTGAACTCGCGGCCCTCGTAGAGTCCGAGGCGTGCACCGATCGCCTCGAGCGGAAACGGCACCATGTGACCTATGCCTTTGAGGCCGGCCACGATCAGGGCCGCGAAGGCGAGCTGCGCGAGCGGCCCGGCCGCCGACACCACGAGCCGCTGGAACGGCCGAAGATATCCGCGGCGTCCCCAGGTCTCCGGCACGGCCAAGCCGCCGAAGTGGTAGAGCACGACATGGGCCGACTGGCCGAAGAACCGGTAGGCCAGCGCATGCCCGAACTCGTGCACGAGCAGCGACACGAAGACGGCGCCGACCCAGAGCGCGAGGAACTGGAGCAGTGCCCGCTGGTCGCCCCGCGAGAACGACTGGCAGACGTTCCAGCCGATGAGTGCGGCCGCCAGCCAGAACCAGGCCGACACCCGCACGCGGATGCCCGCGAGGGAGAAGCGGAGATCGGCGGCGGTGTCCTGCGGCTCGGCGAGCATGGCGGCATTATGCCCTGTTTCGGGATTTCTCATCTCTGCATGAAAGCCCCTTACGCATAAAGCCCCCATGCACATAAAAGCCCCCATGCGCAAGCAGGGGGATATTGCGGCGTCCGTCCCGAA
>CAZXIG010000147.1:0-4167 GCA_964640405.1 uncultured Candidatus Kuenenia sp.
GGTCAGTTCTTCGTCGGCAGCTTCAGCATCTTGCCGTTGTTCTTCCAGCCGAAGGTCTTCTTCAGCTCGTCGAGCGAGACGGTCTGCTGGCCGGATTCGGTCTCGACGACGGCGATCAGCTTCGGCGGCGAGTCTTTGTGGAAGGCGACGTCGCCGGTCGTGAGGATCGCGGCGAGCGAGCCTTCCTCGTCGAGCAGCACGCCCCGCATGCTGTTGCCGGAAGGATCCCAAAACCGCACGGTGCGGTCATTCGCCCGTGCCAAGGCGAGCGAGCCTCCCGCGGTGGGGCCCACGGTCGTCGCGCCGCCCGGGGCGATCTGCCGCGCGACCGTGTCGCCCGCGGCCACGTCCCACAATTCCGTGAGGTAATAGCGGCTGGTCACGAGCCGCGGCTTCGGGCCGGGCATCCAGGCGATGGCCTGGGTGGCCGCACCCCACATGTGCTCGGCCGAGACGACGGCGATCTCGGCGCCCGTCGAGGCGTCGAAGACGCGGATGCCGCCGTTGCCCAGACCGCAGGCGATGGCCGGAGTGTTCATGACCGTGGCCCAGTCGAGGCAGGTGACGCCGACCGTGCCGCCGACCGTGCGCTCCTGCTTGCCTGACGAGACGTCCCAGACGATCAGTGTTCCCGTGCCGTCGCCGCTCACGAGCTGTTTACCGCTGGGCGACCACGCCAGCGCCGTGACGCCGGCGGCGTGCCCCTCCAGCACGGGTCCGGCCGAACCGTCCTCCTTCCACAGCCGCACGGTCTTGTCGGGCCCGGCCGACGCCAGCAGGTCGCTGCGCGGCGACCAGGCGAGCTGGGTCACCGCGGCCTTGTGGCCGGTGAGCGCGTGGAGCTGCTTGCCGGCGGCGACATCCCAGAGAATGACCGAGCCGTCGGCGGCCGCCGAGGCGAAGTTCTTGCCGTCCTTCGACCAGGTCGCCGCCGTGACGGGCTTGGCATGCCCTTCCAGCCGGTGGATTCGCTCGAGCGTCTTCGGGTTCCAGGTCGTCAGCGCCGCCTGGCCCACGCCGGTGACGATCGGCTTGCCCGCCTGAAAGATCGGGGCGACCGTACCGCCGGCGTCGATCGAGACCTTGTTCTTCCCGTCCACCGCCCACACGTCGACCCGCGCGGGATCGAGCGAGACGATCGTGTCGGTCTTCGCCACCCATTCGATCCGCGCGTTGGCCGGATGGTTGCCCGCGGGCTTGCCGTCGGCTGCCGTGAAGAACCGGCTGCCGGCCGCCGTGGCCGCCAGCAGCCGTTTGCCGTCGGGCGACCAGGCCACGCCGGAGAACGGCTGCTGTGCATCGATTCGGTGCACCTGCGCACCGTCTGCAGTCTTCCAGGTGGTCAATGCCTTGGCGCTCGCGGTCGCCATCTGCTTGCCGTCGGGCGACCAGGCGATCGACACCGGCGGTTCGTCCACGGGATGATCCAGGTCGAAGGCTCGGCTGCCGTCGCTCGCGTTCCGCACCGCCGTCTGGCCGCCCTGATACACGACGGCCAGCCGCTCGCCATCGGGAAACCACTCGATCAGAGTGACCGTCGTGCCCATCTCGGTCAGGAGCTTGTAGTCGGCGAGGTTGCTCGACACGTAGACGTGGCCGCTGCCGTAGTTTCCGGCGGCCAAGTGCCGGCTGTCGGGCGAGAATGCGAGCGCCGTCAGGTTGCCGATCGACTTCGTCTCGAGCAGCTGCTTGCCGGTTTCGACGTCCCAGACCCGGGTCTTGGCGCCGCCCCAGCCGTGTGAGGCCAGCTTCCGCCCGTCGGGCGACCAGACCAGCTTGTAGAGGTGGAAGCGGTGCGAGACGAACGCCTTCTCGAGGGTGCCCGTCTCGAGGTTCCAGATTCGGATCACGCCATCCGCGCCCCCGGTGGCCGCCCGCGTGCCATCCGGCGAGACCGCCAGCGCGTAGATTGCACCGCGGTGCCGCGGACTCTCGATCGCCCAGCGGCCCACGCCCTTGAGCGGCGGCGGCTCCAGCACGAGAAACGCGGTTGCGCTCTCGTGGAGCCATTTCCAATTCGACTGCACGCCGGGTTTGTCCCTGTCGGCGGCCACTTTGGGCCGCAGATCCTGGGCCACCGCGACCCGGTCAGACCCCGACCAGCCGGCCGCCAGCAGGGCGAGGGCGACGAGCATCGACAGTCGGCGGAAAAGACGAGGCGACATGCAGCGTTCCCCTATGATCTGAAGGCAGCGGCGGATCGGGCTGGTTATGACAGGCCTCATTATTGACTATGCGTGACGCATGAAAGGATCATCAACTCTTTCGATTCGTGAGGTTCGGCTTCTGACTCGCGGGATTGGCCTTCGTGGCGACGCCGCGAGGTGCCGCCGCCCCGCTCATCGGAACTGAGCAGGGGCAAGTCGTCGCACCGCAACTCGTGGCCGGCTTTGATCAGGCCGCGGACTTCCCGCGCTCGCACCCTCGGATCGCGGAGGTCCGCGGCGACCTGAATGAGCGACGGGGAGAACATCACCTTTTTGAGCCACCCTCAGAATCCCAGCGTTTCGACTTGCTGAGGGGACGAGAGGAGCATATTATGACCATGAAAAGGAGACAATTATGGACTACATTGCGGTCAACGAGCTCAAGCGACCGCGGGTTGTGCGGGAGCGACTGGCTGCAGCGGAGGAGATGATTCTCACCAGTAACGGCCGCCCGATGGCTGTGATCATGTATGTGGATGAAGAAGACGATCCGGAAGATGTGCTGAAGGCGGCACGCGAGGCCCGCAGCCAGATTGCACTCCGCCGAATTCGGGAGCGGGCGCGGCGCACGGGTGCTGATGCGTTGTCGAGCCCTGAGATCGAGGGCGTGATCGCCGCGGCTCGTCGCGACCGAAAGCGTCCCTCATGAGCGACCGGCCGGGTGTCGCGGTGTTCGACACGAACGTGCTGGTATCCGGGTTTCTGAGTCCGCATGGCGCCCCCGGGCAGATCGTCGAATGGCTCCGAAGCGGCGCGGTTCGGGCTGGGCTGGATGACCGGATTATCGCGGAATACGAAGAGGTACTGCAGCGTCCGGAACTCAACCTTCCACGACACGAAGTGTTGATCGTCCTCAGGCGGATTCAATCCCAGGCTGAATACGCCGTCGTCAGTCCGGCCCAACTTGTTCGAGGACTTCCCGATGCCGACGACGCCCCGTTCGCGGAATGTGCCATCGCGCTCGGGTGTCACTTGGTGTCTGGCAACGCGAGGCACTTTCCCTCTGCGGCCGTCGGGACGCTGACCGTTCTCACCCCGCGGCAGTTCGTCGACGCCAGCGGAAAAGGATAGCCCGGCCCGGGATTCCGCGGGCCGGCAAAGGGCAGGTCGACGAGCGGCCGGGGCACGACGGCGGCCAGCGCCGCGGCGGCTAGTGCATCTCGACGGCGCAGCTGCCGAGGCCGCCGCGGTAGTAGTTGAACTGCACGTTCGGATGGTCGGCCAGCAGCGACATCGGCACGCTCGAGTCGGCCAGGCCCTTCGAGATCATGAGGGCCGTGAGCCGCTGGCCGAGCGGGTTGTCGTGCACGCCCGCCTGCCAGATCGAGACTTTTTCAGCCTGCCACGTCTGCACCGGGCCCACCGTGATCGCCTGCTGGGGCACCATCGTAATGTTGCCGCCGCCGCTCGTGCGGGCGTTTTGGGCGAGCGTGACCGGATGCAGCTCGACCACGCGCGTGGAGAGCGCCCGATACTCGGCCGGCGACGGCGGGGCGTCGTTGTATTTTCCTTCCCGCCGCAGCGGGTCGTTGAACGCCCAGTGCTTGATGTCGCCCTGCCCCCCCTGCATCACGGCGCAGCGGGCGGTCTTCCAGCTGGCGACGTAGGGGCCGACGTCGGCCTTGGGAAAGTGGAGATTCGCCTCCGGCATCCGCAGCTCGGGGCGGATCCGGTCGAAGCAGAGTTCCCGGTCGGCCTTTTCGAACGAGAGCGGGTGCGACACGGGCACCTCGCGGCCGTTTTCGTACCACTCGTCCATGCCCCAGAAATGGGCGTGGCGGAGGTTCAGGCCGAGCTCGTTCACGAGCCGGGCCACGAGCGGGAGCTGCTCTGTGGGCCCGATCGGGCCGCAGATGCCCACGGGCTCGTCGGCCGTCGCCTGCTTCCACGCCGCGATGTATTCGAGCGCCTCGGCGAGGTAGAAGTCTTCGAGCGTGTCGTAGAAGACGACGCGGAACCC
>CAZXIG010000147.1:4267-7475 GCA_964640405.1 uncultured Candidatus Kuenenia sp.
GACCGCAGGATCGCAGCCCCCGGACACCGCGGAATATCTTTCGATCCGCGTGGCTGCATTTTCGTTTTCACGCCCCGCCGCCGAGGGCCGCCGCGGGCGAGATGTCACGCGCGCGGCGGTAGGCCGCGGCGAACCGGATCGCGGCCGGCGCCACCGGCAGGCCGAGGCCGACGCACCGCTCCACGACGCGAGTGGCCCGGCGGTGCCACGGCCGCCACGGCAGGCCCAGCCGCGACCGCACCGGCTCGGGCACGTAGTCGCAGGCCAGCGGCAAGAGCAGCGGGCCGACGAGCCGCGCGACGAGCGGCCGCTCTGGCGCCGCGATCGCCCGCGCGACCTCCGCGCACGACGGGTGCGAGCCGAGCAGCGGGCCCGTGAGCATCTTCTCGTAGTAGCCCGTGAACGCGGCCCACGTCTGCGGCCCGACTGCCGGTTCGAGCCCGAAGCAGCGGCCGAAGAGGCGCATGTCGGCGTAGAACCGCTCGAGCTCGTCATCCGGTGGTGGCCGCCCCACGCGGCGATGCATCTCCACCGTCGTCATCACGAGCGTGGCCAGCACCCACATCTGCGCGTCGGGGTCGAACGCGGAATACGGCTGCGGCGTGTCGCCCTTCACCCGCGCGTGGATCGCCCCGATCGACTTCGTCGTGGCGGCGACATCGGCGCCGGTGCCAAAGGCGATGGCGTAGACCGCGTCGAGCGTGCGGTGGAGCCGGCCGAACACGTCGTCGCGAAATCGGCTGTGCGCCGCCACGCCCAGCGCCACGGTCGGATGGGCGGCCTGGAGGATGGCGGCCGCGGAGCCGCCAAGGAGCACGAACCGCTCGCGGTTGAGCCGCCACATCGCCGAATCGGGCTCGAACAGTCGCGCTGTCATTCCGCTGCGCCCTTGTGCACGTCGAGCCGGGCCCGCAGCTCGGTGTGGGCCGCGGTCAGGATGCGGGTCACCTCGGCCCAGTCGGCCTCGGTCATCCGCCCGTCGCCGCGGGCGTCGCGGTAGGCCATCGCCTCGGCCCGCAAGAGGCAGGCCGGCAGGGCTTCGTCGCGGGGAATGCCGTGGACGAGCGCCGTCAGGCGGGCGATCGTGTCGGCGTAGGCGTGGGGCGGCACGTCGCGGCGGCGCTCCTGCCACCAGGCGAGCTCGAGCCGCGCGGCCTCGGCCGGGTCGAATTGCCCCCGCAGGGCCGGCGCCACGATCCGGTAGTAGCGCTCGAGCTCGGGCAGGCAGCGGGGGTCGTCGGTGTTTACGCGAAACAGCGCGGCGGCACGGCCCGCGTGGGCGGCCACCCGGACGCCGTCCCACCACGAGAAGCCGTATTGCCCGCAGGTCGCCCGCAGGAGACCGAGCCCCAGGCGGCCCCAGCGGTGTAAATAATAGTTGCGCCACATGTCGGCCTCGATGCGGCCCATGGCGATCGGATCGAACCCGCCGCAGTCGGGCCGTGCGAGCAGATGCTGACCGGCCACGAGTCCGACGAGCGTGGCGAGCGTAAGCGCCGCGATCCGCAGCACGCGGCGGGGAGCGGGACGATCAAGCATGGGGGAAGCGCCTGCGGGCGACGGCCGAGGAAGGCTCACGGCATCCGCCGCCGCTGGGCAAACAGCCAGGCGTGGAAGGCGTCGTCGGCATACGTTCGCGTCCACGAATCATGGCCGACCCCCGGATACTCCGTGTATTTCGGATCACCGCCGGCCGCCTTGACCGCCGCGATGATCTCCCGCGAACGGCCCACGGGCACCACCCGGTCGTCATCGCCGTGGAAGGCCCATAGCGGCAGACCGACATACCGATTCGCCCAGGTGGGATCGCCGCCGCCACAGACAGGTGCGGCCGCCGCGAACCGGGAGCCAGGCATCGCGGCGGCATACCAGGTGCCGTAGCCCCCCATCGAAAGGCCGGTCGCGTAAACCCGCTCGGGATCCACCCGGCCGGCGGCAATCAGGCCGTCGACCACCTCGAGCGCCAACCGCAGCGGCTCCGATGGCTCGGACGGAAACGTGCCGGTTCCCTTCTCGTCACCCCAGTCCACCTCCACCCACATCCGTCCGGCCGGACACTGCGGCACGAGCACCACACAGGGATGCTCGGCTTGGCGGCGGTGGAACTCGACGGCACCGTGCTTGAGTTGCGCGGCGTTGTCGTCGCCCCGCTCCCCCGCACCGTGGAGGAAGAGCACGAGTGGCGGCTTCGGGCCGTCCGCCTTTGCCGCGGGCGTGAGCAGGCGGTAACGGAGGATGGCACCGCCCGACTGGTGCTCGGCGCGGGCGAAGCTCTCCTGCCAGGCGTCGGCTGCGGCGGCCCCAGAGGGCGCAACCGTGGCCGACACGAACGCAGCCAGGAGAGAGACCCCGGAAAACACGGCACCGTGAGCATTCATGACCACTCTCCCGGATCCTCGCTCCGCACGTGACATCGTTACGGGCCGGCAGGTCGCCGTCCCGTCAATGCATTCCTACCGCACAGCTGCCGAGGCCGCCAAGGGCGGCCGCGAGCGGATCGTCGTCGCGGGCCGAGAGGCCGAGGTGCAGGTGTCGCCGCCAGCCCTCGGCATACTCGAACCGCCCCGACATCCGCCCCACTTGCCGGGCCATATCGTCGCCGGCATCGAGATAGCTGTCCATGCCCTGCGTGGCGTCGAGCCAGGCCTTCTGGCTCGCGTGCGCGGCGAGCGCCCGCCGCTTCACCCCCTGCACGCTCGTCGTATCGATGAAGAGATCGGGCGTAACCGGCCGCCGCAGGCCATCGCAGAGCCCGTGGGGCATGGCGTGGTAGACCGTCACGTCGCCGGCATACGGCTCGACGGGCGGGTCGGTCGTGAAATTCGGCATCCCGCGGGCGAAGGCCGCGGTCACGGCGAGCCGGGCCGTATTCATGTGGTCTTCCATGTAGTCGTCGGGCGAGTGCGTGAGCACGATCCGCGGCCGCACCCGCCGCACCACGGCCGCGAGCCGGCGCAAGAGCCGCTCCTCGTAGAAGATGCAGAGATCGTTGGCGAGGCTCTCGTGAAACTCGGCGCCCAGGACCGCCGCCGCCGCCCGCCCTTCGGCCGCGCGGATCGCGCGAGTCTCGTCGGGGCCGGTCGTCATGCTGCCGCAGTCGCCGCCGGAGAGATTGAGATAGTGCGTCTGCCACCCCGCCTCGCGGAGCCGCAGGAGGGTGCCGGCGGCGACGAACTCGATGTCGTCGGGATGGGCCACGATGGCGAGG
>CAZXIG010000148.1:0-1160 GCA_964640405.1 uncultured Candidatus Kuenenia sp.
CCCTCCACATAAAAGCCCCCATGCGCAAGCAGGGGGATATTACGGCATCCATCCCGAAGCAGCCCGCACCATCCCCCGGCTTGCGCTTTGGGGCTTTTATTTGGTGGGACGGCGCTGAGCTTTTCGCTTAGAAGCCCCCAGGCGCAAGCCGGGGGATAATGCGGCCCCCACGCCAATCACGCCCGCAGCCGCGAGCATGCCCCACGTGGCGGGCTCAGGCACCACGATCATGTAGGGCGACAGAAACGACTCGTAATACGGCAGCGCGATCGCAAACGACGAAAGCGGCACGTTGCTCGCTCCCGTGATCTGCGTCGTGCCGCTGTAATACCCGCGGGCGTCGTAGAGGGCCGCGCCGAGCAGCGGCCCCCCCGACGTTGCCGACACCTGCTCCACCGCGGAATTGATCCCGATCAGCTCCCAGCGGCTCGTGGCGGAGTTGAACGAGAACATGCCCGACCCCGAGTCGCCCCACGAGAAGATGCCCTCCGTGCCGGGCAGGCCGTTGAAGATCGTGGGCTGGCTGAACGTCATTTGGAATTGAGTGTTGCCCACCACCGTCGCCAGCCCGGAAAGCTGGTTGGTGCCATACGACAGGGCGAAGTCGTACGCGCCCCAGTTCCAGCCCCCAGTGGTGCCTGAACCGCGAAGCGTGCCGAAGCCAAACATGTAGACCGGCTGGCCGAGGAGCAGGTTGTTCGTGCCCGACCAGACCGGAGCCCAGGCCGCGAAGTCGGGCTGACCAACGTTGAGCTCGGCGACAGCCAGGTCGCCGTTCACCGCGACGCGGGTGCCCTGGTAGTTGATGGCGATCGTCTGCCCGGCGTTGTCGTACCAGAAGTTCATCGACGCGGCCGACACGTGCGTGGCCGTGATCCAATGCCGCGGCCCGATCGGCACGCCGCCGAAGCCGTTGAAGTTGCCGATGTATTGCCAGCCGGGCTTCACGCCGCCCGAGAGCACCGGCATCGTGGTGAGCCGGCCCGGGGCTTCGTAGACGATGATGGCGTGGGACGGCGTGGCGAACAGAATCGCGACGGCGATGAGCGCGAATCGGAAAAATGAACTCATGGTCCTCATGACTGCCTCGGCGTCTTGCCCGCATGCATAATACGCGACAGTCAGCCCGGCGCCCCACGCACATGGAAGCCCCCAGGCGC
>CAZXIG010000148.1:1260-7473 GCA_964640405.1 uncultured Candidatus Kuenenia sp.
AGCCGGGGGATAATGCGGTCCGCCTTTCCAATACAAGCCCCCAGGCGCGAGCCGGGGGATAATGCGGCGGTTATCACGAAGTAACGCACAATATCCCCCTGCTTGCGCATGGGGGCTTTTATGAAAAAGAGTCACGTGGGGGCTTTTATCGGGAGGACGTCCTGCTTGCCGCATGAAGTGACGCCACGACGCGTGTTTGTGATTTGGCTCGGTGGGCCGATGCCGCCGGTGCGGCAGGCGAGCCTCGACGCAATCCGGCAACACGTCGGCGTTGAAACCATCCTCGTCACGGAAGACTCGCTCGACCGCTGGCTCCTCCCCGACGCGCCGCTGCATGCCGCGTTTGGCCGGCTCTCGGCCGTGCATCAGGCCGACTACCTGCGCTGCTACCTCATGCACCACCACGGCGGCGGCTACATCGACCTGAAGCCGCTCACCGCCGACTGGCGGCCCGCATTCGACCAACTCGACGCGACGCCCGACGCCTTCGCCGTAGGCTATCGTGAGCCAGGCCCGCAGGGCGTGGCCGCGTTGGGATTCGAACTGCTGCCGCGGCCCCGGTTTCTGCATGCCGCATGGTGGCGCCGCCGCTGGCTGCAGCTCCACTACCGGCAACTGATCGGCACGTGTGCATTCGTGTTTCGACCACGGACGAAATTCACATCGCAGTGGCTGGCGGAGGTGACGCGACGGCTCGACGGCTTCGCCGCGGAGCTGCAGGCCCATCCGGCACGGCACCCGCGGGACCACGCCCGCTTCCCGATCGATGGCCGCCCGAGCGGCTATCCCGTTCCCTACACGGCGCTGCTGGCGGATGTTTTTCACCCGCTCGCCCGCACCCACCGCCACCGTATGCTCAAGACGCTCCCCCCGCCGAGCTTCGAGAAATATCGGTGAGGCCAAGCTGACGCAATGCCCGACTCCCGCATCCTCGTCGTGATCCCGGGGCTGCCCGAGCAACGCTCGGGCGGTGGGACTCTGCTTTACGAACTGCTCGTCTGGCTGCTCGAAAGGGCGGGCCCCGACGGAGAGGTGGCCGTGGTCGTGCCCGTGCCCGACGCACGCTGGCCGGAACTCGAGTCACTGCAGCGGGAACCGACGCTCGCCGGACTCCGCTGGCATCCGCTCGAGGAACGCCGCACGCCCGGCCTCCGCGGCCGTCTCGCCCGCATGCTCGGCCCACTGCCCGCCGACATGGCGAAGATCGCGACGCCCGCAAACATCGCCATGCTCGATGCCATCCGCACGGCGTTTCGACCGACCGTGGAACTGGCCGTGTCGTCCTGGGCCGTGGCTCCCTATCGCGACCAGGTTTTCACTTCCAACACGCGACTCGTGATGGTGAACGTCGATCCCGACATCGTGCGGCACGACGGGCCGTGGCTCGCCGGGGCCTGGCCCGATGCCGACGCCATCATGCGGAAGCTGGCCTGCGCCATCGATCGGCCCAAAGTGCGGCGGGTGTGCCGGCGGGCGCTGGCCGCCGCGGCCCGCGTGGGAGCGATCTCGCAGGCCGACGTCGCCCCGCTCGACCGGCTCGGCGGACGCAGCGACACCGTCTACCTCCCGCCGCTCATGCGATCCAAGCCGCTCGACCGCTCTCGCGCCGAGCCGGGCACCGTGCTCATCACCACGAACCTCGCGTATCAACCCAACGTGACGAGCCTGGAGTGGTTTTTGAACGAGGTGTGGCCGCACGTGCGGGCCGACGCCCGCCTCACGATCGCGGGGCTCGACCCACGGGGCGTGGCCCCACGGCTCTGTCGCCTCCACGACCGCGTGACGCACGTCGGCCTGCTCTCTCCCGCCGACCTCGACGCTGCCTTCGCCCGCACGGCCGTGGCCGTGAACCCCACGCGAACCGGCAGCGGCTTTCAGGTGAAGCTGCTCGATGCGATCGCCCGCGGCGTGCCGATCGTGTCGACCGCATGGAGCAACAAGCTCGGGCCCGCGATCCCGTCGAGCGACGATCCTCTCGACCTGGCTCGGTTGATCACCGACCGGCTCACTCCCGGCCACGAGCCACCCTTCGACTACGCCGCCTTCCACGCGCAGGCGACGGCCGCGTGGGAAGCGTTTTTGTTTTCCGCTTAAAGCCTGCGGAGCTGGTCGCGAAATCGCTCGAAGCCCAGCTCGTCGGCCACCCACGCTCGTCCCGCGGCGCCGAGGGCGACGAGCCGCGCGGCGGGCGCTGCCCCCCACTCGCGAATCGCCGCCACCGCCGCGGCGACTACGTCGCCATTCAGCAGCCAGCCACAAGGAAACTCCCCGCGCGGCCCGACCAGCTCGTGGGCCAGATCGTGCCCCGCCGACACGACCGCCGGCAGCCCATATCCAAGCGCCTCGGCGAAGCTGTAGCCGAAGTTCTCGCGGTGTGAGAGGGAGACGAAGCCGTCGCTGGCCGCGAACGCCTCGGCGAGCGGCGAGCCCGCGAGCGGCCCGACGACGTGCACCCGCCCGCGGCACTCCGGCGGCACGCGGGCCTGCAGTGCCGCGACCGTGACGCCCTCCTCCATGCCCACGACCACGAGATGGCTTTCGGAGACGTCCGCCTGCACGAAGGCATCGACCGTTTCCAGCGGACGCTTCATCGGATGCAGCCGCCCCACGAAGAGCAGCACGCGGGCCGACTCTGGAATGCCGTGGGCCGCCCGAAACCGCTCGCGAGCCGGCCCGCCCTCCGCCTGGCTCGGCAAAGGCACCGGCCAGTGGATCACGACCGACCGGCCATCGCCGATGATCGGCGCGGCCTTCTGCTGCTCGCGGGCGGTGGCGCAGATCGTCGTGGCGCCGGCGAAGAAGTCGCGGCCATAGCGGGCCAGCCAGAGCCGCTTGGCGAGCGAATGCCGCCGCAGGGCCCAGGGGTCGAGGCAGCCGTCGGGCGCTGCCCAATAGGGCTTCTTCACCGACCTGGCCCACCGGGCCGCCCAGGGTGCGTGGCCGCGAAAGAGGGAGTGCACGACGAGGAGGTCGGCCCCCGCCACGTGGGCCTCGGCCTCGGCCCGCATCTCCGGCGTGACCACATGACAGCCGCGATTGAACAGCCGCGGCCGGCACGCGATCCGCACGGTGGGCCGCTCGTCTTGCAGCTGCGAGCGATCCGCACGGCCGTCGTCGAACGAGAGGATCCGCGCGTCGAGCGCCCGCGCGAAATTGCACACGGACCGGTAGATGCCCCCATAAACCGGATCGTGCGTCAGACAAACATCCCAGGCGTTCATGAGCGTTGATGATACGTTGCGCGGCCCGCATTATCCCGCATCCCATAAAAGCCCCCATGCGCAAGCAGGGGGATGATGCGGCGTCCATCCCGAAACGACCCGCATTATCCCCCGGCTCGCGCCTGGGGGCTTTTATTGGAAAAGCGGTCGCCTGGGCGCTTTTTTCACGAACGGCGTGCCCGCTCACACACCGCCCGCACGCGTTCCGCCCACACTTCCTTCGCGTACGGCGCCGCCAGCGGCATGCCCCGCTCGCCGATCCACCGGGCTTCCGCCTCGTGGGCGTGCACCCACTCGAGCGCCTCCGCCAGCCCCGCCTCGTCGCCCGGCCCCACGACCCGCCCGTTGAAATACGACCGCACGAGTTCCACGCTGCTGCCACACGCACTCGTGCACACCACCGGCAGCCCCGCCGCCACCGCCTCGGCAATCACGAACGGCCACGGGTCGTAGTCGCTCGCCAGCACGAACGCGCCGTGCGTGGCCAGCACCTCCCCCATCGCCGCCGGCTGCACGAAGCCGCGATCCTCGACGCCCTCAACGCCCACGAGCCGCCCCGCCTCCGGCCCCATGCCGCAACAGGTGAGACCCCACGGATCGGGCACCCGCGAGCGATACCGCCGATACGCCGCCACGAGCAGATCGAGCCGCTTCTCGGCCGCATACCGCCCCACGTAGAGAAACCGCCGCGGATAGGCCGGTAGACGAGCCCGCGCGGCCGCCACCTCCGCCGCGGCGGCCGTGTCGAGCCCGATCAGCCCCCGCTCGATTCGTGACTCCGCAAACCCCAGATACCGGGCATACGCCGCCGCACGCTCCCCGGGCACGAGCGCTCCGACGAACCGGTTGAGGTAGCGACGCAGAACGAGCGGCGCCACCAGCTTCCGCAGGCTCCACAGAAACGGCATGTCGAAGGCGAACAGCTTGGGCACGTGCGCGAACGCCTTGCTCTCCGCGGCCAGCCGACAGAGCGGGCTCCGCCACCCGAGCACCACCATCACGTCCGGAGCCACGGCCGCGATCTCCCGCTCGACCGCGGCCAGCGACTGCCCCGGCGGCACCACCCGCACGTCCACGCCGGCGAGCATCGCCTCGTGCTCGAACGCCGTATCGGGATTCGCAGGCAGCGCCAGAAACACCACGAGGCGGGTATGCGGCTGCGCTGCGAGGGTTCGCCAGCAGGCGGCCATCGTGGGCGACACGCCCGTCCAGAAAAACGCGATCGTGAGCGGCCGCGACTGGCTCATGCCGTTCGCTCCGCAGGCTGCTGCCAGGCCCAGACGGTGCCGCCGACCGTGATGCCCGACGTGCCAAACGCCTCGTCCACCGCCCGCGTGACGCCAAACCGGGCGACGCCGTAATCGTGCCCGCAGATGAGCGGCACGCCGAGCGACCGTGCCCACGCGATCTCGTCGCGGACGGCCGCATACGAATGATCCGCGTCGAGGAACACGAGCGCCGGGGCCGGCCCGTGATAGCTACGGCGAAATGACTCGCTCGTGCCCACACGCAGCTCCACGCGACCCTCGGCCAGTTCGGTGCGGAGCACGCCGCGGGCGAACCGTTCGTGTATCGCCGCCGGCAGGCCGAACGGGTTCCAGATAAAGTTGTCGACCGTGATCACCCGCTGGCCCGGGCGGACGGTGGCCGCGATGAGCCGCGTGGTGACGCCGAAGAGCGTGCCGAACTCGACGATCGGCCCCTCGTGGGCGGCGGCTCGTTGCACAAGCTCGACGAGCCGGGCCTCGTCGGCCGGCGCGAGATTGCCGAGCACGAGAGCGTCGGGGTCTTCGAGCAGCGAGAGCTGCGTGGAAACGGCCTGGGCCACCTGCTTCCGCCACTTCACCGCGCGGCCGAGCTGGCGGAGTTTGTGGAAGAGCATCATGCTGCGGCCCGATCGCGGAGCTTAAACGTTTCGCGGCCCATACGAATGACCGCCATCATGGTAGCTACGAAAGGCCACGTGATCCGGTGGCCGGCGATCCAGCAGGCCACGCGGCCGCGCTGGCCGAGCGGCAACGCGGCGAGATCCAGTTCCCGCACGAATTCGGCGAGGGCCTGGAAGTTGCCCCAATAGAGCCTTTGGAGGGCCGCCGTCTTGAGTTGACCGGCCGCGTAGGCGGTGAACGAGTCGGTCGCTGATCCGGCTCGATCCCGCATCGTGGCGGCGAGGAAACGATGGTAGGCGAGGATCTCGAACCGCTCGCGGTAGCCCCCCTGCCAGTAGGCAACAGCCTGCCCGGGCACGCCGACGTCGTATTCCGCGAGCGGCTCGGGCGCGAGCACGACCGGACCGGCGAGCGCGAGCTTGGCCCACACGAGAAAATCCTCGGCGTGCGTGACGCCCTCGGGAAACCCACCGACGCGCTCGATCGCGGCCTTCGGCGCCACCATGCTTGAAGGATGGATGACGAAGCCGCGCGACAGTTCGCGAAAAAAATCCACCGGCCCGCCACGAACACCAGTGGCCCCGTACGTTCGCGTTTCACGCCCGTTGCGGACGGTGGCAAACCCGGCGCCATACAACGTCGCCCCTGGATGCCGCTCGATCAGCTCTCGCATCCGCGCGAGGAACCCGGGCCTCCAGCGATCGTCGGCATCGAGGAACGCCACGTACGGCTGCGTGGCCGCGGCGATGCCCGCGTTGCGGGCGGCGCTCACGCCCCGGTTCGGCTGGTCGATCACCCGCACGGCCGGGCAGCCCGCGGGCGTCGCAAAGCCCCTGGCGATCGCCTCCCCACCGTCCGTCGACCCGTCGTTGACGACGATGATCTCGGCCGGCGGCATGGTCTGGGCACAGACCGATTCCAGCGCCCGCCGCACGTAGGGCCCCTTCTCGAACAGCGGAATGACGACGGTAAACATGCCATTTCAAGCATAGCTCCGGCGGCCCGCATCATCCCCCGGCTCGCGCCTGGGGGCTTGTATTGGAAACCACGCATAAAAATCCCCTCCACATAAAAGCCCCCATGCGCAAGCAGGGGGATATTAT